>CBHTTS010000032.1:0-27459 GCA_966095775.1 uncultured Variovorax sp. | reverse complement strand
ACAGCTTCCCAGGTCCGGGACGGATGAACAACCTATTGAGACATCACAGCTAGGCGCAATCACGGCAGGCTCAAGAAGTCGGGCGCCCCAGCAGTGCGTTCCATCCGTTGCTGCCGGACTTGGACGCAAAAATAATGGGCAGACTATTGTTCGGGCAAGTATCGGGAAACGCCATCATCAGTGCCTGGGAGCCGAAACCCAGGGGCTCGCGGTACAAGCCAGTGCCAAGCCGCACACACAGCGCCTTGGCCCTGTCGCGAACGTCCTCCGAAGACCAGATGCCGCGGCCTTCCCCGCCAAAGGCCATTAGCTCCTCGCCGATGACTTCATGCACGTGGATCAGTGATTTGACGCCGGAGTATTTCTTCAGCATGGCTTCGATGCGGTCGCGGGCGTCTTCTGTGGCAAATAGCAAGACCACCGCCAACGTGATGGCGCCGGCCTCGAGGCTAGCTGCGGATTCATCCAGGAATGCCTTGAGGAGGTCTGCGAGCGTTTTGCCGGTGCCCGCGATATCATCCACCAGCACCACAGCATTCGGCGCGTCTTCGGCTGTCAGTCGTTTCTGCATACGACCTCGCTCTAGCACGCGCTCCATGAGTACACCATTTTCTTTGGCATACGTGCGTGCATACGTGGCGCCACTCTTGCCGATACCGTCCAGGTAGGTGATCACCAGGTCGCGGCGCTTCTCGACCTTGCTTTCGCGTGTCATTGGTGGCGCAATCCTCGCGATGATGCGCGAATGAGCGCTCTTGAGCGCCTCGCCGATCTGAGCGGGCGTCACAAAGCGCATCTTCTGAAGGATGGTGAAAAGCAGCCGCTGGTCCTGAGCGTCGCTAACCTGCTCCAGCCAGGCACGCACCGTCTCGCCCGTGATCTGGTTGCCGCGGTAAAGCGGCCAGGGCTTCACCAGCGCCTCGATTTCAGCGGCTCTCACGTACGCGGCGTCGCTGGCCGCGCGTTGGGCGACTTCGAGATCATCGGCCAGGGTACTCGAAATCAACTTGGACACGCCGACATCCTTTAGCCAGCGGTCAAACACCGGGACCTGAATCGCGTACCCGCCATCCTGGTCGATCAAGATGTCGCGCCGGCAGAAATCCTCGATGACAGGAATCGCCTCTGTCGGTTCCATTGTAGTGGAGGGAATCTCCGCCATCATGGTGTCTTTGGTTGCCGGACCGAGTCGGGACGCACGGCCAAAGGCCACCAGCGTGCGCAGGCGCTTGAGCTCGATGATCTCTGCGGCCTCGCGTTCGGAGTTGATGCCATCTTTCCAGAAGTGAGCAAAGGAGTTTGTGTCCAGCTCGGAGATGCGGCCACGCAGTGCGCGTCGCACATCACTGGCGATCACCTCCGTGTCACGTTGATTAACCGCGTTAGAGAAGACTTTGGCGCACAGCAGCTTGGTGTAGTAGGGATGGCCGTGAGTGAGCGTGAAGAGTTCGTTGAGCGCTGCGTCTTCCCAGTTCAGGCTGTCGCGGGTCGGCCCGGTGACTAACTCCACGAAGTCGGACCACTCATCGGCGCGCGAGAAATAGTCCAGGGGCTCCCGTACGAATTTGTTGAGCTGATCGCCCTGAGCGCCGATGATGAAAGGCATCTTTTCGCCTCCTACTAGCAAGAACGCAAGGTTCTTGCGTGCAGCCAGAGTCCGCAGATTCGCGAAGAAGACCTCGGCCAACGGCCCGTAGCGGTACATCTCGGGATGAATCTCGTCGAACTCATCCAGCACAATCACGAAACGCAGCGCTGGTGCATGCGTTTCCAGCGCGCGCGCCGTAGTATTCAGCGGAGCCAGCGTGCCGGCGAACTGCGGCGGCGGAAGCTTGACCTCGGGCGGCAGGTATTGCTGAAAGAACCAGTTGATCTGCTCGCCTAGGGCCAGGACCGTGGATCGCGCATCGTCCGTGCTGTACTCGCCCCACTCGAGATAAAGTGTCTTGAACGTCTTGCTGGCGTTGCTTTGCGCATCGACATAACGCATGACTGCCTTGGCCAGCGAAGTCTTGCCGACCCGTTTTTGGCCGGTCACATAGGTCGAACTCATCTGCTCCTTGAGCAGGCGATTGCCGATGGCATGGACCTTGGCTGTTCGGCCCACAAACTGGGTGCTGTCGGCCACTTCCAGGCTGAAGGGATCCAACTTTTCCAGCTCGGCCCAATTCACCTCGCTGTCCTGCGCTTCCAGCCGTAGGTCCAGCGCCACCGACTGCGATTCTCCGAAGAGCTGGCCCCAAGTGACCTGCAGGACCATGTCCACGGATTTCACGGGGTCGCAGACCATCGCTTTGAACGAAATTGCAAACTCGCCCGGCGGAATGTCCCCCAGGCGGATTTCCTCGACATCGGGAATGATCGGGCCGTTAGCCGCGCAGCCGATCTCCGCGTAGAGGTCCGTCGCCATCCCCGGGCCCACATTTATCATTGGCACGGTGATAGTTATGAATTCATCAATCCGGTGCAGCTGGTATTTCTTCTCAGCCAGATGAGGCGATTTGCGACGCGGTTCGATGCGGCACGCGAAATGTGCCGAGGCACCATCGCGCAGTGCCTGCATGGCGCCCAACACGGAGGCTTTGAAGGGCTGGATATAGTCGCGCTCGACGAATGTTCTGGCGGACGATTGGCCGAGCTCCGAGCAGGATTGCTCGAGTTGATCAAAAATGGACTTGTAGGTTGAATCCTTGCAGGCAACCAGTTGGGAGATCTGGTCGAGCACGTGGATGATCTTGTAGCGGTGGGTTGCCCAGGCAAACGGCGCAAGGTAGGCGACGGTGGAGTCCTTGCGGATCGCCTTCTGGATCTCGCCCTTGAGATGGTCAATCTCGGTCAAGGTGCGCGGCAGGTTGCGCAGCACCTCCAGGCTCTGCAAGACCGTGGAATGAAAGCCTCGTAGTACCTCAAGTTTCTCGAAGGTCTGGCCCTTTTCTTTCAGTTTCATCTGCGACCACAGATCGGGGCAGCTCAACTCGATCAGCTTGACGGCATTTCGACCCAGGTGCGGGTCGTCATCCAGAGGGAGCAGCTGGTTCACGGCGAGTGCGCGCAGTGTCAGGATGCCGGCCTCGCGGCGCTTCTTGCTGCCATCGATGGCTACCTGCAACAGTGTCGAGATTTGCCGCGGTGCAGTCGGTGCGCCGATCGCCGTTCTTACCGCCGTCTCAAAACTTGCGCGCGCTGCACTGATGTTCTCGGGTGAGTCATGGTGCTCGCAGGCAATGATCGCCTGATCAAGGTTGGCAATCAAATTGTCAAGATCGATGCGGTCGCTGTCCATAGGTCCCGAAAACGCTTAGATGGTTCAGATGAACCGGTAATGGCAGGCAAGATGGGGCGTCACAGGGATGGCCACATTGCCCCTGCGCGCATGCAGCCACAAGTGCAGTGACCTGCGCCGCGCAGAAACCGCCGAAAACGAATCGTTGCAATGGTATCGCTTCCAATGCAACTTCTGAGCAAGCAAATGATAGGTGAGTCGATGGCGGCTTTGTGTCAGGGACCGCGAAGTCGGATAATTGCCACGATGGGCGGCAATCGCTGCATTACCGCCTTCCGATGCCGGCGGCGCAATCCAGCAGCACCGCAGCTTGACGGTCCCTCCATGTCCACCTAGCGTGGCGCGAAGACAATCGCGAAGGGCCGACTCAGGCGACGCGGGCAGCAGCGCGAAGCCGCCACTTCTGAACCATTACCAGCGCAGCGCATTGCAGCGCCTCATCGCCGCCTCCCTCGATCTTCTCCACGCCCGCATCGAGGCCCAATGCGAGGCCCTGACCGGCTAGGCAGAAAACGCGCGAGCAAAAAGCGCTCAATGCCTCTCCGCCACCCCCTGCTGCGAAGCCACCTGCAACAACACCGGATCGACCACCGCCTCCCCCTTCTCCTTCAAAGGTGCCGCAGCCGACCGCCCATACACATCGTCGAAGCGCACGATGTCGTCCTCCCCCAGGTACCCGCCGGTCTGCACCTCGATCACTTCGAGCACGGTCTTGCCGGGGTTCTCCAGGCGGTGCACGGCGCCCAGGGGGAGATAGATCGATTCGTTCTCGCGCACGAGGCTCACCTGTCCGTCGCAGGTCGCCTTGGCGGTGCCCTTCACGACGATCCAGTGCTCGGAGCGGTGGTGGTGCATCTGCAGCGAAAGCTTGCAGCCGGGCTTGACGGTGATGCGCTTGACCTGAAAGCGCTCGCCCATGTCGAGGCTGTCGTAGGCGCCCCAGGGGCGCACCACGCGGCGGTGCTCGGTGGCTTCGGCGTGGCCTTCGCGGTTGAGCATCTTCACGACCTCGCCGACCTGCTCGGCGCAGTCGGCATTCGCCACGAGAACGGCGTCGAGGGTGTCGACGATGATCAGGTGCTCGGTGCCGAGGGCGACCACGGGGCGGTGCGGGGCGTGGACGAAGGTGTCGCGCGCGCCCAGGGCGCGGGCCTTGCCGCTCAGGCGGTTGCCGGTGGGGTCGGCGGCGTGGAGCTTGGCGACGGCGTTCCAGCTGCCGACGTCGCTCCAGTTGCCGTTGAACTTGACGACGGCGATGTCGTCATGCTTCTCCATCACGGCGTAGTCGATGCTGTCGCTGCGGCAGGCAGCGAAGGCCTCGGGGTCGAGCCGGTGGAAGCTGCCGTCCACGGTCACGCCCGCGGCAGCGCGCTCGCAGGCGGCGAGGATGTCGGGCGCATGCTGGCCGATCGCGTTGATCAGGGTGCCGGCCCGCGCGAGGAAGATGCCGGCGTTCCACCAGTAGCCGCCGTGCAGGATCAGCGATTCGGCGACCTCGGCGCTGGGCTTTTCCATGAAGCGCATCACGGCGCGGCTGCGGCCGTCGCCGAGCTCGGGGCCGGCCTCGATGTAGCCGTAGGCCGTGCTGGCGAAGGTGGGCGCGATGCCGAAGGTGACGATGTGGCCGTCGAGCGCGGCGTCGATGCCGCTCTGCACCGTCTCGGCGAACAGGGCGGTGTCGGGAATGTGGTGGTCCGACGGCGCGAAGAGGAGCAGCGCCCCGGGCCCGGGCGCGAGCAGCGCGGCCGAGGCGATGGCCGCGGCCGTGTTGCGCGCCACGGGCTCGAGGATCTGCCGGCCGGTGGTGCCGGCCTTGTCGGCTGCCTCGCGCACGAGAAAACGGTGGTCTTCCGAGGCGATGCAGGTGACTTCGGGGTTGAGGCGCGAAAGCCTCTCGAGCGTGAGCTGCAGCAGGCTCTTGTCGCCGACGAGCGGCGCGAACTGCTTGGGCAGGGCCTTGCGCGAGAGCGGCCACAGGCGCGTGCCGTTGCCGCCGCAGAGCACGACGGGATGGATGGTGGGCAGGGGGCTGGTCATGGCGTGGGTCCTGGTTGTTCTTGCTCAGAGCTGGCCGGTGTGGGTGGCGAAGCTCACGGCCTGGGCGCGCGAGTGCACGTGCAGCTTCTTGTAGATGTTCTTGATGTGGGCGTTGACGGTCTGCCCCGAGATGCCGAGCCGCAGGCTGATCTCCTTCGACACGCAGCCGCGCGCCACGCAGCGCAGCACCTCGCGCTCGCGCGCGGTCAGGGTCACCTCGCGCAGCGGGGGCTCGGGCAGGGGCGGCTCCTCGGTGGCCTGCAGGTTCATGCGCGCGAGCAGCCGGCGCGTGAGCTTGGGCGTGATCACGGCGCCGCCGTTCACCACGTGCAGCACGGCCTGCGAGAAGCTCTGCAGCCAGGCGTGCTTGAGCAGGTAGCCGCTGGCGCCGAGCTCGAAGGCGTGCAGCACGTTGGCGTCGTCCTCCAGCGCCGAGATCACGATCACCTCGCAGTCGCGGTGGGTCTTGCGCGCCTCGCGGATCAGGTCGAAGCCCGAGCCGTCGCCGAGCCGCAGGTCGACCATCAGCACGTCGAACTGGTGCGTCGCGAGCAGCCGCCGGCCGTCGCGGACGCTGCCGGCCTGGGCCTCGAGGTGGATGCGCAGGTCCGACAGCAGCTCCTGCGCGATCACGCGGCGCATGAACTCGTCGTCGTCCACCAGCAGCACGCGCACGGGCGCGTCCTCCTGGCCGGTGAGGAAATGCGGCCACAAGGGCTCGGGCGGCGGGCACAGGCCCGACGGATATACCGGGCGGCGCTCGGACGCCCGGGATGGCTCGGGGGTGTCGTTGGAGTGGGGCGCGGCATCGGACATGAAGCTTCCCTTCTTGGTGGACATTGGACGGGGTTGCATGGGTCGGTGTCGTGAGGTGGGGCGGGCCGTTCAGTCGGCCACGCAGCGAAGCAGTTCCCGCTCCAGGCGCAGCAGGATGGCGTTGCGGTCCAGCTCGGTCTCGGCGAAGGCGCGCGCGGCGGCGCCCATGGCTTCGCGCCGCGGGCGCGAGACGGCGAGCTGGGCGATGGCCTCGGCGAGCGCGTCGGCGTTGCCCGGTTCGACGACGAGGCCGCGGCCCTCGACCACGCGGCTGAGCTCGGTGCCGGCGTGGGCGGTGACGATCACGGCCTTGCCGCTCGCGAGCATGCCGGCGAGCTTGGAAGGCATGACGAGGTCGGCCGCATCGGCGCGCTGCGGCAGCACGTGGATGTCGGCCATGCCGAGCAGCTCGTTGAGCCGCTCGGCGGGCTGCAGGTCGAGGAAGTGCACGCGCGGCAGGTCGGCGCAGGCGGCCTCGAGCGGCGCGCGGCTCGGGCCGTTGCCGCAGAACACGAAGTGGATGTGCGCCGCGGCCACGAGCCGGTGCGCGGCCTCGGCGAGCAGCTCGATGCCCTGCTTGGCGCCGAGGCTGCCGGCGTAGAGCACCACCACCTCGTCGGCCGGAATGCCGAGCATCGCGCGGTAGCCCTGCGCGGGCGCGGCCCCGGCGGGGGCGGCGGCCTGCGGGCAGATGGCGCGCACGTCCACCCAGTTGGGCAGCAGCACCAGGCGCGTGTCGTCGATGCCCTTGTCGCGCGCCTTGTCGAGCATGGCCGACGAGATGGTCGAGACGCGGTGGAAGCGGTTCAGCAGCCAGCGCTCCACCGAGAGCGCGAAGCGCCGCACGCGCGCGCCGCGCACCAGGCCGAGGCCGAAGGCGGCATCGACCTCGTAGTCCTGGATGTGCAGCCACGACTTGATGCCGAGCAGGCGCGAGAAGAACAGCACCGCGGGCGCGCAGAACAGCGGCGGCTCCACCACGAACACCAGGTCGGGCTTCCAGCGGATCTGCCCGAACAGCAGCGGCATGCTCGACAGCATGAACGACATCAGGTGCGCGAGCCGCGCCAGCGCCCGCGGCCGCGCCGGCACCCAGGTGGGCGCGCGGTACACGGTGACGCCGTCGCACACGGTGCGGCGCCAGGCCCAGGCCGAGTGGCCCTCGAACAGCGCCCACTGCGGAAAGAAGGGCGGCGCCGCGATCACGCGCACCTCGTGGCCCTTGGCATGCAGCCACTGCGCCATCTCGCCCGAGTACTTGCCGATGCCGACGAGCTCGGGCGAGAAGTTCATCGAATAGAGCAGGATCTTCATGGCGCCGGCCTCGCGAAACATCCGCGGACCAGCCGCGCGAAGGGATAGAAGCCGAACTGCCGGCGCATGCGCACCTCGTAGAGCACGAAGTCGCTCACGCACGCGACGAGGAAGACGTAGTGCGGCCGGTCGGGGAAGAGCGGCACCACGACCGCGTACGACGCCAGCCGCAGCACCACCTCGAGCAGCGCCCAGCGCGCGAGCGCATCCATCGGCGTGGTCAGCGAGAGCTGCATCTCGTGGTGGATGGTGTAGGTGCGCAGCAGGAAGTAGGGCGCGATGCCGGCGAAGATCAGGAGCGCCTCGTCGCCCATCTTCAGCAGCGGCGCGGCCACGGTGATCACCACCGCGAGCGCGGCGAACAGCAGGCAGCCGAGCAGGAAGGACTGGCGCGCGAGCCGCAGCGTGGCGTCGTCCTGGCTGCCGCCCTCGGCGCCCAGCATGGCGCGCGTGCGGGTGTAGAGGAAGGCCTGCACGAACTGCGAGGGCGCCTCGGCGAGCAGGAAGGCCACCTTGAACGCGCCCACGTAGCCCAGCGGCATGAAGAAGGCCACCACCAGCAGGTCGGACTTGCGCAGCAGGAACATCAGCACCGAATAGGCGGTGGCGCGCGCCTGCGCGCCGAGGTCGAGCAGCGCGGCGCCCGGCGGCGGGCCCTCGGCCCAGCCGGTGTGCAGGCAGGCCGCGGCCACGAGCAGCAGCGCGGCGAGGTTGATCGCGAGCAGGTGCGCCGCACCGGTCTCCACGCCCAGCGCCGCGAGCACCGCCACGCCGGCCAGCAGCACGGTGGCGCGCACGCCGGCCTCGAGGTTGAGCAGCCCGGCATAGCCGAGCCCGCGGCTGTACGACAGGCGCAGCCCGATGAACGAGAACACCGCGAGCATCGCCGCCAAGAGCACGAAGGGCATGCCCGCCACCGGCAGGTGCTGCGCGGCCAGCAGCACCGCGACCAGCAACGCGCCGAGCGGCAGCCCGATCGCGAGCGTGCGCCACATGTCGCCGGTGCGCACGCCGGGCGGATCGCTCGCGGCCTCGCGCGAGAACAGCAGCGAGCTGCCGAGCGTGCCCAGCACCAGCGCCACCTCGAGCACCGACTGGTAGACCGAGTAGGCGCCGAACTCGGCCGGCGAGACGTACGCCGCCATCGCGAACAGCGCGAAGAAGCCCGAGAGGTAGACGTAGAGCCGCGACGCCAGCGCGCCCAGCCCGCGCAGCTGCACCCGGTGCAGGCCGGCGAAGCCGAAGGGGCGGTGCAGCGGGGTCATGCGCATGCCTCCGGTCGGTGCCTCACTTGGGGGCCGAGGCGTTCGCGAGCGGGCCACCGCCGAGCGCGCGCTGCACGCGCGAGCCCCAGACGAAGGCGCTGTTCTTGGCGCGTCGCGCGAGCTGCAGCGCATAGGTCAGCAGCGCCACCATGCGCACGCGGCCTTCGAGCGCATGCCCCATCGCCATCTTGGCGCTGCCCTGGAAGTGCAGCGCCATCACGCCCACGGTCTGGCCGGTGGTCGTGACCACGCAGGGCTGCCCGTCGACGTGCACGATGCGCTTGGCGCCGCCGCGTACCTCGAACTCGTGCGCATGCAGGTTGTGGCCGCCGTTGATGTTGTGGTCGATCATGCGCCCGCCGAAGACGCGGTTGATCGGCTCGGCGTTGCCGGTCGCATGGGCCCAGAGGTGCAGCAGCGTCATGTCCGAGACGCCGCCGCGCACGCCGCGCGCCGCGAAGCGCGCCGCGATGGCGCGCAGCTTGCGCCGCCCCGAGGGCGTGGCGTAGGTGTGGAGCACGAAGGCCACGAAGCGCTGCAGCCCGGCGGCGGTCCAGTAGCTCACGTGCGGCGAGATCTGGCACGGGTCCCAGCCGTTGCGCGGCTGCATGAACGAGCCCGAGAAGTCCGCCCTGCCCGCCACGCGGCGGATGTGCGCGCCGGCGCCGCGGAACAGCAGCACGTCGCTGTCGATCAGCACGAACTCGTGCAGATCGGGATGGTGGCGCAGGTGCTCGGCGAGCAGGAAGTAGCGCCGGAAGCAGATCTTCTCGAACTCGGGCGGGTTGCTCGACAGGTGCACGTAGCTGCTGCACAGGCGCGCGTAGTCGGGGCCGGCCTCGGTGTCCGAAAGCACGACCAGCGGCTCCTCGGCCCGCTCGGCCGATTCGCGGCAGCGCAGCAGCGACTTGTTCTGGCGGTCTTCCACCACGATGAAGACGAGGGGCGGGGTCGGGGTGTTCATGGTCGGATGGGGGTTGCGGCCTCAGGGCCGTGGCGTGGTGGCGTTGCGCACGAGCGCGACGTGCGCGGGCACCAGGCGCAGGTCGTCGTCGAGCGGCATGTCGAGCGTGAAGAGGCCGCCGCGCGCCTGCGCCTCGGCGATCCAGGCGCGCAGCTGGTTCGCGCCGAAGCGCGGCGTGCCGGTCTGGCCCCAGGAGGGGCCGAGCGGCGTGAGCAGGTGGAAGGTCAGCGCCGAGGGCCGCGCGGCGAGCAGCTCCGCGAGCGCGGCGGGCGCGGGCGGCTGCATGAACTCGCCGGCCATGAGGTTCTGGCACGGCGCCGCGCGCAGGCTGAAGCGCGCCGGCCCTTCGCCGGGGTTGAAGGCGAGCCAGCGCTGTCCGCCGCCGCCGCTCTGGGTGGCGGCGCAGAGCGCGTTCCAGCGCTCGGCCGACATGCCTTCGGTGTTGTAGGTGCCGTCGAACCACCAGCCGCGCGCGAGCGGGCCGTAGTGCTGCGACCAGTAGCGCACCACCTCGGTCCAGGCGGCGGTGAAGCGCGCGGGCGGCGGCTGCTGCTCGGAGACGTCGCCGAGGCAGTCCATCAGGTAGGGATCGGCCTGCGGCGCGCGGAACGGCAGGTAGAGCACCAGCGCGATGCCGCGCCGCTCGAGCGCGCGGCCGATCTCCAGCGGCAGGTCGCGCGGCGGGCGGTGGCGCTGGCTCCCGGGGCACAGCGCCTCGAGCGCGGCATTGGGCGCGATGTACTGGCCGTTGTTCTGGCCCAGCGTGAGCACGAGGTACGAGGCCCGCATGCGCGCGAGCGCGGCGGCGAGCGCCTCGACGTCGAAGCGCGCGGCGTCGGCCACGGTCTGCTTGTCGGGCAGGTAGTGCACCATCACGCCGAAGCCGGTGGCGGGCGGCTCGGCGGGCTGGGCGTGGCCGACGGCCGCCGCGGCGGCGAGCAGCGCGGCCGCGGCGAGGCGTGCGGACAGGACGGCGCGGCGTTTCATGGCAGGGCTCCCGCGAGCGCGACGGCTTCGCGCTTGAGCCGGAGGTAGCGCCCGGCCACCGCGGCCGGCGCGCAGGTCTCGGCCAGCGGCCAGGGCGCATGCGCGCCGCGGTGCGCGGCGAGGTAGCGGCCGAGCGCCTCGAGGTCGCAGGGCGCCTGGTTGTCGACCAGGAAGGCGTGGCCCGCGAACAGCTCGCGGTGCACCGGGATGTCGGACAGCACCAGCGGCACGCCCAGCGTCGCGGCCTCGGCGGCCGAGAGGTTGAAGCCCTCGAAGGTCGACAGCGAGATGAAGGCGGTGGCGCCCGCGTAGAGCCGCAGCAGCTCCTCGCGCGAGACCAGCCCGCGGTGCCGGATGCTGGCGCGCAGCGCGGGGTCCAGGCCCGCGACCATGCGGCCCACCGCCTCCGCGCCGTTGCCCGTGATGTCGAGCCAGTCGACGAGGCCGGCCTCCTTCATGCGCACGAACAGCGCGAGCGTGCCGCTGAAGTTCTTGTGCGGGTAGTAGTGGTAGGCGGCGATCAGGTAGCGCTCGCCCGTGCGCGTGCTCGCGCCCGCGCCGGGCAGGCCGCGCGGCGCGTCCACCGGGTTGAAGATCACGGCCGGATGCCGGCAGCGCGGAAAGTGCCGCTCGAAGTCCTGCTGGCTGCTGTGGCTGATGAAGACCACGTCGGCGTCGCTGCGCGCGGCACGCCGCAGGCTCCAGTCGAGCCAGAGCCGCTTGGCGGGGCTGAAATGCTGCGGGTAGGCCTTGTACTGCAGGTCGTGCACGATCACGATCGCGTCGCGGTGGCGCCCGAAGAGCGCGAACGGCAGGAAGTAGTTCGGGAACACCGCGTACGCCCGCTCGCCGGTCGCGAGGCGGCGCAGCAGGTGGTAGTTGTAGAGCAGCGTCTCGAGCAGGAAGCGGCTCAGCCTCACGCGCCGCGCGGCGGCGAAGAGGCGCGCGTGGCGCTCGCTCACCGGCTCGATGCGCTCGCCCTCGGCCAGGCGCATGTGGCGCAGCAGCTGCTCGGACACGTTCAGCACGCCGCCCGCGCCGCGGTTGAGCCGGATGGTGTCGTAGAAGAGGTAGGTCGGCATGGCGCGCGGTCCTCAGGCGGTGCGGGCGCCGGCCACGGCCGGCGCGGCGCGGCGGTACCCGGGGCGGAAGCGCGCGCTCAGCGCGCCCGCGAGCACGGCCGCGATCAGCCCCGAGGCCGCGAACGGGCCCCAGCCGAGGATCGGACCGCGCATGAACGGCACGTAGGCCGCGATCAGCACCAGCGCCGACAGGTAGCTGCCCGAGACGGCGAGCGGCCGGTCGACGATGCGGTCGAGCACGCGCGCGCCGGCCGAGATCGCCGCGCCGAGCAGCACCGGGCCGAGGAGCCCGAAGTCGAAGTAGGCGGTGGTGAAGGGCGGCAGCGACAGGTTCGACTGCGAGAAGTTGTTCAGCACCTCGGGCCAGCCGAGCGGGTCGAAGTCCGGGAACATCTTCAGCTCGCGCGGCAGCATGAACGAGAAGGCCGAGGCCAGGTAGCGGCCCATGCCGAGCTCGGGCGAGGGCGCGCGCTCGAGCAGGCCGGCCACGATGTACATCGCGTCGAAGTCCTGGCTGTACGGGAAGGTGGTGAGCGATTCGCCCCAGATGCTGCCGCGCGAGATCAGGTTGAGCACCGGGCCCAGCCCCGCGATGGCGCCGAAGATCAGCAGCGGCAGCGCCCAGCGCAGGCGCTGGCCGAAGGCGTGGATCACGAGCGGCAGCAGGCCCACGAGCAGGATCTGGCGCGGCGTGTTGACCGGGTTGGCCGCGGCCGCCGCGAGCGCGAACGCGAGCGCCGCCGCGCACCAGGCCCAGACCGTGCGCCGGTGCACCGCATGGATCGCGAGCGCCACGAAGCACAGCAGCACGATGAGCTTGGGCAGCGTCGAGTAGACGATGTAGTCCACCGGCAGGCTGGTGCCGTCGCCGATCTCGCCGCGCGCCACGAAGTTGAGCTCGGGCCGGATGAACAGCGACGCGAAGGCCGCGAGCGAGCCGCTCAGCAGCAGCAGGAAGGGGTGGGCGACGCCGTCGGTCCGCAGTCCGGCATAGGGCGCCTGCGCCGCGGGCGGCCCGGCCATGCCGAAGCGCGCCGCCTCCACGCCCGCCATGTACAGCAGCAGCAGCGTGAGCGCCTGCCGGTGCGACCAGGGCGCGAGCACGCCGGCGTCCCAGAACGAGATGTCGGCGGCGATCTGCATCGCGGGCGCGAGCGAGAAGTAGGTCAGGATCGTCGCGTAGTGGACCAGCAGGAACACGCTCGCGCCGGGCACCGCCAGCATCGCGATCTGCACCACCACCAGCGCGGCCACGGCCGCGTAGCCCCAGACCGGATCGGCCCAGCCGCAGGCGAAGGCGGCGGCAATGCCGAACCAGAAGCAGAGTGTTCTCATGGCGGGGCCTCGTCGGTCGTGGCGGGTGGGCTGTCAGGCGTGGGCGATTTCCTGGATCGGGCGCAGCGCCTGCTGGTAGTCGGCGTAGGTGCGGCGCAGCCCCTCGGCGAGCGGCACGGTGGCATGCCAGCCGATCGAGGCCGCGCAGCGCACGTCGAGCAGCTTGCGCGGCGCGCCGTCGGGCTGCGAGGTGTCGAAGCGGATGCGGCCGCGGTAGCCCACGGTCTCGCCGATCAGCTGCGCGAGCTCGGCGATCGTGAGGTCCTCGCCGGTGCCGAGGTTGATGTGGGCGCACATCGGCGTGGTGTGTTGCTCGTAGCACTCGCGCGTGAGGCCCATCACCTGGATGCAGCCCTCGGCCATGTCGTCCACGTAGAGGAACTCGCGCCGCGCGCGGCCCGTGCCCCAGATCACGACCTCGGGCGCCTCGGTGATCCGGGCCTGGTGGAAGCGGCGGATCAGCGCCGGCACCACGTGGCTGTTCTCGATGTGGTAGTTGTCGCCCGGGCCGTAGAGGTTGGTGGGCATCACGCTGCGGTAGTCGATGCCGTGCGAGGCGCCGTACTGCCGGTTGTAGCTTTCGCAGAGCTTGATGCCCGCGATCTTGGCGATCGCGTAGGGCTCGTTCGTCGGCTCGAGCTTGCCGTCGAGCAGCGCGTTCTCGTGGATCGGCTGCTCGGCGAGCCGCGGGTAGATGCAGCTCGAGCCGAGGAACAGGAGACGCCGGACGTTCGCGAGGAACGCCTGGTGCGTGACATTGGCGGCGATCATCAGGTTGCGGTAGATGAACTCCGCCGGGTAGGTCATGTTGGCGTGGATGCCGCCGACCTTGGCCGCCGCGAGGTAGACCTGGTCGATGGGCTCGGAGGCGAAGAACCGGCGGACGGCTTCCTGGTCGAGAAGGTCCAGTTCCTCATGGCTGCGCGTGACGACCTCGTGCCCGAGGTCCAGCAGGCGCTTCATGAGCGCCTGTCCCACCATGCCGCGATGACCAGCAACGTAGATACGCATATGTTCTTTCGGTTGGGTTGAAGAAGGGTCCATGGGAAGAAGGCCGGTGCGTGGCGCCTAGCGCGAGCCCTGGGCGCCGGCGACCACCGCGAAGGTCTTGAGCAGGATCGCGATGTCCTGGTGCAGCGAGAGCGTGGCGACGTAGTCGGCGTCCATCGCCGCGCGGCGCCGGTAGCTGACCTCGTTGCGCCCGCTGACCTGCCACAGGCCGGTGATGCCGGGGCGCACCGCGCAGTAGCTCTCCCAGTAGGCGCCGTAGAGCACCTTCTGGGCGAACATGCAGGGCCGCGGGCCGACCAGGCTCATGTCGCCCTTGAGCACGTTCCAGAACTGCGGCAGCTCGTCGAGGCTGTACTTGCGCAGGAAGGCGCCGAAGCGCGTGATGCGCGGGTCGGGGTCGAGCTTCTGGTACTTGTCCCACTGGCGGCGCGCCTCCGGGTTCTCGCGCAGGTGGCGCGCGAGCACCGCGTCGGCGTCGTGCGCCATCGAGCGGAACTTGTAGAAGCTGAAGATGCGGCCGTCGCGGCCGTAGCGCGGCTGCTTGTAGATCGCGGGCCGGCCCGAGGTCATGAGCACGCCGAGCCAGATCAGCGCGTAGGCCCAGCCGAGGAAGAGGAAGAACGCGCTCGCGAGCACGATGTCCATGCCGCGCTTGGTGGCCATCAGCAGCCGGCGCGAGCCGGCGGCGCGCGGCACCGCGGCGTTGCTGCGCAGCGTGGTCATGACGCGGCTCCCGGCGCGGCCGGCCGCGGCAGCTCGGGCGCGGCCGGCGGGGAGTCGGCCGCGCGCGGGTGGTAGCCGCCGGAGCGGTAGGCGAGGCTGCCGTAGTAGCGCCGGCGCGTGTCGAGCGCGTTGAGCACCACGCCCTGGAAGCGCGCGCCCGCCACGCGCAGCAGCTTGGCGCTCTCGGTCAGGTCGCCGACCTGGTTGTCGCCCACGCGCGCCACCATCAGCAGCATGCCCATGCAGGTCGCCATCTCGGCCGATTCGGCGGCCAGCAGCGCGGGCGGGGTGTCGACCACCACCGTGTCGTAGCAGGCGGAGATCTTCTCGAGCGTGCGCGCGAAGGCGTCGCTCGTGAGCAGGCCCGAGGGGTCGGCGGGCAGCACGCCGGTGGTCATCACGTCGAGGTGCGGCAGCACGTTCTTGTGCACCGCCTCGTCGATCTCGATCGTGCCCTGCACCAGCTCCGACAGGCCGTGCGAGCGCCGCAGGCCGAAGCGCGGCGCGAGGCTGCTGCGCCGCAGGTCGGCGTCGATCAGCAGCACGCGCCGGCCGCTGGCTGCGAGCATCGCCGCGAGGTTCGACGAGACGAAGCTCTTGCCCGCACCCGGGGTGGCGCTCGAGATCATGATGCGGTTGTTGGGCGCGCCCGGCATCGAGAACTTGAGCGCGGTGCGCAGTCGCCGCAGCCCCTCGAGCGCCGGGTCGTCGGGATGCTGCGCCGCCAGCAGGTGCACGCCGGGCTTGCCGTGGCGCATCGCGCGGTCGAGCCGGTGCTGGTGG
Source organism: uncultured Variovorax sp. (assembly GCA_966095775.1). Classification (GTDB taxonomy): domain Bacteria; phylum Pseudomonadota; class Gammaproteobacteria; order Burkholderiales; family Burkholderiaceae_C; genus Variovorax. Next base: position 11,859 of record CBHTTS010000032.1, on the reverse strand, counting down.
CGGCTCAGCGGGATGGTGCTGTAGACGTCGAGCCCGGTGTGGACCTCGACCTCGGCCGGGCTCGCGATGGTGCTGCGCCACGAGCGGCGCAGGAAGGTCGAGGCCGCACCCGCGAACAGGCCGCCGATCAGCGCCAGCGCCATCGTGATCACGGGCTTGGGCCGCACCGGCTTCTCGGGCGCGAGCGCCTGGTCGAGCACGCGCACGTTGCCGATGCGGCCTTCCTTCGCGAGCCGCATCTGCAGCGAGCTGTTGAGCAGCGACACGTAGAGCTCGGTGTTGACCTTGATGTCGCGCTGCATGCGCAGCGCGTCCTGCTGCAGCATCGGCATGCGGCGGATGCGCTGCTCGACCGCGCCGAGTGCGCGCTTGAGGGTGGCGATCTGGGTGTCGATGGTCACCACGCTCGGGTCGCGGAAGGTGAAGCGCTCGGTCAGCTCGTGGCGCTTCTGCGTCGCGTCGAGCAGCCGGGTCTGCAGGTCGGCGTTCTGCGCCAGCGCGTTGCGCGCCTCGTCGTCCAGGCTCACGGTGCCGTGCTGGTTGCGGTAGCGGTTGTAGGCCTCCTCCGATTCCTCGAGCTGGCTCTTGAGCTTGGGCAGCTCGGTGCCGAGGAAGTTGAGCGCGCGCTGCGCCTGGGCGGTCTTCTGGTCGATGTTGACGCGCACGTAGAGCCGCGCCACTTCGTTGAGCAGGTTCATCACCTGCACCGGGTTGCTGCCGCGCCAGCTCACGTCCATGATCGAGGACTGCTTGCCCTTCTCGACCACGCGCATGTCCTTCTGCAGCGCGAGCAGCGTGAGCTGCTTCGACTCGCGCACCAGCCTGAATTCCGCGCCCGGCCTGGCCGAGAACGAGGCGACCAGCAGGCTGACCGGCCCGAGCGGCGTCTCGGCCTCGAGCGGTACGCCGGCATGGCCGGCGAGCGGCTGCTCGAGCTTGGGATGGGTCAGCGTGTAGGCGCCGTCGGCGAGCGCCTTGAGGCGGAAGCGCGTGCCCTCGAGCTCGGCGGGCACGTCCATCTGCGCCACCGTGATGCGCTCGTTGCCGCTCACGTAGCCCGACATGCCGAGGAAGCCCGGCTCCGACAGCGTCTTGGCGCGCCGCGCGAGCCAGGGCCCGACCACGGGGATGTAGTTCGGCGTGGCCTCGATGTAGAGCTTGGTGTTCTCGATCGCCTGGCCGAGCACGAGGCGCGACTTGAGGATCTCGGCCTCGCCCGCGGTCGGCGTCTTGGCGTTGAGCGCGCTGCTGGCCGAGTCGCCGACCAGCGTGCCGCCCGAGCGCTCGGGGTCCTCGACCTGGATCATCACGTTGGCCTCGTACACGCGCGGGCCGAGCATCGCGTAGGCCGCGCCGAGCAGCAGCGCGACGGCGGTGATCCTGGCGATCTTCCATTTGCTGTCGAGCAGCAGGTCCACGTGCTCGCGCAGCCGGGACGGTGGACGCTCGACCACCGTCACGACCTCGGCGGGGGCGGGGATCAGGGGTTGCCAGTGCGCATTCATGGGGTTCACCTTTGACTTTTGGAAGTTGTCGTCAGCGGCGGTTGACGGTGCCGCCGAGGTTCACGATCTGCGCGGACGGGAGGATCAGGCTGATCACCCGGTTCCAGCGCACCAGCGGCACGTGGTCGACGTAGACGACGTCGCGCGGCCGCAGCTCGAAGCGGTCGGCCAGCGAGAGCGCGACCGGGTTCTTCGCGTCGAGGTGGTAGACCTCGGGCACGTCGTCGTTGGCGTTGCGGATCACGTAGATCTGGCCCGGCGAGGAGGTCAGCAGGTCGGGGCCGCCCGCGTCGCCGAGCGCCTCGCCGAGGCTCAGACGGCCGTTGCGCATCAGCAGCGGCGAGGGGTTGCGGATTTCGCCCATCACGTAGACGCGGGTGTCCTCGCGGGTGCCGACGTTCACGATGTCGCCGTTCTGCAGCGGGATGCGGCTCGCGTCGTAGCCGGCGCGCTGCAGCTGCGCGAGGTCGATCGGCAGCGTGCGGTCGCCGCGCGTGAGCGTCACGCGCGAGCGGTCGCCCGCGGTCGTGACGCTGCCGGCGCGGCCGATCGCCTCGGCGAGCGTCATCGGCACGTCGGTGAAGATCTGCAGCCCGGGGTTGCGCACCTCGCCCTCGACGTAGACGCGCCGGCCGCGGAAGGTCTGGATGCGCACGCTGACCAGCGGGTCCTTGACGTAGGGCGCGATGCGCTGGGTGATGAACTCCGCCGCGGCACGCTCGGTCATGCCTTCGAGCTTGGTGCGGCCGATGTAGGGAAAGCTGATCTCGCCCTCGGCGTCGACGATGAAGCCCGGCGCCACGCTCACGCCCGTGGGGTCGTTCTGCTGCGAGATCACGGCGCCGGCGTTGGGCATCAGCTCCGGGTGGCGGTAGACCACGATGCCGATCACGTCGCCGGGCGCGATGGTGTAGCCCGGCGCCTTGCCGAACAGGCGCTGCACGTCGGCGGGCACGCCCTGCGCGCCCTGCGCGGCGCTGGCGCGGACCAGCTCGGGCGTGATGGTCACGATCTTCGGCGCCACGCGCCTGCCGCTGCCGTCTTTGGCCGGCGCGGTGAAGCTGCCGCTGTCGGGCGAGCCGAAGCCCGGCGTGCCGCAGCCCTGGAGCGCGAACGCCAGCGGCAGCACCAGCGCCGCGATCGGCGCGAGCCGGCGCCGCAGGCGCTTGCGCTCGCGCGCGCCGGCCGCGGCGGCTGCTGCGATGGAAGCGGAGGCGGCGCGGGCGCCGCGCGGGGAACGGGCGGGATCGAGGTGTGCCATGGGATGTCCTTTGCTCCTTGGAAGGGATCACTGCGGGACGTAGACGCCGTGCACGGGGTGCCCGGCGGCGGGGGAGAGGGCGGGGGCGGGGCTGCGGCGCTCGGCGCCGGCGCCGAAGGCGCGGGCGCAGACCCAGTCGCCGACCGAACGCAGGTAGCGCTGCTGGCCTTCGGCGGTGCAGAAGGTGTGGTCGACCTCGCGCATGAACTCGTACTGCACGCCCTCGGCGAAGGGTTCGCGCGCGAAGGGGCCGAGCTGGTCGCGGCCGCGGTCGCTGACGTGCAGCGAGCCCGAATAGAGCAGCTGCATCGGCACCTTGCGTTCCGCCAGGCGGCGCATGTTGGCGCCGAACCAGGCGGCGTTGACCTCGGCCGGCCGCGGCTCGGCGAAGAAGCCCGGCAGCGCCGCCGCCGAGCGGCCCGGCAGCAGGCGGCGCTGCAGCCAGCGCCAGGCCTTGCCCGGGAAGGCGGGATGCGCGGGCGCGGCGAGCGCGCGCCGCAGCGTGCGCTCCCAGCGCGCGCGGCGCTCGGGGAAGGCGAAGCCGTCGAACAGCGACAGCGCCGCCACGCGCGTGTCGGCCACGCCCACGGCCATGGCGTGCTCGACGCCCGAGCACATGCCCACGACCACGAACTGGCGGATGCCGAGCTTGCGCTCGACCAGGTCCATCGCGGCCTGCAGGTCGTGCAGCGCGCGGGCATGCAGGTCGTGCGCGCCGCCGCGGGCCTCGCTGTCGCCGACGCCGCCGAGGTCGAAGCGCAGGCTGCTCACGCCGCGCGCGGCCAGCAGGTGGGCCAGCTTGACGTTGATGCGGCGCGGCCCGACGCGGTGGTTGGCGCCCATGTTGAACATCAGGCAGCAGGCCGTGGCCGGCACCTGGTGCACGGGCGTGGTCAGCATGCCGACGAGCGAGTCCTCGGCGCCGAAGCGCACCGGCATTTGCGACATGTCACTCATGAAGGGCTCCCTGCAGGCGGTTGAGCGCGTCGGCCGGGACCATCGCGCTGTTGGGGTAGGGGTCGGCGGTCCAGTCGAGCCGGTGCTGCAGGTAGGCGAGGCGCACCGGCATGTGGCGCGACTGCTGCTCGGCGGCCCACTGCGCGGTGTGCGCGTCGTCGGGCCCGGTGAGCACCAGCGTCTCGTGCAGCGCGGTCAGCGGCAGCGAGGCGGGCGCGAGCGCGGCGAGCTGCTGGCGCAGCAGCGGCGAGAGCACGGTGCCGAGCGCCTCCTCCGGCATCGCGTCGGGCTCGCGCGCGAGGCTGCGGCGCCAGGCCAGGTCGGGGATGCAGAAGGTGGTGTCGATCGCCGCGATGTGCTGCTCGCGCAGGTGGCGCCCGTAGCGGGGGCCGTCGATCACGGGCTCCCAGAGCACCAGCCGCGAGGGGTCGCAGCGGCCGTTGCGCGCGGCCAGCACCGCGAGCGTGGCGCCGAGCCGCGCGCCGATCCAGACGATGCGGCTCGCGGGCGCGCGCCGGCGCAGTTCCTCGTGGGCCGCGCAGAGGTCGCGCCGCCAGCCTTCGAGCTCGCCCTCGGCCTCGTCGCCGGGCGAGTCGCCGGCGCCGCGGAAGTCGAAGCGCAGCGTGGCGTTGCCGCTGCGCGCGAGGCGCTCGGCCAGCACCTTGAAGAAGCGGTGCGTGCGCAGCCCCTCCTGCCCGAACGGCGGGCACAGCAGCACGGCGGTGCGAAGCCCGTGCAGCGGCTCGCGCGGCTCGGCCGGATGGAAGATGCCGAACAGCTGCCGCGAGGCGGGCCCGAACATGAAGGGCATGGCGCTCATGTATGGACCTCCGCCGCGCCGCTCGGCGCGCTCGCGCGCACGTGCGTCTGCCGCCACTCGGCGATCGAGCCCACGGCGTCGAGGCGCGCGGGCGCGGGCTGCAGCATCAGCCAGAGGATTCGGCCGGCCACCGGCACCTCGACGCTGCGGATCTCCTCGGCGATGCCGACCTCGAAGCGGTCGGGCGGCAGCACCAGGCCGAGGCCGATGGCCTTGAGGCAGGCTTCCTTGCGCGTCCAGCAGACCAGGAAGGCGCGCTCGCGCCCGCCCGCGGGCAGGGCCGCGATCGCCTCGGCCTCCTGGCGCGTGAAGTGGCGCTCGGCGAGCGCGAGCGCGTCGGGCACCGGGCGCAGCAGCTCGACGTCGGCGCCGAGCGGACCGCGGCGGCCGGTCGCGAGCAGGCCGACCGCCTGGCTGTGGCTGAGCGAGAAGTGCACGCGCGGCCCGCCCGAGAGCGAGGGCTTGCCGAAGGCGCTGCGCGTGAAGCGCAGCGCGTCGGGGCGCTCGCCGGTCTCGTCGGCCAGCGCGCGGCGCAGCGCCGCATGGGCGGCCACGAAGCGGCGCCGCTCGGCCGCGAAGCGGAACTGCGCGGCGCGCGCGCGTTCCTCCTCCGACAGCATCTGCTCCGCCTCGTCGGCGGCACGTTCGTCGAGGTCGAAGTACCGCACCCGCGGCGCTTCCGGCGGGGGAGAGGTGAAGAATGCGTGCCGCATGGCCGCTACTCCCTGCGCAGCCAGCCGCCGAAGGCGCGGCTGAGGAGGCCGTCGCCGCGCGGTGCGCTCTTGAGCTGGCCGAGCGGCACGCGCGGCGGCTCGCCGGGGTCGGTCTCCTCGGCCGGCGCATGGGCCGTCGCCGCGATCTGGCCCAGGTTCTCGAACAGGTAGCGGCGCGAGGCCACGCGGTAGCCGAGCGTGCGCTCGGCCTGCTCGATCGCGCGCAGCACCAGCAGCGAATCGCCGCCGAGGTCGAAGAAGTTGTCGGTCGGCCGGATGTCGTTGACGTCGATGCCGATCACCGAGGCCCAGATCTGCGCGAGCTTGGCGTGCTCGGGGTTCAGCAGCACGTCCTGCGCCTTCGCGCCCGGGGCCGAGGCGTCGGCGTCCTGCGCCTTCGAGGGATCGACCGCGGCCATGCGGCGCAGGTAGTGGGCGGTCGGCGAGCCTTCCTCGCTGGCCAGCGTGGCGAGCGTGGCGCCGGGCCGCTCGACCACGCGGTGCAGCACCTCGAGGTAGCGGTCGCGCAGCTGGGCGCCGGTCTCGCGCAGGTAGATGTCGGCGTTGTAGATCAGCGCGCCCTCCAGGCCGTGCGGCTTGTCCATGAGCCAGACGCCGATGTCGTCGGTGGCGCCGCGCTGCATCAGGTGCAGTTGCCGCGTCTGCAGGCTGCCGAGCCGGCGGGCGCGGTCGCGCGCGTCCTGGAACGAGAACATCGACTGGTAGGGTCCGACCGCGCGGATGCGCGCGGCGAGCGCGGGCTCGGCCATCAGCCGCTCGAACGGCACCTGCTGGTAGTTCATCAGGGCCAGCAGCTCGCCCTTCACGTAGCGCATGAACTCGGGCAGCGTGAGGCTGGCGTCGACCGTGAGCGCCACCGGCAGCACGTTGTTGAAGAAGCCCATCACGTCCTCGGTCTCGGGCTGCTGGCGCCCGCGCACCGGGTTGGCGATGACGATGGCCTCGGAGCCGATGACGCGGCTCATGGTGAGCGCGTAGACGCCGAAGGTCAGCATGCTGAGCGTGACGTCCATGTCGCGCGCGATCTTGCGCAGCTGCTGCGTGACCGAGAGGTCGACGCGGATCCACTGCGCGCCGCCCTGGCCGCTCTTGCCCGCGCGGCGCGGCATGTCGGTGTTGGGCAGGCGCGGCAGCGGGGCGCGCGCGAAGCGCTCGAGCCAGAAGTCGAGCTGCGCCTGGAAGGCCGGCTCCTTCATCCAGCCCGCGAGCCATTCGGCGTAGTCGCCGTGGGTGGTGGCGAGCGCGGGCAGGTTGTGCTCGCGGCCGCGCTCGGCCGCGTCGTAGATCGCCGACAGCTCGCGCTGGAGCAGGTCGAAGGACCAGCCGTCCCAGATCAGGTGGTGCGGCACGAACAGGAACACGTGGTCGTGCGCATCGAGCTGGAACACGGCCGCGTGGATCATCGGCGCGCGGTGGATGTCGATCGGCTCGTCGGCGATCTCCTGCATCAGCTCGGCGAGCTCGGCCTCGCGCTGGTCGGCCGGCAGCTTGCGCAGGTCGATCACCGGCAGCGAGAACTCCACCGACTCCGAGATCAGCTGCACCGGCCGGCCGGTGTGCGGATCGGTGCCCATGCGGGTGCGCAGCGCGGGCTGGCGGCGGATGATCTCCTTGAACGCGGCCTCGAAGCGCGCCGCGTCGAAGCTGCCGAGCAGGCGCTGCGCCGAGGGCGCGTTGTAGACCGAGCGGCCCGGATGCAGGTCCTCCATGAAGCGGATGCGCTCCTGCGCGAGCGTGAGCGGCGCGCTCCGGCGGTCGAGCCGGCAGGGCAGCGGCGCCTGGCGGCCCGCGCCCGCGCCCTGCAGCCGCTCGATCGCCGCGGCCAGCCGCTCGGGCGTGGGCGCCTCGAACAGCGTGCGCAGCGGCAGCGTGACCTGGAACTCGCGGCCCAGCAGCGTGGTGAGGCGCGAGGCCAGCAGCGAGTGGCCGCCCATGGTGAAGAAGTCGTCCTGCATGTCGAGGCCCGGCAGGCTCAGCACCTTCTCCATCGCCTCGAGCACGCGGCGCTCGCGGTCGTTGCGCGGGCCGGCGCCGCGGCGCGCCTCCTCGCGCGAGACCGCCTGCGGCGGCGGCAGCGCGACGCGGTCGACCTTGCCGTTGGGCAGCCTGGGCAGCGACTTGAGCGCCACCACGTGCTGCGGCAGCATGAAGGCCGGCAGGTGCTCGCGCAGGTGCAGCATCAGCGCGTCGAGGCTGAAGTCCACGCCCGGCGTGAGCGCGAGGTAGGCCACCAGGCGCACGTCGCCGGGGCTGTCCTCGCGCGCCACGACCACGCAGTGCGAGACGCCGGCCACCTCGCGGCAGCGCGCCTCGATCTCGCCGGGCTCGATGCGGTAGCCGCGCACCTTGAGCTGGAAGTCGAGCCGGCCCATGTGCTCGATCAGGCCGTCGTTGCGCCAGCGGCCGCGGTCGCCGGTGCGGTAGACCGTCTTGGCGCTGCCGAGGACGCGCGCCTGCACGAAGCGCTCGGCCGTGAGCTCGGGCCGCTCGATGTAGCCGTCGGCGAGGCCGGCGCCCGCGATGCAGATCTCGCCCGGCACGCCGACCGGGCAGGGCTGCAGCGCGGGGTCGAGGATCCAGATCTCGGTGTTGTCCACCGGCAGGCCGATCGCGACGCCGCGCGAGGCGACCACCTCGGGCTGGACTCGCCAGGCGGTGGAATAGACCGTGGTCTCGGTCGGGCCGTAGCCGTTCCAGAGCTCGGCGAGCCGCTCGCACAGCGCGAGCGCGAAGCTGGGCCGCAGCGGTTCGCCGCCGATCCAGCCGCGGAAGCCCGGCGCGCCGGGCCACTGCGCGTCGAGCAGCATCTGCCACATGCCGGGCGTGGCCTGCAGGAAGGTGATGCGCTCCTCCTGCAGCAGCCTGCTCAGGCGCATGCCGTCCATCGCGAGCTCGCGCTGCACCATCACGATCTCGGCGCCGGCCGCGAGCGGCAGCAGCAGGTCGGGCACCGCCATGTCGAAGGACAGCGTGGTCACGGCGGCGATGCGGTCCGCGGCCGAGAGGCCCGAGCGGCGCTGCATCCACTGCAGCAGGTTGGCCACCGAGCGGTGCAGCGCGCTCACGCCCTTGGGCAGCCCGGTCGAGCCCGAGGTGTAGATCACGTAGGCGCCGTCGTCGGGGCCCGCGTCCTCGTCGCTCGGCGCGAGCGGCGCGCCCGATTCCTGCTGCCAGGCGGTGTCGCGGTCGATCTCGAACACCTGCGCGCCCGCGCCGCGCGGCGCGGCGGCGCTGTCCGCGGTGGTCAGCAGCAGGCAGAGCGCGGCGTCCTGCGCGTAGTGGTCGAGCCGCGCCTGCGGGAAGGCGGGGTCGAGCGGCACGTAGGCGCCGCCGGCCTTGAGCACGGCCACCAGGCCCACGATCATCTCGATGCTGCGCTCCAGGCACAGGCCCACGCGCCGGCCGCGGCCGACGCCGCGCGCGCGCAGCGCCCGCGCCAGCCGGTTGGACTGCGCGTCGAGCTCGGCATAGCTGCACACCCGCGCGCCGTCGCGCACGGCCGGCCGGTCGGGCTGCTGCGGCACGCGCGCGAGGAAGCCCGCGAGCGCATGCGGCGCGCCCTCGAGCGGCACCGGCGTGGGCTGCAGCGCGAGCAGCGCCTGCGTGCCCTCGGGCGAGAGCAGCTCGAGGCGGCCGATGGTCTCGGCGGGATGGGCGACGGCCGAGCGCAGCACGCACTCGAACATGTCGAGCCAGCGCGCGATGCTGGCCTCGTCGTAGAGGTCGGCGTTGTACTGGGCCTCGATCACGAGCCCGCCCTCGAGCGGGCGCAGGTTCAGGAACAGCTCGAAGTTCTCGTAGCGGCGCGGGATCGTGTCCTGCGCCACCTCGAGGCCCTGGAAGCTCTGGGTGCCGACCGCGACGTCGGGGTCGACGTTGAAGACCACGCTCACGAGCGGCAACCGGCTCGGGTCGCGCTGCAGCGAGAGCTTGCCGAGCAGCGCGCCGTAGGTCAGCGCCTGGTGCTCGAAGGCGTCGAGCACGGTGGTGCTGCAGGTACCCATCAGCGCGTCGAAGCGCAGCTGGGCGTGCGCGGCGATGCGCAGCGGCAGCAGGTTGACGCAGTGGCCCACCAGGCCCGGCATGTCGCGCGCCACCTGGCCCGAGGCGGGGATGCCGACCACGAGGTCCTCCTGCCCGGTCAGGCGGTGCAGCGTCGCGACCAGGCCGCCGAGCAGGCCCGCGAACAGGCTGGCGCCGGTCTTGGCGCTCATCTGCCGCACGCCCGCGACCAGCCGGCGGTCGAGCAGGCGCTCGACGCGGCGCGAGGCGAAGGTGCGCGCCGAGGGGCGCGGGTGGTCGACCGGCAGCTCGATCACGGGCAGGGTGCCGCCCGAGAAGCGCTCGAGCCAGTAGTCCACGTGCGGCTGCATGTCCGGATGCGCGGCCTCGGCCGCCTCGGCGGCCGCGAACTCGGCATAGCTCGGCGCGGGCTTGAGCGTCGCGCCGCCCCGGCCGGTCTCGGCGGCATAGAGCTGGCCGAGCTGCTCGGTGATCACCATCCACGACCAGCCGTCGCAGACCACGTGGTGCGCCGACATCACGAGCTCGTGCTCGGCTTCGCCGAGCCGGTAGAGCGCGGTGCGGAACAGCGGCCCGTGCTCGAGCGGGAACGGCGTGCAGACGGCTTCCTCGTGCGCGGCCTGCAGCGCGCGCGCGCGGGCCTCGGCGTCGAGGCCGCCCAGGTCGTGCCGCGCGAGCCGGGTCTCGCCGTGCTGGCCGACGAGCATGCAGCTGCCGTCGGGCGAGATGGTGGCGCGCAGCGCCTGGTGGCGCTCGATCAGCCGCGCGATCGCGCGCTCGAGCGCGTCCGCGTCGAGCGCGCCGCGCAGGCGCAGCAGCACCGACTCGTTGTAGGCCAGCGAGGCCTCGGTGCTCATGGTGGCGCCGAGCCAGACCTCGCGCTGCGATTCCGTCGTCGGAATCACGCATTCGACGAAGCCGCTGGCGGCGAAGGGGCGAAGAACGGCGTTCATGCTGCGGCCTTTCCGTTGATGAGGGTGCTGGCGCTGGCGGCGGCCGTGTCCGGCACGTACCAGAAGGGCTGGCCGTCGACGTCGCGGGCCAGGATGGAGCCGTCCTCCTCGTGCGCCCGGCGGTGGTCGAAGCCGGTCACGACGGTGGCGCGGCGCGGCAGGAAACCCGACTCCTGCATCTCGGCCACCGACTCCTTGAAGGCGCGCTGGATCAGCGCGATGTCCTCGGCGCTGTGCGCGCTCGTGAGGAAGCACGGGAAGTTGTCGAGGATGTGGACCCCGCGGCTGCGCATCATGGCGAACAGCAGGTCCTGCAGCGGATGGTCCTCGAGCCAGCTCACGCGCCACAGCGAGGCGAAGTGCCGCACCGCGATCGGCGCGCCCACCTCGGTGCACCAGGCCGTGAGCTCGTCGGCCATGGCCGCGGTGCTCGCGGTGAGCCCGGTCTGCAGCGCGGGACCGGCCTCCTTCAGGTGCGTGAGCGCGGCCTTGGCCGCGGCGAGCGCGAGCGGATGCCGCACGAAGGTGCCGGCGAAGTAGGTCACGCCGACGCCGGGGATCGAGTCGTCGCCGTACTGCCAGGCGCCGCCGTCGAGCGCGTCCATGAAGGCGCGCTTGCCGGCGATCACGCCCACGGGCATGCCGCCGCCGATCACCTTGCCGTAGGTGGCGAGGTCGGCGCGCACGCCGAACAGCTCCTGCGCGCCACCGAGGCCGACGCGGAAGCCGGTGATGACCTCGTCGAAGATCAGGCAGGTGCCGTGCTGCTCGGTGACGGCGCGCACTTCCTGCAGGAACTCGCGCGGCTGGAAGTCGGGCCGGCGGCTCTGCACCGGCTCGGCCAGCACCGCGGCGAGGTCTTCGGCGTTCTCGCGGATGAAGGCCAGCGCCTCGGGCGTGCCGTAGTCGAGCACGCGGATGTCGCCGAACATGCCGCTCATCACGCCCGGCGCGGCCGACAGCCCGCGGTGGTTGCGCCCGGCGCGCACCAGCACCTCGTCGAAGGTGCCGTGATAGGAGCCGGTGAACACCACCACGGTGCTGCGGCCGGTGACGGTGCGCGCGATGCGCAGCGCCGCCATCACGGCCTCGGAGCCGGTGTTGCACAGCGCCGCGCGGTCGTTGCCCGTGAGCTCGCAGACCAGCCGCGTGACCTCGGCCGCGAGCGGATGCTGCGGGCCGATCTCGTAGCCCTCGTCGAGCTGGCGGCGCAGCGCCTCGAGCACGAAGTCGGGCTGCCAGCCGAACATGTTCATGCCGAAGCCGTTGAGCGCATCGACGTATTCGTTGCCGTCGAGGTCCCAGAGCCTCGAGCCCTTGGAGCGCTCGATCACGATCTGGTAGGTGATCTCCTTGGTGAGCGGGCGGAAGCCGTTGACCACGCGCGGGTCGGCCATGTGCGCGCGGTTGGCCTCGGTGAAGGCCTTGCTCTTCTGCGTGCGCGCCACGTAGCGCCGCACGAAGGCCGCGAGCCGCGCTTTCTGCCGGCCCGAGGGCTCCGCGGTGCGCTGGGTGTGGATGCGCGCGATCGCGCCGAAGGCCTTGGTGACGTCGTAGCGCTGCGGCTCCTTCGAGGGCGCGTCGTCGGCGGGCGCCTCGGCGGGTG
>CBHTTS010000031.1:0-27754 GCA_966095775.1 uncultured Variovorax sp. | reverse complement strand
CCTGGCCGCTACCGCCTTGACTATCTCGTTGTCTAAGCCGACGATCTCGCCCTTTTCGTTCTGAGATTCGAAGGGCGTGTAGGCGGCGTGGGTGCCGACCACGAGCACGCGGGCCGCGGCCGGCGCCGCGGCCGGGGCGGCGGGCGCTCCCGCTTCCTGTCGGCCGCAGCCGGTCAGCGCCGCGGCCGCGCACAGGGCGGCGCCGAGATGCAGCAGGTGGCGGCGGGACGGCAGCGGCATCGGAGGCTCCTCGACGGATGCGTTCAGGCGCCGACCGAGCGCAGCGACTCGGAGGTGAGCGTGAAATAGCGCGTGCCGATGGCGTCGGACACATGGTAGGCCGCGGTCTCGCAGCCCGCGAGCAGTTGCACCAGCGCCGGATGGTCGGCCTCGGGGCCGGCGGCGCAGAGGTGCTCGAGCGTCCATGTCGCCGGGTCGGGCAGCTCGTGCGAGAGCGCCGTGAGCTTGCCGGGCGCGCTGCCCGCGAGCCGCGCGATGCGCCCGCGCAGCGTCTGCGTGACCCAGGCGAGCGAGCGCGGGTTTTCGGCATCGAGCACCAGCAGGTCGACCAGCGTGGCCACGTCGCGCCGCTGCTGGTAGCGCGCATGGAAGGTGATGGTGCTGTCGAACAGCGCCACCATGGCCTCGAAGCCGCTGACCTCGTGCACCGCCCCGTTGTCGAAGCCCGCGTGCAGCGCGCTCGAGAGGAAGGCCAGGCGCTCGATGTGGCGGCCGATCGAGAGCAGCCGCCAGGCGTCGTCGCGCGTCATGCGGTCGGTCTGGGCGCCGGTCATCGCGGCCAGCGCGGTGCTCGCCGATTCGAGCGCGCGCAGCGCCGCCGCGGTCGCGAAGCTGCCTTCGCCGGCCTGCTCGGCCGCGCGGCGCAGGAATTCGGCCTCGGTGCGCACGATCTGGTTCCATGTGTCCTGCGACAGCCGCTCGCGCACCGCGGCCGCGGCCTGGCGGATGCAGCGCAGGCTGAAGCCGACGCTGGCGCCGCGCGCCACGTTGCCGAGCTCGGCCACCAGCACGCGCTCGAACACGCGGCGCGACTGCGGCGCGCTCGGCACGCCCTGCGGCACCAGCGCGTTGCGCAGCGCCATGCGGTGCAGCCAGTCGAGCAGCGGGCGCGAGGACTGGTCCTCGCTGCCCAGCAGGTTGAGCGTGAGCCGCGCGAGCCGCACCGCGTTCTCGGCGCGCTCGGTGTAGCGGCCGAGCCAGAACATGTTCTCCGCCGCGCGGCTGGTCACGGGCGCGCGATGCCGCGCGAGCGAGGCCGGCGTGGCATGCGGCTGCAGCAGCGTGGTGCGGTCGATCTCGCCGTGCGTCTGCACCCAGACGTCGGCGCTGCTGCCGCCGCGCTGCATCGAGGCCATCTGCGCGTCACGGCCCGCGAGCCGTGCCAGCCCGCCCGGCAGCACGCGCCACGACCCGGCGCCGTCGATCACCGCGAACACGCGCAGCAGCACCGCGCGCGGCGCGATGTGGCCCGGGCCCATGTCGCTGGCCCAGGTGGGCATCTGCGACACCGGGAGATGGCTCTGCACCGTGTGGGCGTCGCCGTCGCGCACGATGCGACCGGCCCATTCGTCGAGCTCGCGGCGGCCGAGCCGGCGGCCGAGCACCTCGTCGAAGCTGGTCTGCCCGTCGATGCCGGGGTAGGTGGGCTTGATCGCGCAGTCGCCGAGCTGCGGCAGCACCGCCTCGAGCGCGGCGCGCTCGCCGCACCACCAGGTCGGCAGCGCCGGCAGCATGAGCTTCTCGCCGATCAGCCGGCGCGCGAGGCCCGGCAGGAAGCCCAGCAGCGCGGGCGACTCGAGGAAGGCCGAGCCCGGCGTGTTGGCCACCAGCACGTTGCCGGCGCGGATCGCCTGCAGCAGCCCCGGCACGCCGAGCGTGGAGTCGGGCCGCAGCTCGAGCGGATCGAGGAACTGGTCGTCGAGCCGCTTGATGAGCCCGTGCACGGGCCTGAGGCCCTGCAGCGTCTTGAGGTAGAGCCGCTGGTCGCGCACCGTGAGGTCGTTGCCCTCGACCAGCGTCAGGCCGAGGTAGCGCGCGAGGTAGGCGTGCTCGAAGTAGGTCTCGTTGTAGGGACCGGGCGTGAGCAGCGCGATGTGCGGCGGCGCGCCCGCGGGGCACATGCGCTGCAGGCCGTCCATCATCGCGCTGTAGGTGGCGGCGAGGCGCTGCACCTGGAGCGCCTCGAAGGCCTGCGGGAACTGGCGCGTGATCGCGAGCCGGTTCTCGAGCAGGTAGCCCAGGCCCGAGGGCGCCTGCGTGCGCTGCGACATCACCCACCAGTTGCCGTCGGGCCCGCGCGCGAGGTCGAAGGCCGCGATGTGCAGCCAGGTGTCGCCGGGCGGCCTGAGGCCGTGCAGCGCGCGCAGGTAGCCGGGATGGCCGCGCACCAGCGCGTCGGGCAGCAGGCCCTCGGCCAGCAACTGCTGCGGGCCGTAGACGTCGGCCATCACGCGGTCGAGCACGCGCACGCGCTGCAGCACGCCGGCCTCGATGCGGCTCCAGTCCTCGGGCGAGACGATCAGCGGGAACAGGTCGAGCGACCAGGGGCGCTGCGGGCCGTCGGCGTCGGCATAGACGTTGTAGGTCACGCCGTTGTCGCGGATCTGCCGCGCAAGGCTCACCGCGCGCCGCGGCAGGTCGTCGAAGCCGCCCGGGCCGAGCTGCTCGAAGAACGCCTGCCAGGCCGGCGTGAGCGGCGGCTGGTCGGCGCCGGTGCCGGCGGCCTGGCCGCGCAGCTCGTCGAAATGGCCGGCCGCCGCCGCGGGCGCGAGCGACGAGGCCAGCGCGGCTGGAAATTCCGGCGCCTGGGCGTCGAACAGGGATTCGTTCAGGGGTTCCACAGGAGGTGGATTGTCACACTGTCGTCATGCGGCCGGCGATCGGGCGGCCGAACGCGGCCGCGTCCGGCACCCGCTCCCGCTTTCAGCGCCGCAGGTCCAGCGTGAAGGGGAATTCCCGGCTGCCCACGACCTCGATGGTGGCCGGCGGCGTGCGCATCGTGCCGGGCGTGTGGCCCATGCGCGTGAAGCGCGCGAGGCGCCGGCTCTCGGCCTCGTAGGCGTTGACCGGGAAGGTCTCGTAGTTTCGTCCGCCCGGGTGGGCGACGAAGTACTGGCAGCCGCCGAGCGATCGCTTCATCCAGGTGTCGACGATGTCGAAGACGAGCGGCGCATGGGCGCCGATGGTCGGATGCAGCGCGGAGGGCGGGTTCCAGGCCTTGTAGCGCACGCCCGCGACGAATTCGCCGGCGGTGCCCGTGGGCTGCAGCGGCAGCACGCGGCCGTTGACGGTCACGGCATGGCGGCTTTCGTTGAGGCCGGTGACGCGCACCTCGATGCGCTCGAGCGAGGAGTCGACGTAGCGCACCGTGCCGCCGATCGCGCCTTCCTCGCCCATCACGTGCCAGGGCTCGAGCGCGTTGCGCAGCGACAGCTCGACGCCCATCGAGCGGACCTCGCCCACGAGCGGGAAGCGGAACTCGAAGTGCGGCGCGAACCATTCGGACTCGAACGCGAAGCCGGCGTGCCGCATCTCGGCGATCACGTCGTCGAAGTCCATCTTCACGAAGGTCGGCAGCAGGAAGCGGTCGTGCAGCTCGGTGCCCCAGCGCGTCACGGGCGCGGTGTACGGCGCGTCCCAGAAGCGCGCCACGAGCGCGCGGATCAGCAGCTGCTGCGCGATGCTCATGCGCGCATGCGGCGGCATCTCGAAGGCGCGCAGCTCGAGCAGGCCGAGCCGTCCGGTGCTCGAGTCGGGCGAGTAGAGCTTGTCGATGCAGAACTCGCTGCGGTGGGTGTTGCCGGTGACGTCGATCAGGATGTTGCGCAGCGTGCGGTCGACCAGCCAGGCCGGCATGTGGCGGCCGTGCAGCTCGCGGTTGCGCGCGATCTCCCGGAGCGCGATCTCGAGCTCGTAGACCTGGTCGTTGCGCGCCTCGTCCACGCGCGGCGCCTGGCTCGTGGGGCCGATGAACATGCCCGAGAACAGGTAGCTCAGCGACGGATGGTTGTGCCAGTAGAGCAGCAGGCTCGCGAGCAGCTCGGGCCGGCGCAGGAAGGGGCTGTCGGCGGGCGTTGCGCCGCCCATCACGAAGTGGTTGCCGCCGCCGGTGCCGGTGTGGCGCCCGTCGGTCATGAACTTCTCGGCCGACAGGCGGGTCTGGAAGGCGGCCTCGTAGAGGAACTCGGTGTGGGCCACGAGTTCCTTCCAGTCATGCGCCGGATGGATGTTGACCTCGATCACGCCGGGGTCGGGCGTGACCTGCAGCAGCTTGAGGCGCGGATCGCGCGGCGGCGGATAGCCCTCCAGCACGATGCGCACGCCGAGCTCGCGCGCCGTGGCCTCGACGGCCGCGACGAGGTCCAGGTAGTCCTCGAGGCGCGCGAGCGGCGGCATGAAGACGTAGAGCACGCCCGAGGCGCTGCCGGTCTTCTCGGCCGCGGGGCCGTTGGCGCGGCGCGGGTCGCGCACCTCGACGCACAGCGCGGTGCGCGTGACCCAGTGCGCGGATTCGCCGCGCTGCGGCACGCGGGTGGTCTGCTGGGCCGCGAAATGGCTGGCCGCATCCGCGGCCGCGGCGGGGTCGCCGGGCGCCTGCATGCGCAGCGCTGCGGGCACCGCGGCAGGCGCTGCGAAGTCGTAGGGCACCGCGCCCAGGTCGGCGCCGGCCGCGGGGCCGGCATGGCGCGCGCGGTAGTCGGCCGCGTCGGGCAGCGGACCGCGCGGCGCGCCGGGGTCGCGCTCGATCAGGTACGGATAGTCGCCCTTGCGGGTCCAGGGCTGCGAGTCGAGCGGCAGGCGGTAGCCCATCGGCGAATCGCCCGGGATCAGGTAGAGCCGGTCGTCGCGCAGGAACCAGGGGCCGGTCTTCCAGCCCGGGCCCTCGAGCGCGGGCGCGTCGCGGTTCGCGTTGCCGGGTTCGAGCGGCAGCATGTAGCCGACGACGGCATCGAGCTTCTGCGTGAACACGCGCCGCAGGCGCATGCGCTCGAGCTCGTCGTCGAGCTTCGAGTCGAAGGGGTCGACGTTCACGGGCAGGCGGCGCTCGCGCCAGAGGTAGTAGTAGACGTCCTCGTAGCCCGGCAGGATGAAGCGCTCGGTGATGCCGAGCTTGCGCGCGAGCAGCGCGGTGAAGCGGCGCGCGTCCTCGCTCGTGTAGTGGGTGGGAAAGCGTTCGTCGGCGAAGAGCCCGGGGTCGTCCCAGAGCGGCTGGCCGTCGGCGCGCCAGAAGATCGACAGCGCCCAGCGCGGCAGCTGCTCGCCCGGATACCACTTGCCCTGGCCGAAATGCAGGAAGCCGCCCTGGCCGTACTCGGCGCGCAGCCGGTGCACGAGCTCGGTCGCGTAGCCGCGCTTGGTCGGACCGAGCGCCTCGGTGTTCCATTCGGGCGCGTCGCGGTCGCTCGTGGCCACGTAGGTCGGCTCGCCGCCCATGGTGAGCCGCACGTCGCCTGCCGCGAGCCGCGCATCGACCGCCTCGCCGAGCGCGAGCACCTCGGCCCACTGGTCCTCGGAGTAGGGCTTGGTGACCCGCGGCGACTCGTAGATCCGCGTCACGGCCATCTCGTGGCCGAAGTCGACCTCCGATTCGTCGACGCCGCCCTCGATCGGTGCGGCGCTCGACGGCGTGGGCGTGCAGGCGAGCGGGATGTGGCCTTCGCCGGCCAGCAGGCCCGAGGTCGCGTCGAGGCCGATCCATCCGGCGCCCGGCAGGAAGACCTCGCACCAGGCGTGCAGGTCGGTGAAGTCGACCGTGGTGCCGCTCGGCCCGTCGAGCGCCTTCACGTCGGGCGTCAGCTGGATCAGGTAGCCCGAGACGAAGCGCGCCGCGAGCCCGCAGTGGCGCAGCAGTTGCACCAGCAGCCAGCCCGAGTCGCGGCACGAGCCGCTGCCGTTGGCGAGCGTCTCCTCCGGCGTCTGCACGCCGGGCTCCATGCGGATCAGGTAGTTGACGTCTTTCTGCACCTGCTGGTTGAGGCGGACCAGGAAGTCGATCGTGCGCTGGCTGCCGCGGTCGATCCGCTCGAGGTAGGCCGACAGCAGCGGCGTGGGCTTCTCGGTCACGAGGTAGGGCGCGAGCTCCTCGGCCTGCGCGGGCGTGTACCTGAAAGGGAAGTTCTCGGCCAGCGGCTCGAGGAAGAAGTCGAACGGGTTGTAGACCGCCATCTCGACCACCAGGTCCACCGTGACCTTGAACTCGCGCGTCTTCTCGGGAAACACGAGCCGCGCCTGGTAGTTGGCGAACGGGTCCTGCATCCAGTTGATGAAGTGGCCCTCGGGCTCGACGCGCAGCGAATACGAGATCACGTTGCTGCGGCAATGCGGCGCGGGGCGCAGGCGCACGACCTGCGGCCCCAGCTGCACCAGGCGGTCGTACTTGTAGTGCGTGACGTGGTGGAGCGCGGCGTGGATGGACATGGTTCTCCCGGCTGGTCGTTGAAGGCGCGCCGGCGGAGCGTGCCGGGCTCGGCGCATCTTAGGGCCTCTGGCGGCCCGGACCGGAAGATGCAAGGAATGCGCCAGCGGCAGCGCGCCGCGCGCTTCAGCCCACGGGCTTGATCTGCGCGTCCTTCGCGAGCTTCTGCCAGCGTCGCGCGTCGCTTTCGACGCGCGCCTGGAAGGTCGGGGCGTCGGCCTCGTAGGGATCGAGCGCCAGCGCCTGCAGCCGCGCCTTCATCGCCGGCTGCGCGAGCGCGTAGCCGATCGCGCGGCTGATGCGCGCGGCCACCGGCGCGGGCAGGCCCGCGGGGCCGAGGATGCCGAACCACTGCTCGTACTCCACGCCGGGCAGCCCCGCCTCGGCGAAGGTCGGCACCTCGGGGTAGTCGGGGTGCCGCGCCGGCGCCGTGTTCGCAAGCATGCGCACCTGGCCGTTCTTCACGAAGCTCGCGCCCGAGGCGATGGAGATCACCATCAGGTCGAGCTGACCCGCCACGAGGTCGATCAGCGCGGGCGCGGTGCCCTTGTACGGCACCACGGTGACCCGGGCCTTGCCCAGGTGCCGGATGGTCTCGAACACGATGCTGCCGTTGCCCGGGATGCCGATGTTGAGCTTGCCGGGATGCTTGTGCGCATAGGCCAGCATCTCGGCGACCGACTTCGCCGGGAAGTCGGGCCGGCACACGAGGAACAGCGGGGTCTTCGCGATGCCACCGACGGCGGTGAAGTCCTTCACCGGGTCGAAGGGGATGTTGCGCGTGAACACCGGGTTGGTCGTGTGGTTCGCATCGACCAGCAGCAGGGTGTAGCCGTCGGGCTCGGACCGGGCGACGTAGTCGCTGCCGATCGCGCCGGCGGCGCCGGCCTTGTTCTCGATCAGCACCGTCTGCTGGAGGTCCTTCGCCATCCACTCGCCGATGGTGCGGCCGACGACGTCGGAGCTGCCGCCCGCGGCGAAGGGCACGATCAACCGCACGGGCTTCTGCGATGGATAGGGCTCCTGCGCCGCGCGCGCGGCGAGCGGCTGCAGGCCGAGGGCCGCGGCCGACAGCAGCAGGTGCCGGCGATTCAGGCTGAACTTGTGCATTCCTGTCTCCTTCGTTGGTTTGGTTGTGTCGTGACGGGGCCGCTTCGCGGCGCCGCTCAGCCCGGGCCGGCGCCGGCAAGGGCGTCGAAGGCGCGCGCCAGGTCGGCCAGCAGGTCTTCGACCTCCTCGAGCCCGATGTGCAGGCGCACCAGCAGGCCGCGCCCGGCCCAGGCTGCGCCGCGGCTGCGGCCGAGGTCGTAGAGGCCCACCATGCTTTCGTAGCCGCCCCACGAGGCGCCGATGCCGAACAGCGTGAGCGCGTCGACCCACCGGCTCGCGGCGGCATGGTCGATCGCGGCCATCAGCTCGAACGAGAGCAGGCCGTTGCTGCCGCGGCCGTCGCGCTGCCAGAGCGCATGGCCGGGATCGCCGGGCAGGGCCGGATGGAAGACGCGCGCGACTTCGCTGCGCTGCTGCAGCCAGCGCGCGACCTCGAACGCCTGCCGCTGGTGCCGCGCGAGCCGCACGCCCATGGTGCGCGCGCCGCGCAGCACCAGCCAGGCGTCGTCGGGGCTCACGGTCATGCCGAAGCCGTCGCAGATCTCGTTGAGCGGGGCCCAGGCCGCCTCGGTCGTGCAGGCGGTGCCCATCATCACGTCGGAGTGGCCGCCCAGGTACTTGGTCGCGGCCATCACCGAGACGTCGGCGCCGAGCGCGAGCGGGCGGTACTGCAGGCCCGATCCCCAGGTGTTGTCGGCGACCAGCAGCGCGCCGGCTGCGTGCGCGAGTTCCGCGAGCGCGGGCAGGTCGCACATCTCGTAGAGCAGCGAGCCCGGGCATTCGGCATAGACCACGCGCGTGTTCGGCTGCATGAGGCGCGCGGCATCGCTGCCGTCGGCCGCATAGAAGCTGCATTCGATGCCGCGCGGCGCGAGGAAGCTGCGCGCCAGGTGGCGCGCCGGCTCGTAGACGCCCTCGCTCATCAGCAGGTGGTCGCCCGGCTTCAGGTAGGCCAGCAGCACCATGCCGATGGCCGCGAGCCCGGTCGGGAACAGGCGCGTGCGGAAGCCGCCTTCGAGCTCGGTGACCAGGTCCTCCAGCGCGAAATTGGTCGGGTTGCCGCGCGCGCCGTAGATGAAGTTGCGCTCGCGCTCGCGCCGCGCGCGCAGGTCGAGCTGCTGCGCGACGCTGTCGAACAGCACCGTGCTCGCGCGCACCACCGGCGGATTGACCGGCTGGCCGCCCTCGAAGCGCGGGTGCTTGCCGCCGTGGACCAGGCGGGTGGCGTTCGACGGCTTCGTCATGACGCGGCCCCCGCCGGCAGCACCACCGCGCGGTTGCAGCCGAAGCCGATGCGGCGTGCGCCGGGCTGCTCGCACCAGCCGCGCAGCTCGACCGCATCGCCGTCGACGAGGAAGCTGCGCTCCTGCGGCGCGCCGCCTTCCACCGGCAACTGCAGCGGCTCGCGCCCGCCGCGCGTCAATTCGAGCAGGCAGCCGGCCTCGGCATGGCTCGGACCCGAGATCGTGCCCGTGCCCAGCAGGTCGCCCGGCGCGAGGTTGCAGCCGCCGCTCGTGTGGTGCGCGACCATCTGCGCGAGGCTCCAGTACTGGTGGACGAAGCTGGTGCGCGAGACCTCGACGCCGGGTGCGCCGGCGCGCCGGTGCGCCGCGGTCTCGATCGCGACGCTGAGCCGGATGTCGAGCGCGCCGGCGGCCGACACCGCCGGATGCGCCAGATGAGGCAGCGGCTGCGGCTCGCCCTCGGCGCGTTGCCAGGGGCGCCGGAACGGGCGCAGCGCGTCCATGGTCACGATCCACGGCGAGACGGTGGTGCCGAAGTTCTTGCCGAGGAAGGGGCCGAGCGGCGCCATTTCCCAGAACTGGATGTCGCGTGCCGACCAGTCGTTGAGCAGGCACAGGCCGAACAGGTGCGACTCGGCGTCGCCGATCGCGATCGGCGCGCCGAGCGCGTTGCCCGGACCGACGTAGGCGCCGAGCTCCAGCTCGTAGTCGAGCCGCATGCTCGGCCCGTGAACGGGCGCGGTCGCGCCCGGGGGCATGCGCTGCCCGTTCGGGCGCCGCACGCCCATGCCGTCGACGCCGAGCCGCAGGCTCGAGGCGCGGCCGTGGTAGGCCACGGGCAGCCAGCGGAAGTTCGGCATCAGCGGCGCCTCGGGCCGCACCAGCAGGCCGGCGTTGTGCGCGTGGTGGACCGAGGTGTAGAAGTCGGTGTAGTCGCCGATGCGCGCCGGCAGCCGGTAGTAGGCCTCCGACTGCGGCACCAGGCAGGCGCGCACGCGGCGGCGCCGCGCCTCGCTGGCCTGCTGCGAGAGCAGATCGAACACTGCGTGCCGCAGCGCCCGCCAGGCCGGCGGGCCGAGCGCCATGAAGTCGTTGAGCACCGGGCCGCGGCAGGCCGAGGCCGCGAACAACGCGGCGCCTTCGAGCAGGCCGCTGTCGCAGAGCGCGGCGAGGTCGAGCACCTGGTCGCCGATCGCGATGCCGCCGCGCGCGGCGCCTCCCGCATCGGGCGCGAAGCAGGCGAAGGGCAGGTTCTGCAGCGGAAAGTCGCAACCGGGCGCGTTGGCCGAGGCGATCCACGACAGCGCGTCGGGATCGTGGGTATGGTCGAGCGTCATGCGGCGAGATAGCCGCCGTCCACGGGCAGCACGGCGCCGGTGATGTAGCCGGCGAGGTCGGAACAGAGGAACAGCGCCGGGCCGACCACGTCGTCCAGCGTGCCGACCCGGCCGAGCATCACGCGGCGCAGGTAGGTCTCCATGAGCGGTTTGTTCGCGCGCTTGGCTTCGTTCATCTCGGTGGCCACGAGCGAGGGCGCGAGCGCATTGACGCGCACGCCCCAGGGCGCGAGGTCGCGCGCCAGCACCTGGGTGAGCGAGCGGATCGCGCCCTTGGACACCACGTACGAGAACGAGGAGGTGCCGGCCGTGAAGGCCGCGATCGAGGCGATGTTGAGCACCACGCCGCGGCGCTCCTGCAGGTGCGGCACGAAGGCATGCGTGACGTGCGCGCAGCCGCCGAGGTTCACCTCGAGGATGCGCGCCCAGTCCTGCAGCGCGTCGGGCGCGCAGAACGACGTGGCCGAGTTGATGCCGGCGTTGTTGACGAGGATCTCGACCGGCCCGTGCGCCTCGTGCACCGAGGCTGCGAGCATCGCGCAGGCCGGCGCGTCGGCCACGTCGATCTCGAGCGCCCGGGCCTCGAACCCCTCGGCGCGGAGCGCGCGCTCGGCCTGCTGCCCGAGGTCGGCCGAGCGTTCGAGCAGCAGCACGCGCGCGCCGCTGCGCGCGAGGCCACGCGCGATCGCGAGGCCGAGGCCGCGGCCCGCGCCGGTGACGGCGGCGAGCCGTCCGGCCAGGCGGCCCGGCAGGGCGGGCGCACCCGCCGCGTCGGTCACGGCTGCCCTCCGCGATCGCCGGGCAGCCGGAACACGGCGCGTTCCTCGGCATCGAGCTGCGCCACCAGGCCGATCTCCCAGGCCAGGTAGCGGCGCGCGGCTTCCTTGTTGCCGTCGTGGCGGTCGTGCACGAAGAACACGAAGTCGATGTGGTCCTCCGGCGAGGCCGCGAGCGGTACCTCGTCGACCGGCAGGCCCGCCGCGCGCCAGGCTTCGAAGCCACCCCGCAGCAGGCGCAGCGGCGCCGCCGCGCCGTCGAGCTCGGCGGCGGCGAGCGCGGCGACGTCCGGGTGCTCGGCCACGAACACGATCGAACGGCCGTCGGCCTCCTCGCGCAGCGACTGCAGGCGCGGCCGGATCGACCAGGTCGAGCCGGGAATCCGCGACTGCCGGTGCAGCGTGCTCGGGCGCAGGTCGACCACGCGGGCGCTGCCGGCGCGCAGGTCTTCGGCGAGCGCGAACGGCTCGATCGCGGGCGGCGCCGGCGGCAGCGCAGGGGCGAGGGGCAGCGGCAGCGCGAGGCCGCTTCGCAGTCCGTCCGCGAGCACATGCGCGTCGTGGCCCATCTGGCGCAGCCAGCTCGCGACGGTGGGGGCGCGCACGCCGTCGTCGTCGAACAGCACCAGCCGCGCCTGGCGCACGCCGATGTACTCGTCGGTCGACTGGATCAGCTGGCCGCCCGGCGTGTGCTGCACGCCGGGCAGGCTGCCGGCGGCGAACTCCTCGGGCGTGCGCACGTCGCACAGGAAGAGGGTGCGCGCCGTGTCGCTCGCCCAGTCGCGCACCTCGGCCGCCGTGACGGTACGCACGCCGTGCGCCTGCGCCAGCCGTTCGGCCTGCTCGCGCAGTGCGCCGCTGCCCGAGCCGTCCTCGTAGCGCAGGCTGCGGCCATGGTCGAGCGGCAGCTCGCCGAGCATCCAGCCCTGGGTGCCGTTCTCGAGCGCCATCACGGGGTTCGGCAGCCCGAGGTTGATCAGCGTCTGCGCGCCGATGATGCTGCGCGTGCGGCCGGCGCAGTTGATCACCACGGGCGTGTGCGGACCGGGGACCAGCGCCTGGATCCGGTAGGCCAGCTCGCCGTTGGGGCAGCAGCGCGCGCCCGGGATGCTCATCTTGTGAAATTCGCCGAGCGGACGTCCGTCGAGCACCACGAGCGGCTCGCCCGCGGCCATGCGGCGCGCGAGTTCGGCGGCGCTGATGTGCGGCGTGCCGTAGGCCAGCTCGACCAGTTCGCCGAAGGTCTTGGACGGGACGTTGACCCCCGCGAACAGCTCGTAGCCCTGCGCCGCCCAGGCCGCGATGCCGCCGTCGAGCATGTACACGTCGCGGTAGCCGAGGGCCTCGAGCCGGCGCGCGGCGTCCGCGGCCGGACCGCGGCCGTCCGCGTCGCAGACGACCAGCCGCACGTCGCGGCGCGGCGCGAGCCGCGTCACCTCGAGCTCGAGGCGGCTGTAGGGCAGCGGCACCGCGAACAGCAGATGCGACTCGGCGAAGGGGCCGCGCTCGCGCACGTCGAACAGCGCGAGCTCGTGGCCGTCGTGCAGCCAGCGCTTGAGCGTGAGCGCGTCGACCGCCGACGGCGGCGCCTTGGACAGGACCGCGGCGCTCATGGCTTGACCAAGGTCTTGACGCCGATCGCCATGCGCTCGCAGGTGCCGCGCTCCATGTCGTAGGCCAGGCGTTCGGACAGCGTCTCGAGCGCGCGTCCGTACATGTGCAGGTGGCGGATCTCCTCGCCCTGCGGGATCTCCACCGAATGGATGTCCTCGGGCATCAGCGCGATGCCGGTGCCGGGCGCGACCACCACCCGGCCGGTCTGGCGCAGCGTCGCCGGACCGGCTTCGTGGCCGGCGTCGGTGCGTTCGTAGAGGCGGTTGATCTCCATGCCCTGGACCGCGGCGATGCAGGCCCAGGTCGTGTGGTTGTGCGGGACGATGCGCTTGCCGGGACGCATCACGTTGAGGTAGAGCGCGTGGCTCTGGTCGGGGTCGACGCTGATCAGGTAGCGCGCCTGCAGCTCGCCGTCGGCCGGCGGCGGGAAGTGCTCGGCCGACCAGAGCGGGGCCTGGTCGGCCAGCGCCATCAGTTCCTGCTTGACGTGCTGCAGCGCCGAGTGCGTGAGGCCGCCGTCGAGGTGCTGCTTGACCCTGGCGAGGGTGCCGGTGACCGCCTGCTGGCGCGCATCGCGGATGGACATCGTGTCCCCTTTCAATTGTTAGTGATACTGATGTTTTGTGATGTTTGCCGCACTGGGGCGGGCCGCCTGTGCGCGGCCCGAGTCCATTGGGCGATTCGCGGCAATGGTGCGCCGGCCGCCTTGGCCGATCAATGCGTGGTGCGCTTCAAAAGCATTAGACTTCGTGAACTATGAACGCTTTGGACCTCGATCAACTGAGAACTTTGGTTGCCATCGAGGAGTGCGGCTCCTTCGCTGCCGCGGCGGCGAAGCTGGACCTGACGCAATCGGCCGTGACGCAGCAGATGCAGCGGCTCGAACGCCGCGTCGGCCATGCGCTGTTCGAGAAGGCGGGCCGCAGCCGGCGCATGAGCAGCCATGCGCAGCGGCTGCTGGTCCATGCGCGCCAGCTGCTCGCCCTGCACGACGAGGCGCTGCGCAGCCTGTCGGATTCGGGCGAGCAGGGCCGCGTGCGCGTCGGCGCGCCGCACGACATGGCCGACCTGCTGTTGCCGCGCGTGCTGGCGCAGATCGCGCAGACCATGCCGCGCATGCAGATCGACATCGAGATCTCGCGCAGCCCGCACCTGATGAGCGCGCTCGCGCAGGGCCGGCTCGACATCGTCATCGCCAACCGCGTCGATCCCGACGCCGAGGGCGTGCTGCTGCGCATGCATCCGACGGTGTGGCTCTGCGCCGCGGGCTACAAGCACGACCCGTCCAAGCCGGTGCCGCTGATCGTGATCGACGGGCCGAGCCTGTTCCACCGCCTCGCGACCGAGGCGCTGCAGGGCGCGGGCCTGACGTGGACCGCGAGCTACACCACCTCGAACGTGCTCGGCGTGAAGGCCGCGCTGCGCGCGGGGCTCGGCGTGGCCGCGCGCGGCATCGAGTTCGTCGACTCCTACACCCGCGTGCTCGGCGCGCGCGAGGGCGTGCCGCCGCTGCCCGAGGTGCCGTACTTCCTGTACATGCGGCGCAACGTGGTCAACCCCGTCACGCGGCGCGTGTTCACGATGCTGCGCGACAGCCTCGGGCTCGCGGCCGCGGGGCGCGCCGAGGCATAGCGCATACTGCCGCGCATCACGCAGGAACGATGCGCCCGAAGAGGCGCTCAGGGAGCAGGGAAGGATGGCAGACAGGCAGGCCGCGCGCGCGGCGTGGCCGTTCGCGTCGATGGTCGGCTTCGTCGCAGGCAGCGCGCTGCAGTTGCAGCAGCCCGTGCTGTGGCGAGGGGCGGCCTATGCGGCGCTCGGCATCGCGGGGGCCGGACTCCTGCTGGCCGTGTTCGCGCGCACCCGATGGCGCCGCGGCATTCTCGTCGCGGCGCTGCTCGCGGGCGCGGCCTGCGGCGGCGGGCTCGCGGGGCTGCGCGCCTGCCTCTTCATGGCCGGCGCCCTGGACCCCGCGGTCGAAGGGCGCGACCTGCTGCTGGTCGGGGTGGTGGCGCAGATGCCGCAGCGCGACGAGGGCGGCGTGCGTTTCCGGCTCGACGTGGAATCGGCCCGCTGGCCGGCCGCCGTGGACGCCGGCGCCGGGCCGGCGCCGCCGCGCGTGCCGGCGCGCATCGCGCTCGCCTGGTACCGCGACGAGGCCGCCGACGGCGAGGCCGAAGCCGGCGCGGCCGCGCCGCTGCATGCGGGCGAGCGCTGGCGCTTCGCGGTGCGGCTCAAGGCGCCGCACGGGCGTCTCAATCCGCACGGCTTCGACCAGGAGCTCCGGCTCTGGGAGCAGGACGTGCAGGCCACCGGCTACGTCCGCACCGGCGCGCGCGATGCGGCGCCGCAGCGCCTCGCGACGACCTGGCGGCATCCGGTCGAGCGCGCGCGCGAGGCGGTGCGCGACGCGGTCTTCGCGCGCGTGGCCGATGCGCGCCAGGCGGGCGTGATCGCGGCGCTCGTGACCGGCGACCAGGCAGCGATCGAGCGCGCCGACTGGGAGGTGTTCCGCGCCACCGGCGTGGCGCACCTGATGTCGATCTCGGGGCTGCACGTGACGATGTTCGCGTGGCTCGCCGCGCATGCGGTGGGCGCGCTGTGGCGGCGCAGCGCGCGGCTGATGCTGCGCCATCCCGCGCCGCACGCGGCGCTCGTGGGCGGCGTGCTGCTGGCCGCGCTCTACGCGGTCTTCAGCGGCTGGGGCGTGCCTTCGCAGCGCACGGTCTGGATGCTCGCGGCGGCGTCGCTGCTGCGCCTTTCGGGGCGGCGCTGGCCCTGGCCGCTGGTGTGGCTGCTGATCGCGGCGGTGGTGGTGGCCGCGGACCCGTGGGCGCTGATGCAGGCCGGCTTCTGGCTCAGCTTCGCGGCGGTCGGCATCCTCTTCACCACCGGCTTCGCGCGGCCCGAGGCGGCGGCGCGCGCGGGCCCCGCGGCGCGCCTGCTCGCGTTCCTGCGCGAGCAATGGGTGGTCACGCTCGCGCTCGCGCCGCTCGGGCTGCTGTTCTTCCAGCAGGTGTCGCTGGTCGGGCTGGCGGCCAATGCGGTGGCGATCCCCTGGGTCACGCTCGTGATCACGCCGCTCGCGATGCTCGGCAGCCTGGCGCCGCCGCTGTGGGACCTGGCCGCCTGGGCGGTGCGGATGCTCGGGCTGCTGCTGGGCTGGCTGGCCGCCTGGCCCTGGGCCACCGTCTCGGTCGCGGCGGCGCCGGCCTGGATGGCCGCGGCCGGCGTCGCGGGCGGCGTGCTGCTCGCGATGCGGCTGCCCTGGGCGCTGCGCGCGCTCGGCCTGCCGCTTCTGCTGCCGGTGCTGCTGTGGCAGGCGCCGCGGCCCGCGGCCGGCGAGTTCGACGTGCTGGCCGCCGACGTGGGGCAGGGCAACGCGGTGCTCGTGCGCACCGCCACGCACAGCCTGCTGTACGACGCCGGCCCGCGCTTCGGGCCGGACAGCGACGCGGGCCAGCGCGTGCTCGTGCCGCTGCTGCGCGCCTTCGGCGAGCGGCTGGACCTGCTGGTGCTGAGCCACCGCGACAGCGACCACACGGGCGGCGCGGCGGCGGTGCTCGCGATGCAGCCGCAGGCCGCGCTCCTGAGCTCGATCGAGGCCGCGCATCCGCTGCAGGCGCTGCGGCCGGCGCGGCGCTGCGAGGCGGGGCAGCGCTGGCACTGGGACGGCGTGGACTTCGAGCTGCTCCATCCGGCGTCCGAGGACTACCTGTCGTTCACGAAGCCGAACGCGGTGTCGTGCGTGCTGCGCATCGGCAACGGACGCGCGGCGGTGCTCCTGGCCGGCGACATCGAGCGCGCGCAGGAGGCCGCGCTCGTGGCGCGCGCGCCGGCGCTGCGGGCCGACCTGCTGCTCGTGCCGCACCATGGCAGCAAGACCTCGTCGAGCGCGGCGCTGATCGAGGCGGCCCATGCGCGGATCGCGCTGGTGCAGGCCGGCTACCGCAACCGCTTCGGCCACCCGGCGCCCGAGGTCGCCGCGCGCTACGCGGCGTCCGGCACGCGGCTGGTCGAGAGCGCGCGCTGCGGCGCGGCACGCTGGCGCAGCGAGGCGCCCGGCGCGCTCGGCTGCGAGCGGGCGTGGGAAAACGCACATTACTGGCATCACCGCGTGCCGTGAGCCGCGACCTAGGGCTTTCACTGGCCTCGAACTTGCTAAGCTACGGCTCAAGGAGATTGGTCGTTCATGCACAAATTCGACGAGATGTACGAGCAGTTGCCCTATGCAGGCGCTGCGATCCGGCCCCACTACAAGCGATACGACCAATGGCTCGCGAAGCAACCCCCCGAGGTGATGCGTTCGCGGCGCGAAGAGGCGGAAATGATCTTCCGCCGGGTCGGCATCACCTTCGCGGTGTACGGTGCCAAGGACGAGGACGGTTCCGGCACCGAGCGGCTCATTCCGTTCGACCTGCTGCCGCGCATCATCCCGGCGCACGAGTGGGAGAGCATGGAGCGCGGGCTGGTGCAGCGCGTGACCGCGCTCAACCGCTTCCTGCACGACGTCTACCACGACCAGGAGATCATCAAGGCCGGCATCATCCCGGCCGAGCAGATCCTGAACAACGCGCAGTTCCGCCCCGAGATGATGGGCGTCAACGTGCCGCACGACGTGTACTCGAACATCTCGGGCATCGACATCGTGCGCGCGCCCGACGCGAGCGGCAACGGCGAGTACTACGTGCTCGAGGACAACCTGCGCGTGCCCAGCGGCGTGAGCTACATGCTCGAGAACCGCAAGATGATGATGCGGCTGTTCCCGGAGCTCTTCAACCAGAACCGCATCGCGCCGGTGGCGCACTATCCCGACCTGCTGCTCGAGACGCTGCGCGCGAGCGCGCCGCCCGCGACCGCCGAGCCGACCGTCGTGGTGCTCACGCCCGGCATGTACAACAGCGCCTACTTCGAGCACGCCTTCCTCGCCCAGCAGATGGGCGTCGAGCTGGTCGAGGGGCAGGACCTGTTCGTGCGCGACGACTTCGTCTACATGCGCACCACGCGCGGACCGAAGCGCGTGGACGTGATCTACCGCCGCGTCGACGACGACTTCCTCGACCCCGAGGTGTTCCGTCCCGATTCCACGCTCGGCTGCGCCGGCCTGATGCGCGCCTACCGCGCGGGCAACGTCGTGATCTGCAATGCCGTGGGCACGGGCGTGGCCGACGACAAGTCCATCTATCCGTACGTGCCGAAGATGGTCGAGTTCTACCTCGGCGAGCAGCCGATTCTCAAGAACGTGCCGACCTACATGTGCCGCAACAAGGACGAGCTGCAGTACACGCTCGACAACATGAAGGACCTCGTGGTCAAGGAAGTGCACGGCGCGGGCGGCTACGGCATGCTGATCGGCCCGGCCGCGACCCAGGCCGAGATCGAGGACTTCAAGAAGGCCGTGATCGCCAAGCCCGACGGCTACATCGCGCAGCCCACGCTGAGCCTGTCGACCTCGCCGACCTTCGTCGACGCCGGCATCGCGCCGCGCCACATCGACCTGCGGCCCTTCGTGCTCTCGGGCAGCGAAGTGCAGATGGTGCCCGGCGGGCTCACGCGCGTGGCGCTCAAGGAGGGCTCGCTGGTCGTCAATTCGTCGCAGGGCGGCGGTACCAAGGACACCTGGATCCTCGAGGCCGACCGCACGGCCCGGCCCCGGGCGCCCTCCCAGTCGCAGAGCCAGTCGGCCTGAGTGCAACGAGCCCGGAGAACCACATGCTGTCCCGCACCGCAGACCACCTCTACTGGATGTCCCGCTACACCGAGCGCGCCGAGAACACCGCGCGCATGCTCGACGTCAACTACCAGACCTCGCTGCTGCCCCAATCGGCCGAAGTCGCCAAGTACGGCTGGCAGGGCGTGCTCTCGATCAGCGAGCTGCTGCCCTGGTACAACAACAAGTACGACCAGATCGCGCCGCGCGAGGTGATGGAGTTCATGGTCAAGGACGAGAGCAATCCGTCCTCGATCGTCTCCTGCCTCAAGGCCGCGCGCGAGAACGCCCGCGCGGTGCGCGGCGCGCTGACCACCGAGGCCTGGGAGACCCAGAACACCACCTGGCTCGAGGTCAACCGCATGCTGCGCGCCGGCGACTTCGAGCGCGACCCCGCGCAGTTCTTCGAATGGGTCAAGTTCCGCTCGCACCTCTCGCGCGGCGTGACGCTCGGCACCATGCTGCAGGACGAGGCCTTCTACTTCTCGCGCCTGGGCACCTTCCTCGAGCGCGCCGACAACACCGCGCGGCTGGTGGACGTGAAGTTCCACGCGCTCAACAGCGAGTTCTTCGGCACCGCCACCGAGGAGGACCAGGAGTACGACTTCTATCACTGGAGCGCGATCCTGCGCAGCGTGTCGGCCTTCGAGGTCTACCGCAAGGTGTACCGCGACGTCATCAAGCCCGAGCGCGTGGCCGAGCTGCTGATCCTGCGCGCCGACATGCCGCGCTCGCTGCACGCCAGCCTCGTCGAGGTGGTCAACAACCTCGCGAAGGTGCAGAACGAGCAGAGCGCCGAGACCCAGCGCCGCGCGGGCAAGCTGCTCGCCGACCTGCAGTACGCGCGCGTCGACGAGATCCTCGCGACCGGGCTGCATGCCTACCTCACGCAGTTCCTCGACCGCGTGAACGAGCTGGGCGTGCGGATCAGCCAGGACTTCCTGGTGCCTGCGCACTGAGGCGGCCGGAAGGCGGCGCACCCGCATGCGGCTCGTGACCCACTCGCCGCGCGCGTTCTCGATCGAGGGTTTCCTCGAGCCCGATGAATGCCGGTCGCTGATCGCGCTCGCCGAGCGCGAAGGCTTTGCGTCGGCCGGCGTGCGCACCGTCGACGGTCCGAAGGCGATGCCCGCCATCCGCAACAACGACCGCGCGATGCTGCCGTCGCCCCATTGGGTGGACCTGCTCTGGCAGCGGCTGCAGCAGGTGCCGCTACCGGTGCTCGACGGGCAGGCCCCGCGGTGCCTGCCGCGGGAGTTGCGCTTCTACAGGTACGCGCCCGGCCAGCGCTTCAAGATGCACAAGGACGGCCCCTGGCACGAAGACGGCCTCACGAGCCGCCTCACCATGCTCGTGTACCTGAATGACGGCTTCGCGGGTGGCGACACCGACTTCCGCGAGTTCCGGGTGAGGCCCGAAGCGGGCTCGGCCCTGCTTTTCATCCACGACACCTGGCACGAAGGCGCGGCGGTGGAAGAGGGCACGAAGTACGTGCTGCGTTCGGACGTGATGTACGGCTAGCCGGCATCGCTGCGCGAGGTCGGCATGGTGTGCCGGGCGTCGCCCGGCGTCGTGCTCGCCTCGCGGCAATGCAGCTGCAGTTGCTCGAAATGCGAGCGCCACGCGACCGCGTCGACCCAGTGGTCGAGGTCGAGGCGCAGTTGCACCCGGCGCCGGTCTTCCTCGTGGCGGGTCAGCTTCACGCGCAGGCCCGTGCCGCTCGGCCGGCCGGCGACCTCGACGCTGGTCTCGAGCAGCGGGATCAGGATGCGCTGCATCACGCCGGAGTCGCCGGCCTTCTTCTTGAGCACGAGGTGGCAGTCGTCGCGCGGCGCGAGCCGGCGCTGCGTCGCGCCGCCGGCGAGGTAGCGGTTGAGCACCTGCAGGTGCTCGGCGACCGTCATCTGCCGCACGCTCGGCGCGTCGTCCCTCGGATAGCTGCGGCCGCAGGCGGCCGCGAGCACGGCGGCGGCGAGCAGCGATGCCATCAGGGAAAACGCGCGCGGTGCTCGCGATGCGCGCGGGTCGGTGGGTCTGCAGGTCGGCGGCGGCATCGCGGAAGTATCGGGCAGTTGCGGAACTTATCGTGCCGACGGCGCCCAGAAAAGTTCCCCGCCCGGCCATGCCGGGCGTTCATCCATCTCCACCACCGAAAGAAAGGACCCCTCCCTCATGAATGGAATCAGCCGCCTGTCCGTGCTCCTGCTCGCCCTGGCCCTGCTCGTCACCGCCACGCCCGCCGCCTGGGCGCGCGAGATGGTGGCCTCCGCGGCGAGGACGCTGAACATGCGCACCGGCCCGGGCCTGAACCATCCGGCCAACTGGACGGTCACGCGCGGCTATCCGTTCCAGGTGATCCAGCGCAAGGGCGGCTGGCTGCAGGTGCGCGACTTCGAGAACGACCGTGCATGGATCTCGCGCTCGCTGACCAACAAGGTGCCGCACCGCGTGGTCAAGTCCACCACCGCGAACCTGCGCAGCACGCCGAGCACGCGCGCGCGCGTCGTGCTGAAGGCCGGCTACGGCGACGTGCTGCGCACGCTCGAGCAGCGCGGCAGCTGGACCAAGGTGCGCCACGAGGACGGCCCGGTCGGCTGGATCGCGACGCGCCTGACCTGGGGCTGGTGACCACGCGGCGCCAGGCGCGGGCCGCTCAGGTCTGCGTCGCCTGCCGCACGGCGCGCTCCCAGCGCGCCATCGATTCCTCGGCCTGGGCGCGGCCCATGGTGGGCATGAAGCGGCGCTCGACCTTCCAGAGCTTCGACAGCTCGCGCACGTCGCTGTAGTAGCCGGTCGACAGGCCCGCGAGGTAGGCCGCGCCGAGCGCGGTGGTCTCGATCACCTCGGGCCGCACCACCGGGATGCCCAGCAGGTCGGCCTGGAACTGCATCAGCAGGTCGTTCACGCTCGCGCCGCCGTCCACGCGCAGCTCGGCCACCGGCGTGCCGCCCGCGGCCACCGCATCGCGGCTCATGGCCTGCAGCAGCGCGGCGCTCTGGTAGGCGATGCTCTCGAGCGCGGCGCGCGCGATGTGCGCCACCGTGGTGCCGCGCGTGAGGCCGGTGATCGTGCCGCGCGCCTCGGCATCCCAGTAGGGCGCGCCGAGCCCGGTGAAGGCGGGCACCATCATCACGCCGCCCGCGTCGGGCACGCTTTCGGCGAGCGACTGCACCTCGGCGCTGCCCTTGATGGCCTTGAGGCCGTCGCGCAGCCACTGCACCACGGCGCCGCCGACGAAGACGCTGCCTTCCATCGCGTACTGCGGCGTGGCGTCGGTCTGCGCCGCGCTGGTCACGAGCAGTCCGTTGTGCGAGGGCTGGAAGGCGCCGCCCGTGTGCATCAGCAGGAAGCAGCCGGTGCCGTAGGTGTTCTTGGCCATGCCGGGGCCGAAGCAGGCCTGGCCGAAGAGGGCGCTCTGCTGGTCGCCGGCCACGCCGCCGACCGGCAGCGCGCGGCCGAGCAGCGCGGCGTCGGTGTCGGCGAAATGCGAGCTCGAGGGCTGCACCTCGGGCATCAGCGAGGCCGGGATGCGCAGCGCGTGCAGCAGCTCGGCGTCCCAGGCGTTGTCGTGCACGTTGAACAGCATCGTGCGCGAGGCGTTGCTGACGTCGGTGACGTGCACCTTGCCGCCGGTGAGCTGCCATATGAGCCAGCTGTCGACCGTGCCGAACGCGAGCTCGCCGCGCTCGGCCTGCGCACGCGCGCCGGGCACGTTGTCGAGCAGCCAGCGCAGCTTGGTGGCCGAGAAGTAGGCGTCGATCACGAGTCCGGTCTTCTGCCGGATCGTGTCCGACATGCCGTCGTCGCGCAGCTGCGCGCACAGCGGCTCGGCGCGCCGGTCCTGCCAGACGATCGCGTGGTGCACCGGCTGGCCGGTCTGGCGGTTCCACAGCACCGTGGTCTCGCGCTGGTTGGTGATGCCGATGGCATGGATGTCGGCGGCCTGCAGCTTCGCCTTGGCGAGCACCTCGCGCGCGGTGGCGAGCTGGCTCTGCCAGATCTCCATCGGGTCGTGCTCGACCCAGCCGGGCTGCGGGTAGATCTGCGTGAGCTCCTTCTGCGCGATCGCGACGATGCGGCCCTCGCGGTCGAAGACGATGCTGCGGGAGCTCGAGGTGCCCTGGTCGAGGGCGAGGAGGTAGGAGGCGGTCATGGGCGAAGGGTCCTCTCGTCGAGAGAGCGCGTCATTTTGCGATTTCCAGGCGCACCTGCGCCGCATGCAGCAGGTCGGTGAAGGGCGGCGGCGGCTCCGCGTCGGTGAACAGCCGGTCGATCTGCGACAGCGTGCCGAGCTGGATCATCGCGGGCCGGTTGAACTTGCTCGCGTCGGCCGCGAGCCACACCTCGCGCGCCTGCGCGATGATGGTTTGCGCCACCTTCACCTCGCGCAGGTCGAAGTCGCGCAGCGACCCGTCGGCCTCGATGCTCGACACGCCGATCAGCGCGACGTCGACCTTGAACTGGCGGATGAAGTCGATCGTGGCCTCGCCCACGATCGCGCGGTCGCGCGGACGCACCGAGCCGCCCGCCACGATCACCTCGCACGAGGTGTTGCCGCTCAGGATGGTCGCGACGTTGAGGTTGTTGGTGATCACGCGCAGGCCGGTGTGGCGCAGCAGCGCCTTGGCGATGGCCTCGGTGGTGGTGCCGATGTTGAGGATCAGCGAGCAGTCGTTGGGCACCAGCTCGGCCACGCGGCGCGCGATGCGCGCTTTGCCCTCGGCGTTGAGCGTCTCGCGCTGCTGGTAGCCGATGTTCTCCGTGGTCGAGCTCGGCACGCGGACGCCACCGTGGAAGCGCGTGAGCAGTCCCTGGTCGGCGAGGCGCTGCACGTCGCGGCGCACGGTCTGCAGCGTGACGCCGAGCATGTCGGCGAGCTGTTCGACGGTGACCGAGCCGCGCTTGCGCACGGTGTCGAGCAGGTTGATCTGGCGCGGGTTGGAATTCACGGAAACGTCGCGAAGAGCGGGAAGACTCCCCGAGGGTACAGGCCGGCCGACTTTAAAACGAACGAAAACGAATCCTACTAAGGGAAAACTCGGAGGAAAATCGCGTCAAAAGGAATCCAAATGAAAAGACGCGAAAATACAATGGCGGCCTTCCGTGACCCAAGTCACGAACTAACGGGCCCATCTTCTGTGAGCGACAACTCTTCCGATCCGACGGCGCCGGCCACCGATTGCGACGTGCTGATCGTCGGCGGCGGCATCAACGGCTGCGGCATCGCGCGCGACCTCGCGGGGCGCGGCTTCCGCGTGGTGCTGTGCGAGAAGGACGACCTGGCGGCGCACACCTCGTCGTCGTCGACCAAGCTGATCCACGGCGGCCTGCGCTATCTCGAGTACTACGAGTTCTCGCTCGTGCGCAAGGCGCTGCAGGAGCGCGAGGTGCTGCTCAAGAGCGCGCCGCACATCATGTGGCCGCTGCGCTTCGTGATGCCGCACGACCCCTCGATGCGGCCGGCCTGGATGATCCGCATCGGCCTGTTCATGTACGACCACCTCGCCAGGCGCGAGGTGCTGCCGGGCTCGCGCGGCATCGACCTGCGCAGCCATCCGGCCGGCGCGCCGCTCAAGGCGCAGTTCGCGCGCGGCTTCGTCTATTCGGACGGCTGGGTCGACGATGCGCGGCTCGTGGTGCTCAACGCGCTCGACGCGCGCGCCCGCGGCGCCGAGGTGCTCACGCGCACCCGCTGCGTGCACGCGCAGCGCGAGGCCGGCGGCTGGACCGCGACGCTCGAGGCGGCCGACGGCGGCATCCGCGTGGTGCGCGCGCGCGCCGTGGTCAATGCCGCGGGGCCGTGGGCCGAATCCTTCCTGCGCGGCGTGGCGCAGTCCGCCAAGGGCGAGCCGCTCGCGACCAAGAGCCTGCGGCTGGTCAAGGGCAGCCACATCGTGGTGCCGCGCCTGTTCGCGCACGACCATGCCTACATCTTCCAGAACCCCGACAAGCGGATCATCTTCGCGATTCCGTACCAGGACGAGTTCACGCTGATCGGCACCACCGACATCGAGCTCAACGCCGACGACCCCGGCGCGGCGCGCATCTCCGAGGAGGAGATCGACTACCTCTGCCTGCAGGCGAGCCGCTATTTCGAGCAGCCCGTGCGGCCCGCCGACGTGGTCTGGACCTACTCGGGCGTGCGCCCGCTGCTCGACGACGCCTCGGGCGATCCCTCGGCCGTGACGCGCGACTACATGCTCGAGTCGAACACCGCGGCGGCGCCGCTGCTGTCGGTCTGGGGCGGCAAGATCACCACCTTCCGCAAGCTCGCCGAGGACGCGGCCGACGAGGTCGGCCGGATGCTCGGCGAATCGGGCCCGGGACGCGCCGCCTGGACCGAGGGCGCCTTCCTGCCGGGCGGCGACCTCTCGGCCTGGATCGGCGCCGCGAAGCGGCCCGACGACGACTTCGAGCGCTTCGTCGAGGCGGTGCGCGCGCGCCACGGCTGGCTCGACGCGAAGCTCGCGCGCCGCCTCGCGCGGGCCTACGGCGCGCGCATCGCCGAGCTGCTCGGCGACGCCGCCTCCATGGCCGACATGGGCGAGGCGGTGGCGCCGGGCCTGCACGAGCGCGAGCTGCGCTTCCTGCAGCGCGACGAATGGGCCGTGAGCGCCGACGACGTGCTCTGGCGCCGCTCCAAGCTCGGCCTGCACTGCACCGAGGCCGAACGCGCGCGGGTCGGGGCCTGGCTGCAGGCGCACGCGGACCACGACCACAGCCCAACGATCCACGGGGAGCGCTGATGCAATTGACACTGGAGCGCGTGACCAAGAAGGTCGGCGCGCAGACCTGGCTCTACGAGCAGAGCATCGCGCCCCAAAGCGGCGCGGTGACCGTGCTGCTGGGCGCCACGCAGGCCGGCAAGACCAGCCTGATGCGGCTGATGGCGGGGCTCGACGCGCCGAGCAGCGGCCGCGTGCTGGTCGACGGCCGCGACGTGACCGGCGTGCCGGTGCGCGAGCGCAACGTCGCGATGGTCTACCAGCAGTTCATCAACTACCCCTCGCTCAAGGTGGCCGACAACATCGCCTCGCCGCTGAAGCTGCGCGGCGAGCCGAACGTCGAGGCGCGCGTGAAGGCGCTGGCCGACAAGCTGCACATCGGCATGTTCCTCGACCGCTATCCCTCGGAGCTCTCGGGCGGCCAGCAGCAGCGCGTGGCGCTCGCGCGCGCGCTGGCCAAGAACGCGCCGCTGATGCTGCTCGACGAACCGCTCGTGAACCTCGACTACAAGCTGCGCGAAGGCCTGCGCGAGGAGCTCACCCAGCTGTTCGCGAGCGGCGACTCGACCGTGATCTACGCGACCACCGAGCCCGGCGAGGCGCTGCTGCTCGGCGGCTACACCGCCGTCATGGACGCGGGCGAGCTGCTGCAGTACGGGCCCACGGCCGAAGTGTTCCATGCGCCGCAGTCGCTGCGCGTGGCGCGCGCCTTCAGCGACCCGCCGATGAACCTGCTGCGCGCCACCGCCTCGGCCGGCCGGGTGCAGCTCGAGGGCGGTCCCTCGCTCGCGCTGCCGCTGGCCGAGTCGGTGGCGGGCGCGGTCACCGTGGGCCTGCGCGCGAGCGCGCTCGACATCGCGGGCGGGGAGGGCGACATCGCGCTGCCCGGCAAGGTGGAGCTGGCCGAGATCTCGGGCTCCGACACCTTCGTGCACGTCGAGACCGCCGTCGGCGAGCTCGTGGCGCAGCTCACGGGCGTGCACCGTTTCGAATTGGGCACCGCGGTCACGCTGTACTTCAGCGCGGCGCAGGCCTATGTGTTCGATGCCGGCGAGAAGCTGGCGCTCGCGCCGGCCTGGCGCAAAGGAGGCTGAGATGGCACGCATCGACCTGAACCTGGCCCACGCCTACCGCCCGAACCCGAAGCAGGACAGCGACTATGCGCTGCTGCCGCTCGAGATGAGCTTCCGCGACGGCGGCGCCTATGCCTTGCTCGGCCCCTCGGGCTGCGGCAAGACCACCATGCTCAACATCATCTCGGGCCTGCTGGTGCCTTCGCAGGGCACCGTCAGCTTCGACGGGCGCGACGTCACGCATGCGTCACCGCAGGAACGCAACATCGCGCAGGTGTTCCAGTTTCCCGTGATCTACGACACCATGACCGTGGCCGAGAACCTGGCCTTCCCGCTGCGCAACCGCAAGCTGCCCGCCGAGCAGATCCGCAAGCGCGTGGGCGAGATCGCCGAGATGCTGGACATGAGCGGCCAGCTCAACCAGCGCGCCGCCGGCCTCGCGGCCGACGCCAAGCAGAAGATCTCGCTCGGCCGCGGGCTGGTGCGCAGCGACGTCTCGGCGGTGCTGTTCGATGAGCCGCTCACGGTGATCGACCCGCACCTCAAGTGGCAGCTGCGCCGCAAGCTCAAGCAGATCCACCGCGAGCTCAAGCTCACGCTGATCTACGTGACGCACGACCAGGTCGAGGCGCTGACCTTCGCCGAGGAGGTGGTGGTGATGACCCGCGGCAAGGCGGTGCAGGTGGGCAGCGCCGAGGCGCTGTTCGAGCGCCCGGCCCATACCTTCGTGGGCCACTTCATCGGCTCGCCCGGCATGAACTTCCTCTCGGCCCAGTGCGCCAACGGCGCGCTCGAGGTCGGCAGCACCTGGCTCACGCCGCCGCGCGAGCTGCCGCCGGGCGCGCTCAAGATCGGCATCCGGCCCGAGTACCTGCGGCTCGCGAGCGCGGGCGCACCAGGCGCGGTGCCCGCGGTGGTCACCCAGGTGCAGGACGTCGGCACCCACGCGATGCTGACCGCCGATGCCGACGGCAGCCCGGTCAAGGTGCGGCTGAGCGCCGACGAGGCGCCGCCCGCGGTCGGCGACACGGTGTGGCTGCGCGTGCTGGACACGCACACCTGCTACTACAAGGACGAGGAACTCGTGGCATGAACAAGCCCATCAACCAGAAGGCCTGGTGGCTGGTGCTGCCGGTGCTGCTGTGCGTGGCCTTCTCGGCCATCGTGCCGCTGATGACGGTGGTCAACTACTCGGTGCAGGACATCATCTCGCCCGAGCGCCGCGTGTTCGTCGGCACCGAATGGTTCGCCTCGGTGATGCGCGACGACGAGCTGCACCAGGCGCTGTGGCGCCAGCTGGGCTTCTCGCTCTCGGTGCTGCTGGTGGAGATCCCGCTGGGCATCTGCCTCGCGCTCTCGATGCCCGCCAAGGGCTGGAAGTCGTCGGCCGTGCTCGTGGTGGTGGCGCTGTCGCTGCTGATCCCCTGGAACGTGGTCGGCACCATCTGGCAGATCTACGGCCGCGCCGACATCGGCCTGCTGGGCCACGCGCTGCAGAAGCTCGGCGTCGACTACAACTACACCGGCAGCGCGGCCGACGCCTGGCTCACGGTGCTCGTGATGGACGTCTGGCACTGGACGCCGCTCGTCGCGCTGCTGTGCTTCGCGGGCCTGCGCTCCATCCCCGACGCCTACTACCAGGCCGCGCGCATCGACGGCGCGAGCAAGTTCGCGGTGTTCCGCTACATCCAGCTGCCCAAGATGCGCGGCGTGCTGATGATCGCGGTGC
>CBHTTS010000030.1:0-28939 GCA_966095775.1 uncultured Variovorax sp. | reverse complement strand
AGCGACCAACGGATTATGAGTCCGCTGCTCTAACCAACTGAGCTAACGGCCCACGAGAGAGGCCACGATTCTATTCGCGGCCGCGGCGGGCGGCGCGCCGGGCCTACTTGCGATGGCTCAGCGCGTTGCTGACCAGCCGCGAGGTGATGTCGACGATCTGGATCATGCGCTCGTAGGGCATCCGCGTCGGCCCGATCACGCCCAGCGTGCCGACGACCTCGCCGTCGACCTCGTAGTTGGCGCTGACGATCGAGAGCTCCTCGATCGGCACCACCTGGCTTTCGCCGCCGATGAAGATGCGCACGCCCTCGGCCTTGCTCGAGACGTCGAGCAGGCGCATCAGCTGCGCCTTCTGCTCGAACAGCTCGAAGGCGCGCCGCAACTGGCCCATGTCGCTCGAGAAATCGGACACCGACAGCAGGTTGCGCTCGCCCGAGATCACGACCTCGTCTTCCTGGGCCTGGCTGAGCACCTCGGAGCTGACCTTGACCGCGGCCTGCATCAAGGTGGCGATCTCGCCGCGCAGCTTTTCCATCTCGGACTGCAGGCGGTCGCGCACCTGCTCGATCGTGAGGCCGGCGTAATGGGCGTTGATGTAGTTAGAAGCTTCGACGAGCTGCGACTGCGAATAGTCGGCCTCGGGCACGATCACGCGGTTCTGCACGTCGCCGTCGGGCGAGACGATGATCACGAGCAGCCGCCGCTCGGACAGCCGCAGGAACTCGATCTGCTTGAACACCGAGGCGCGCCGCGGCGCCATCACCACGCCGACGAACTGCGAGAGGTTCGACAGCAGGCTCGCGGCGTTGGCGATCACCTTCTGCGGCTGGTCGGGCGCGAGGCTGGGCGCGTTCACCTGCTCGCGCCGGGCGGTCAGCATGGTGTCGACGAACAGCCGGTAGCCGCGCGCGGTGGGCACCCGGCCCGCCGAGGTGTGGGGGCTCGCGACCAGCCCCAGCGCCTCCAGGTCGGACATGACGTTGCGGATCGTCGCGGGCGAGAGATCCAGCCCCGGCGAACGCGACAGCGTCCGCGAGCCGACAGGTTGGCCTTCGGCGATGTAGCGCTCTACCAGCGTCTTGAGGAGCAACTTGGCACGGTCGTCCAGCATTGCAAGATTTTAGTGTTGTAATTTGTAGATGACTTCCCGCTTTCGTCACGTCGCGCTGATCGGCAAGTACCAGGCTTCGGGCGCCAGGGCGCAGGCCGACGCGCGCGATGGCGTCATGGAAGATATCGGCGCCTTCCTGGAATCGCAAGGCTGCACGGTGTTCGTCGAGAAGTCGGCCGCCGAGGAAGCCGCCCCTGGCGCCCCGGCCGGCGGGCGCTACCAGCCGCTGAGCGTCGAGGAGATCGGCCAGCGCTGCGACCTCGGCCTCGTGGTCGGCGGCGACGGCACCATGCTGGGCATCGGGCGGCAGCTGGCCTGCTACGGCATCCCGCTGATCGGCATCAACCGCGGCCGGCTCGGCTTCATCACCGACATCCCGCTCGACAACTACCAGGCCACGCTGATCCCGATGCTCGCCGGCGAGTACGAGGAAGACCATCGCAGCCTCATGCACGCCCACGTCATGCGCGACGGCGCCTCGGTGTTCGAGGCGCTCGCGATGAACGACGTGGTGGTCAACCGGGGCGCCACCTCGGGCATGGTGGAACTGCGCGTCTCGGTGGGCCGGCACTTCGTCGCCAACCAGCGCGCCGACGGCCTGATCATCGCGACGCCGACCGGATCGACCGCCTATGCGCTCTCGGCGGGCGGGCCGCTGCTGCATCCCGCGGTGCCGGGCTGGGTGCTGGTGCCGATCGCGCCGCACACGCTGTCGAACCGGCCGGCCCTGCTGCCGGACGCCGACGAGATCGTGATCGAACTGGTCGCCGGCCGCGACGCGAGCGCCAATTTCGACATGCAGTCCCTGGCCTCGCTCGCGATCGGGGACCGCGTGGTGGTCCGCCGCTCCGACTACCGGGTGCGCTTCCTGCATCCGCGCGGCTGGAGCTATTTCGACACGCTGCGCAAGAAACTTCACTGGAACGAAGGGGGCTCCTGAATGGCGCTGCGACGCATCGCACTGCGCGACTTCGTGATCGTGCGATCACTCGAACTCGACCTCTCGGCGGGCTTCACGGTCCTGACCGGTGAAACCGGCGCCGGCAAGTCCATCCTGATCGACGCGCTGCAGCTGGCGCTCGGCAACCGCGCCGATGCGGGCGCGGTGCGCGAAGGCGCCGAACGGCTCGACGTGAGCGCCGAGTTCGACGCCGACCCGGCCTTCGACGCCTGGCTCGACGAAGGCGGCTTCGAATCGGGCGACGCGCTGCTGCTGCGCCGCACGGTCGACCTGCAGGGCCGCAGCCGCGGCTGGATCAACGGCAGCCCGGCCACGGCCACGCAGCTGCGCGAGCTCGGCGACCGGCTG
Organism: uncultured Variovorax sp.; assembly: GCA_966095775.1. Classification (GTDB taxonomy): domain Bacteria; phylum Pseudomonadota; class Gammaproteobacteria; order Burkholderiales; family Burkholderiaceae_C; genus Variovorax. Next base: position 26,519 of record CBHTTS010000030.1, on the reverse strand, counting down.
CTCGACATCCATGGCCAGCATGCCTGGCAGAGCCTCACGCGCCCGGAGGCGGTGCGCGGCCTGCTCGACGCCTATGCCGGGGTGCGCACCGACGCGCTGGACGCCGCCTGGCAGGCCTGGCGCCAGGCGCTGTCGGCGCTCGACCAGGCGCGTTCGGCGCAGGACTCGCTGCAGCGCGAGCGCGAGCGGCTGCAGTGGCAGATCGGCGAGCTGGCCAAGCTCGCGCCCGCCGAGGGCGAGTGGGAAGAGCTCTCGGCCAACCACGCGCGCATCTCCAATGCGCAGGCACTGATCGACGCGGCGCAGGGCGCGAGCCAGGCGCTCGAGGACGACGACAACGGCGCGCTCGCCGCGCTGTCGCGCGCGGTGACGCTGCTGCAGAACTGCGCCCACATCGAGCCCGAGTTCCGCGCCATCGGCGAGGTGCTCGCCTCGAGCGTGGCCCAGGCCTCGGATGCGGCCCACACGCTGCACGGCTACCTGCGCGATGCCGAGGTCGACCCGCAGCGCCTCGCCGAGCTCGACGAGCGCATGGGCCTGTGGATGTCGCTCGCGCGCCGCTACAAGCGCACGCCCGACGACCTGCCGGCGCTGCTCGCGGGCTGGCAGGCCGAATTGCAGGCGCTCGACGCGCAGAGCGATCTCGAAGGCCTGGAGCGCGCCGAACAGAGCGCCCAGCAGGCCTACATGAAGGAAGCCAGGGCGCTCGCCAAGGCCCGCAAGCAGGCCGCGCCGCGCCTGGCCGAGGCGGTCACGCAGGCGATGCAGGGGCTGGGCATGCAGGGCGGCCGCTTCGAGGTCGAGCTGCAGCCGCTCGCACAGCCGGGCCGCTCCGGGCTGGAGGACGTGGCCTTTCTCGTGAGCGGCCATCCGGGCAGCACGCCGCGGCCGATCGGCAAGGTGGCCTCGGGCGGCGAGCTCTCGCGCATCGCGCTCGCGATCGCGGTCACGACCAGCCAGCTCGGCGCCGCGCAGACGCTGATCTTCGACGAGGTCGACGCCGGCGTCGGCGGCGCGGTCGCCGAGACCGTGGGCCGGCTCATGAAGCAGCTCGGCCGCGACCGCCAGGTGCTGGCCGTGACCCACCTGCCGCAGGTCGCCGCCTGCGCCGACCACCACCTGGTCGTCGCCAAGCGCCAGACCGCCGGCGCGGGCGACGAAGGCCCGCGCACCGAGAGCGGCGTCTTCCGGCTCGACGACGACAGCCGCGCGCGCGAGATCGCGCGCATGCTCGGCGGCGAGAAGGTGTCGCAGACCTCGCTCGCGCATGCGCGCGAGATGCTGGGCCACAGGAAGACCTCGGCCGCGATGCAATGAACCTCGAACTGGTGCTCATCACCGGCATGTCGGGTTCGGGCAAGTCGGTCGCGCTGCATGCGCTGGAGGACGCGGGCTACTACTGCGTCGACAACCTGCCGCCCGAGCTGCTGGCGTCCTTCATCGCACTGCAGCGCGAGCAGCAGGCCACGCGCGTGGCGATCGCGATGGACGTGCGCAGCGGCGTGTCGCTGCCGATCGTGCCGCAGCAGCTCGAAGCCCTGCGGCAGGACGGCGTCTCGCTGCGTTCGCTGTTCCTCGACGCCACCACCGACGCGCTGCTGCGCCGCTATTCGGAAACCCGCCGCCGCCATCCGCTCTCGCGCCAGGAGGGACGCACCAACGCGCCCGAGCAGGAGCGCGTGCTGGTCCAGGCCATCGAGCTCGAGCGCGAGCTGCTGGCCGACCTGCGCGACGGCGCCGACGTGATCGATACCAGCCTGATCCGGCCCGCCCAGCTGCAGAGCTACATCAAGGCGCTGATCTCGGCGCCGCAGAGCACGCTGACGCTGGTGTTCGAGTCCTTCGCCTTCAAGCGCGGCGTGCCGCTGGACGCCGACTTCGTCTTCGACGTGCGCATGCTGCCCAACCCGCACTACGTGCCCGGCCTGCGGCCGCTCACGGGGCGCGATGCGCCGGTGGTCGAATGGCTGCGCGAGCACGAGGACGTCGCGCGCATGTACGAGGACATCGAGCAGTTCCTCTCGCGCTGGCTCGATGCGATGGCGCGCGATCACCGCAGCTACGTGACGGTCGCGATCGGCTGCACAGGCGGACAGCACCGCTCGGTGTTCCTGGTCGAGCAGCTGGCCCGGGCCTTCGGCGCGCGCTGGGGCGCGCTCAAGCGGCACCGCGAGCTCGACGCCGTCTAGCCTTCGGCCTCGAGCAGCTTGCGCACGGGCGCCGGCAGTCCCAGGCCGCGCCACGTTTCGGCATCGAACCAGCGCCCGGCATCGCCGCGGGGCCCGAGGCCCTGCAGCCGCACCGGATGCAGGTGCAGATCCTTGTGGGTCAGCACATGCACGAAGGGCGGCAGGTCCTGCGCCTTCGCGGCTGCCGCGGCCGGCAGCGCGTCGACCAGCGCCTCGCGGCTGTCGAACACCGGCAGGCAGTAGAGGCCGGCCCAGATGCCCGTCGCGGGCCGCTTCTCGAGCCAGACCCGGCCGCGGCCGTCGCGCGCGAGCAGCGCCCAGAGCGACTGCGCGCTGCGCTTGAGCTTGCGGGTCTTGACCGGATAGCGCTCGGGCTCGCCCTCGCGCCGGGCCACACAGTCGGCCTGCACCGGGCAGATCATGCAACTCGGCCTGCGCGGCAGGCAGACCGTGGCCCCGAGATCCATCAGGCCCTGCGTGTAGCTCGCGATGTCCTCCTTGCGCGCTGCCGGCGGAAGCAGCTGCGTGGCGAGGTCCCAGAGCGTCCGCTCCTGCGCGCCCGAGGACAGGTCGCCGCCGAAGCCGAGCACCCGCGTCAGCACGCGCTTGACGTTGCCGTCAAGGATCGCGACGCGCTCGCCGAAGCAGAAGGCCGCGATCGCCGCGGCGGTGGAACGGCCGATGCCCGGCAGCGTCACGAGCTCGGCCGCGGTGTGCGGAAACTCGCCGCCGAAGCGCGCCACCACCTCCTGCGCGCAGCGGTGCATGTTGCGCGCGCGGCTGTAGTAGCCGAGTCCGCTCCAGAGGCCGAAGACCTCGTCCTCGGTGCCGGCGGCGAGTTCGCGCACGGTCGGGAAGCGCGCCAGGAAGCGCGCGAAATAGCCGAGCACCGTCGACACTTGCGTCTGCTGCAGCATCACCTCCGAGAGCCAGACGCGGTAGGGGTCGCGCGTGTTCTGCCACGGCAGCTCGCTGCGTCCGTGGCTGCGCTGCCAGTCGACGACGCGCCCGGCGAAGCCCGCCGGCAGCGGTCCCGCGCCGCCGGCCTGCGGGGACTCAGGCCGCACGCAGCTCGCCGACCGGGGCTGCCGGCGCGCCGGCCGGCCTTCCCTGGTGCGTGATCATCGCGGTGAACTCGTGCAGCCGCTGCTGCAGCTCGGCGAGGCCGCGCTCCTGCGCGGCGAGCTCGACCAGCCGCTCGTCGAGGTTGCCGGCCGCGTTCTGGATGCGCTCGATGGCCTCGATGCGCTTGCTGAAATTGCGGCGGCGCTCCTTGAGCTGCGCGTCGATCTGCGCGCTCGCGCCCTTGCTCCAGCGCTCGACCTCGGTCATGGCCGCCTCGTTGACGAGGCGCAGCCGGCTCGCGAGCGCGCGCACCAGCTTGTCGCAGAAGTCGGCCTGCGCGAGCTTCAGCAGGTTGCCCACGCCGAGGTAGTGGATGTGGCTGCGCTCGATCTGGGTGAGCTCCTGCTCGAAGCCCGAGAGATCGGGCTCGGCGGGCGCCTGCAGCGTGAAGCCCTGCTCCGCGTTGAGCTGGCGGAACGTGGCGTGCAGCATCGACTGGATCTCGGCCGTGGTCGCCTGCACCTCGCGCAGGTTGTTGCGCAGCGAGTCGAAGGTCTCGCCGTAGATCTTGCGCACGTTGAGCTTGACGCCCGGTCGGCGCAGCGCGGCCGAGAGCTTCACCATGTCGGCCTTGAGCGCGGTGCGCCCGAGCACCGCGTAGACCTCGCGCAGCAGCTTGCCCTGCACCGAGCGCAGCGCGAGGATGCGCGTGTGGCTGCCCTCGAACTCGGCCTGCTCCTGGTCGATGCGCGCGCGCATGTGGCGGATCACCGAGACGTTCTTGCCGCGCAGGCCCTGCAGCTCGAGCGCCTGTTCCGACAGGTCGCGCTGGCGCACCTTCAGGATGCGCTCGGCCTCGGTGCGCAGCGCCACCATGCCGGCGTCGACCGCGAGCCGCAGCATGGTCTCGCGCTTGCCGAGCACGCCCTGCCCGAGCAGCGTCTCGAGCGCGGGCAGCCGGCTCGCGTCGAGCAGGCGGGGATCGCGCTGGATCTTGGCCTGCAGGCCCTTCTGCGCCGACACCGGCAGCACCTGGGCGAGCGGCACCTCGAGGAACTTGGCCGCAACTTCGCGCTGGCGCTCGATCTGCATCTCGATCTGCGCGGGCGTGCTCAGCGAGTCCCACATGGTGTCGATCTTGTTGAGCACCACGAAGCGCGTGTCGCTGCCTTCGCTCTCGGTCACCAGGTGTTCGCGCCAGATCGCGAGGTCGGAGCGCGTGACGCCGGTCTCGGCACCGAGGATGAAAACCACCGCGTGGGCCTGCGGGATCAGGCTCACGGTGAGCTCGGGCTCGGCGCCGATCGCGTTCAGCCCCGGCGTGTCGAGGATCACCAGGCCCTGTTCGAGCAGCGGGTGCGGCATGTTCAGGATCGCATGGCGCCAGCGCGGGATCTCGACCCGGCCCTCGGCGTCCTGGACCGGGTTGTCGTCGGGCGTCTCGTCGTTCCAGAAGCCGAGCGCGCGCGCCTCGTCCTTGGCGACCCAGCGCACCTCGGCCACCTTGGCCATCGCCTGGGCCAGCTGGTCGGCATTGCCGACGTCGATCTGGATCTCGGTCCAGCGCACGGGCCGCTCGCGCCAGTGGGTCAGCGAGTGGGGCTCGAGCCGGGTCTCGATCGGCAGCAGCCGCAGCTTCGGCGCCACCGCGGCGTCGTAGCCCAGCTCGGTCGGGCACATGGTCGTGCGGCCGGCGCTCGCCGGCATGATGCGGCGGCCGTAGCCCGCGAAGAAGATCGCGTTGATCAGCTCGGACTTGCCGCGCGAGAACTCCGCGACGAAGGCCACCATCACCTTGCTGTTGCGGATCTGCAGCTCCAGGCCGCGCAGGCGCTCGGCCACCGCCTGGTCGAGCAGCTCGTTCTCGTTCAGCCAGCGCGACAGCCATTGAAGGCGGTGCGCAAAATTGCTCCGCCAGGCGCCGTGCTGGTCCAGTTGTTGGTTGAAGGAGCGGCTCAAGGGAAGAATGTAAAAAATTATTTACAAATATAGCATCGCGGGTCGCGAGCGCCGCCCCCCAGGGGCTTCCCGGTCAGGCCGGGACAGCTATTTCTGGCACTTTGGACAATAGTAAGTGGAACGCTGCCCCTGGCGCAGCAGGCGGATCGGCGTTGCGCAAACCCGACAGGGCTCGCCGGCCCGGCCGTAGACCGTCGCCTCGAGCTGGAAGTAGCCGTTCTGTCCGTCGACGTTCGAGAAATCGCGCAGCGTGGAGCCGCCCTTCTCGACCGCCCGCGCGAGGATCTCGCGCACCGCCGCATGGAGCCTGGCCGCCCTCGGGCGGCTGATGCGCGCGGCCGGCAGCGTCGGGCGGATGCCGGCCTGGAACAGCGCCTCCGACGCATAGATGTTGCCCACGCCGACCACCACGTCGCCCGCGAGCAGCACCTGCTTCACCGCGGTGCGGCGCTTGCGCAGGCCGGCGTGGAAGGCATCGAGATCGAAGGCGTCGCCGAGCGGCTCCATGCCGAGGCCGCCGAGCAGCTTGACGGCCCAGGGCGCCGCCTCGTCCTCGACGTAGACCACCGCGCCGAAGCGGCGCGGGTCGTTGAGCCGCAGCGTGCCGCGGTCGGTGACCAGATCGAAGTGGTCGTGCACGCCCGGCGCGGGCAGCGCCGCATCGAAGCGCAGGCTGCCCGACATGCCGAGGTGCAGCAGCAGCAGGCCGCTGTCGAGGTCGATCAGCAGGTACTTGCCGCGCCGGCGCACCTCGCGCACGCGGCGCCCGACCAGCGTGGCGGGCTCGACCATCAACGCCCACCGCAAGGGCTTGCCGATGCGCACCGCATCGATGCGCGCGCCGGCGATGCGCTCGGCAAAACCGCGCCGGGTCACTTCGACTTCGGGAAGCTCTGGCATGAACTGAAAACTCCGGGGCCGCGACGAAGCCCCACGCGATGCTCGCTCAAAAGCTTGGATTATTATGGTTCGATGATCCCATCGCTCCGCCGACACCGCCTTGCGGCGGCCGCGTCTCTCGTGCTGCTGGCATGCGCCGTCCAGGCCCAGACTTCCGATCCCGCCGCGCCCGGCAGCCCCGCGCCGATCATCGAACGACCCGCGCCCTCGCGCACCTCGCCCGCGCGTCCCGCGCCCCGTCCCTCGGCCACGCCGGCGAAGGCGGCGGCCGACACCGCACCGCCGCAGCCGTCGGCGCTGACGGCCGAGCTGTTCTACGAGATCCTCATGGGCGAGATGACCGCGCGCGGCGGCGACCCCGGCTCCGGCTACGCGCTGGTGCTCGATGCGGCGCGCCGGCTGCGCGACGGCAAGCTGTTCCAGCGCGCCGTGGAGATCGCATTGCAGTCGCGCTCCGGCGATGCAGCGCTCGCCGCCGCGCGCGCCTGGCAGGAAACGCTGCCGAACTCGCGCGATGCGCGGCGCATCGAGCTGCAGATCCTGATCGCGCTCAACCGCATCGCCGACACGGTGGAGCCGCTGCGCGCCGAGATCGCCGCCACCTCGCAGGTCGAGCGGCCGCTGCTGATGGCGGTGATCGTGCGCAACTACGGGCGCGCGCCCGACAAGAAGCTCGCTGCCTCGGTGGTCGAGCAGGCGCTGGTCGACGATCTCAAGAACCCCGCGACCGGCGGCCTGGCCTGGGCCACCGTCGGCCGGCTACGGCTCAACGCCGGCGACACCTCGGGTGCGCTCGATGCCGCCTTCAAGGGCCAGCAGATCGACCCCGACTCCGAGGCGCCGCCCGCGCTCGCGCTCGAGATGATCGATCCGGGCCAGCCGCTGGCCGAGCCGATCGTCACGCGCTACCTCTCGAGCCATCCCAAGGCCGGGCCCGACCTGCGGGTCGCCTATGCGCGCGTGCTGGTCGAGAACCGCCGCTATGCCGACGCGACCGCGCAGCTGCAGGCGCTCACCGCCGCGCGGCCCGAACTCGCCGAGCCCTGGCTGCTGCTCGGCAGCCTGCAGGCACAGGCCCGCCAGGACGCGGCCGCCGAGACTTCGCTCAAGCGCTACATCGAACTCGCGGGCAGCCAGAAGGATGCCGACGACCGCCAGCGCGGCACGACCCAGGCCTACCTCGTGCTCTCGCAGCTGGCCGAGCGCCGCAAGGACTTCACCGCCGCCGAACGCTGGCTGGCGCGTATCGACAGCACCGACGACCTCACGATGGCACAGACGCGCCGCGCGGGCCTGCTGGCCCGCCAGGGCAAGCTGCCGCAGGCGCGCGAGCTGCTGCGCGGCCTGCCCGAGCGCAACGCGGAGGATAAGAAGCGCAAGTTCCTCGCCGAGGTGCAGCTGCTGCGCGACGCCAAGCAGTACCAGGCCGCCTACGACATGCTCGCCCAGGCCTCGGCCGCGGCGCCAGAGGACGTCGACCTCGTCTACGACCAGGCGATGGTGGCCGAGAAGCTCAACCGTCTCGACGAAATGGAGCGCCTGCTGCGCCGGCTGATCGAACTCAAGCCCGACAACCAGAACGCTTACAACGCCCTCGGCTACTCGTTCGCCGATCGCAAGATCCGGCTCGAGGAGGCGCGCACGCTGATCCAGAAGGCGGTGCAGCTCGCGCCCGAGGATCCCTTCATCGCCGACAGCCTGGGCTGGGTCGAGTTCCGGCTCGGCAACACGGACGAAGCGCTGCGCATCCTCGAGGCCGCGTACAAGACCCGGCCCGACCCCGAGATCGGCGCGCATTTCGGCGAGGTGCTCTGGACCGCCGGCCAGAAGGAGCGCGCCGTGACGATCTGGAAGGAAGCCCTGCTGACCGATGCCGAGAACGAGACGCTGCAGGAAACGCTCAAGCGCCTGCGGGTCAAGCCGTGACCATGATCGCGATCGACCAGGGGCGCCGCGGCCTGCTCGCGGCGGGCGCCGCGGCCGCGCTGCTGCTGGCGGGCGGCTGCGCGCAGCTCGCAGGCGAGCGCAGGCCGCAGCCCACGGGCGCGTGGAGCGGACGCATGTCGCTGCGCATCGACAGCCAGCCGGTCCAGACCTTCTCGGCGCTGTTCGAGCTGCGCGGCTCGCCCGAGGCGGGCGAGCTGTCGCTCACCAGCCCGATCGGCAGCACGCTGGCGCAGTTGCACTGGGCGCCCGGCGAGGCGTTGCTCAAGAACGGCAGCGAGGTCCGGCGCTTCGACTCGGTCGATGCGCTCATCGAGGCTGCGACGGGCGCGGCGATCCCGGTCACGGCGCTGTTCGCCTGGCTCGGCGGCCGCAACGACCCGGTGCCGGGCTGGCGCGCCGACCTCGGCCAGGTCGCGAACGGCCGGCTGCAGGCCACGCGCGAGGCCCCGAGCCCCACGGCCGACCTGCGCATCGTGTTCGAGCGCTCATGAAGGCGATCTACGACCTTCCCGCGCCGGCCAAGCTGAACCTCTTCCTGCACATCCCGGGCCGGCGCGACGACGGCTACCACCTGCTGCAGTCGGTCTTCATGCTGATCGACTGGTGCGACACCCTGCACGTCGAACTGCGCCGCGACGGCCGGCTCAGCCGCGAGGACCTGACGACGCCGCTGCCGGCCGACGACCTCGTCCTGCGCGCGGCCCGCGCGCTGCAGGCCCATGCCTCCCCGGGGCTCGGTGCCCACATCGGCGTCGCCAAGTCGGTGCCGGCACAGGCCGGGATGGGCGGCGGCTCCTCTGACGCCGCCACCTGCCTGCTGGCGCTGAACCGGCTCTGGAAGCTGGACCTGCCGCTGTCGCGCCTGTGCGACATCGGCCTGGGCCTCGGCGCCGACGTGCCCTTCTTCCTCGCCGGCCACAACGCCTGGGTCGAGGGCATCGGCGAGAAGATCACCCCGGTGAGGCTGCCCGCGGCCAGCTTCGCGGTGGTCAAGCCGCCCGAAGGGCTCGACACCCGATTAATTTTTTCTGCGCAGGATCTGCAACGCTCAACTCCTGTTGCTATAATCTCGGGCTTTGCTGCAGATAGCGAACAGCTTGAAGCTCCGGACCTCGGTCAACGCCTCGGCGAACAGGTCTTCGACTTCGGCCACAACGACCTGCAGCCGGTTGCCCAGCGGCTCTGCCCCGCGGTATCCGAAGCCATCGAATGGCTCGGTGCCCAGGGACTGTCGGCCCGGATGACCGGCTCCGGAAGTTCGGTGTTCGCGAAGATGCCGCAGGCGCCGCACGAAGCGCAACTGGCCGAGGCCCCCGCGGGCTGGCAGGTTCGTCAGTGCAGCAATCTGGCCGTTCATCCGCTCCGGGGATGGGCGACCTGAAAGATAGATAATCGGATCCTCACCGGTCCGATGCGACATATATCGGTGGATGGTGCAAGCCATCAACCTGTGTAGGGGAGTCGCCAAGTTGGTTAAGGCACTGGATTTTGATTCCAGCATGCAAAGGTTCGAATCCTTTCTCCCCTGCCAAATTCATTCGACACTGCGGCCTCATGGCCGCAGTGTTCCTTCTGCAGCCCACCCGCTGCAATAATCGGCAGCCCACGGGCCGCCACGACTTGAACTCTTTGGCGGCTTCCTCTTAGCCCATCGCACTGCCGGGACGCGCTCATGCAGGCCAATCACCCTGATTTCATGGTTTTCACGGGCAATGCCAATCCCGGCCTCGCCGCCGAAATTGCGCAGAACCTCGGCACCACGCTCGGCGCGGCGCGCGTGGGGCGCTTCTCCGACGGTGAAGTCACGGTCGAGATCAACCAGAACGTCCGCGCCCGCGACGTGTTCGTCGTGCAGTCCACCTGCGCGCCGACCAACGAGAACCTCATGGAACTGCTGATCATGGTCGACGCGCTCAAGCGCGCCTCGGCCGAGCGGATCAGCGCGGTGATCCCCTACTACGGCTATGCGCGCCAGGACCGCCGTCCGCGCTCGAGTCGGGTGCCGATCTCGGCCAAGGTGGTGGCCAACCTGCTCGAGACCGTGGGCGTCGAGCGCGTGCTCACGATGGACCTGCACGCCGACCAGATCCAGGGCTTCTTCGACATCCCGGTCGACAACATCTATGCCTCGCCGGTGCTGCTGGGCGACCTGCGCCAGCGCAACTACGAAGACCTGATCGTGGTCTCGCCCGACGTCGGCGGCGTGGTGCGCGCGCGTGCGCTCGCCAAGCAGCTCAACTGCGACCTCGCGATCATCGACAAGCGCCGCCCCAAGGCCAACGTCAGCGAGGTCATGAACGTGATCGGCGAGATCGACGGCCGCAACTGCGTGATCATGGACGACATGATCGACACCGCGGGCACGCTGGTCAAAGCGGCCGAGGTGCTCAAGGAGCGCGGCGCGAAGAGCGTCTACGCCTATTGCACGCACCCGATCTTCTCGGGCCCGGCGATCGAACGCATCACCCAGTCGGCACTCGACGAGGTGATCGTCACCAACACCATTCCCCTTTCCGACGGCGCACTCGCCTGCGGCAAGATCCGCCAGCTCTCCGTGGCCCCGCTGATCGCCGAGACGATCCAGCGCATCGCCAAGGGCGAGTCGGTGATGAGTTTGTTCTCGGACCAGGACAACCTGTTCTGATTCGGGCAAAAAGCGGGCGCCTGCCGATTCGCGGAGGTCGCCCTTGTTGAACCGGAGTCGCACTGGTCGCGGTGGACTCTCCAAGGAGTTGTTATGAAATTCGTCGCTTACGAGCGCGCAAAGCAGGGCACGGGTGCGAGCCGCCGTCTCCGCATTTCGGGCAAGACGCCCGGTATCGTCTACGGTGGCGATGCCCAGCCGCAACTGATCGAGCTCGATCACAACGCACTGTGGCATGCCCTCAAGAAGGAAGCCTTCCATTCGTCCGTCCTCGAGATGGAACTCGGCGGCACCACCAGCAAGGTGCTGCTGCGCGACGTGCAGTACCACCCCTTCCGCCAGCTGGTGCAGCACATCGACTTCCAGCGCGTCGACGCCAAGACCCGCCTGCACATGAAGGTGCCGCTGCACTACAAGGGTGAGGAAGAGTCCGACGCCGTCAAGCTCGACCACAACCTCGTCACGCACGTGATGACCGAGCTCGAAGTCAGCTGCATGCCCAAGGACCTGCCCGAGTTCATCGAGGTCGACCTGTCCAGCCTGAAGAAGAACGACACCCTCCACGTCAGCGACATCAAGCTGCCGCGCGGCGTGAAGTTCGTGAGCCACGGCAAGGCGAACCCGGTGATCGTGTCGGCCGTGCCGCCGCTGGTCGCCGAGGAGCCCGCAGCGGCCGCCGAAGGTGCCGCGCCGGCCGAAGGCGCTGCCGCCGCTCCCGCGCCCGCCAAGAAGTCGGGCAAGAAGTAATTCTTCCCGATGTCCCGCAGAAAGGCCCGCCTCGTGCGGGCCTTTTGCTTTGGGGGTGGCGGGATAATTCCCCTCCATGATCAAGCTGTTTGTCGGCCTCGGGAATCCCGGGCCTGAATACGAAGCCACGCGCCACAACGCCGGCTTCTGGTGGATCGATGCGCTCGCGCGCGACTGGAAGCTCAACCTCGTGCCGGAGCGCAGCTACCACGGCCTCGCGGCGCGCGCGAACGTCCACGGCCAGAGCATCTGGCTGCTCGAGCCGCAGACCTTCATGAACCTCTCGGGCAAGTCGGTGGCCGCGCTCGCGCGCTTCTTCAAGATCCAGCCCGACGAGATCCTCGTGGTGCACGACGAGCTCGACGTGCCGCCCGGCCAGGCAAAGCTCAAGTTCGGCGGCAGCCACGCGGGCCACAACGGGCTGCGCGACATCCATGCGCAGCTCGGCACCGGCGACTACTGGCGGCTCCGCCTGGGCATCGGGCATCCGGGCGTCAAGTCGGAGGTGGTCAACTGGGTGCTCCGAAAGCCGCTCAAGGAACACCGCGACGCGATCGAGGACGCGATCGTGCGCACGCTGCATGCCGTGCCGGCGCTGGTGGCCGGCGAGATGGAAAAAGCCACCCTGCTGATCCACACGAGCAAGCCGCCACGGCCCAAGCCGCCGCGGCGCGAGCCCGGTGACGGAGGCGCGCCCGCCGCCTCCTGATCGGCCGGAACGCGGGAGGCCGGGGAAGGGCCCGGCAAGAAGGGAGACGAGAAGAATGAAGACAGCAAGAACCAGGGCGCGACGGGCCGCGATCGCGCTGCTCGCGACGGCGGCGGCCGCGATGCCGCCGGCCGCCATCGCCCAAGGCGCCGCCTACCGCTGCGGCGCCAACAGCTACAGCGACCAACCCTGCGAAGGCGGCACGCGCCTGAAAGTGGACGACCCGCGCACCGAAGCGGATCGCCGCGCCGCGGAAGCGGCCACGCGCCGTGCCGAGGTGCGCGCCGACCAGCTCGAGCGCATCCGCCTCGCGCAGGAGCGCGAAGCCTACGAGCGCGACCGCCGCGCCGCGCGCGAGGCCCGGCAGGCGGCCATCGCCGAACGCCGGCTCGCGGCGGCCGAGCAGCTCGCCCAGGCACGCGCGCGCCAGCTCGCCGCCCAGCCGCGCGGCGCGAGCATGCGATTCAACGGCACGGCCGGGGCCGAAGGCAAGAAGAAGAAAAGGTCGGCGCCGTCGTCAGACGCCCGCTGAGGGCGTCGGCGCATCCGCGGCCGGAGCGGCCGCGGCCTTCTTGGCGGCGTTCAGGCGCTCGAACTTCTGCCACAGCGTCTCGCGGCTTTCGACGTGGTCGGGGTTGACCGGGATGCAGGCGACCGGGCACACCTGGACGCACTGCGGCTCGTCGAAGTGGCCCACGCACTCGGTGCATTTGCGCGGATCGATCTCGTAGAACTCCGCGCCCATGGAGATCGCGTCGTTCGGGCACTCCGGCTCGCAGACATCGCAATTGATGCATTCGTCGGTGATCATGAGAGCCATGCCCGATTATCGGGGACGAGGCCCGCTTCTTGCACGAGTCGGGTTATGCTGCGCCCCGCCCCATGAGCCTGTTCATCCTCAAGCGCCTCGCCACGCTGATCGGAACCCTGATCGGCGCCTCGGTCATCGTATTCCTCGTCCTCGAGATCCTGCCCGGCAACGCCGCGCAGCTGCTCATGGGCCCCGACGCCGCGCCCGAGGCGGTGGCTGCCCTCGCCGCCAAGCTGGGCCTCGACCAGCCGGCCTGGACCCGCTACTGGCACTGGATCGCGGGCCTGCTGAGCGGCAACCTCGGCGACAGCTACGCCTACAGCACGCCCGTGATCGACCTGATCCTCGAGCGCCTCGCCCTCACGGTGCCGCTCGCGCTGCTCGCGATGGCCTTCACCACCGTGCTCGCGCTGTTCGTCGGCGTCACGGCCGCGGCACGGCACAACAAGCTCGGCGACGTCGGCCTGATGGGCCTCACGCAGGTCGGCATCGCCATTCCCAACTTCTGGTTCGCGATCCTGCTGATCCTGGTGTTCTCGGTCCAGCTCCAGTGGTTCTCGGCCGGCGGCTTCGAGGGCTGGGGCGAGGGCGTGTTCGCCGGCCTCAAGTCGCTGCTGCTGCCCGCGCTCTCGCTCGCCGTGGTGCAGGCCGCGATCCTCGCGCGCATCACGCGGTCGGCCGTGCTCGAGGTGATGCGCGAGGACTTCGTGCGCACCGCGCGCGCCAAGGGGGTGTCGCAGCGCGCCGCGCTCTGGACCCACGTGCTGCGCAATGCGCTGATCCCCGTGGTCACGGTCATGGGCATGCAGTTCGCCGAGCTGCTGGCCGGCACGATCGTGATCGAGAAGGTGTTCTACCTGCCCGGCCTCGGCCGGCTGATCTTCGAGGCCATCGGCAACCGTGACCTGATCGTGGTGCGCAACTGCGTGATGCTGCTCGCGGCGATGGTGGTGATCGTGAATTTCGTGGTCGACGTGCTCTACGCCGTGATCGACCCGCGCATCAAGGCGAGCGACATATGAGCGTCACGAGCACGCCCCTTCCGAGCGCCGCGGCGCCCCAGGCGCCCGGCTTCTGGCGCCGCGCGCTGCGGCACCGCAGCTTCGTCATCGGCGGCGTGCTGACGCTGCTGCTGCTGGCCGCCGCGGCGGTGTCGCTGGTTTGGACGCCGTGGTCGCCCTACGACGTCGACATGGCCAGCAAGCTCCAGCCGCCCTCGGCCTCGCACTGGCTCGGCACCGACGCCTACGGCCGCGACGTGGCCTCGCTGCTGCTCGTGGGCGCGCGCGCGTCGATCCTCGTGGGCGTGATCGCGGTGGGCATCGGCCTGGTCGTGGGCACCGCGCTCGGGCTGCTCGCCGCCGCGCGGCGCGGCTGGGTCGAGGAAGCCATCATGCGGCTGACCGATTTCTCGCTCGCCTTCCCCGCCATCTTGTCGGCGATCATGATGACGGCCGTGTTCGGCGCCGGCATCGTCAACGCGATCATCGCGATCGGCATCTACAACATCCCGACCTTCGCGCGCATCACGCGCGCCTCGGCCAACGCGATCTGGTCGCGCGAATTCGTGGCCGCCGCGCGCGCCTGCGGCAAGGGCCCGTTCGCGATCACGATGCAGCACGTGCTGCCCAACATCTCGGCCGTGCTGATCGTGCAGATCACGATCCGCTTCGCGATCGCGATCCTGGCCGAGGCCGCGCTCTCGTTCCTCGGCCTGGGCACGCAGCCGCCGCAGCCCTCCTGGGGCCGCATGCTCAGCGAGGCGCAGACGATGATGTTCCAGTCTCCGCTGCTCGCGGTCTTCCCGGGCATGGCGATCGTGCTCGCCGTGCTCGGGCTCAACATGCTCGGCGACGGCCTGCGCGACCTCCTCGATCCCCGCCTCGCACGCGCGCGCTGAACGAAATGCCTCTTCTCCAAGTCCAGGACCTGCACGTCGAACTGCAAACCCAGCGCGGCCCCGCCGAGGCGGTGCGCGGCATCGACTTCACGCTCGAGCGCGGCGAGACGATGGGCATCGTGGGCGAATCGGGCTGCGGCAAGTCGATCACGGTGCAGTCGCTGATGGGCCTGCTGCCGCCGACGGCCAAGGTCCGCGGCAGCATCCGCTTCGACGGCACGGAGCTCGTCGGCCAGAGCGAGAGAACGATGTGCGGCATCCGCGGCAACCGCATCGGCATGATCTTCCAGGAGCCGATGACCGCGCTCAACCCGGTGCACACGATCGCGCGCCAGGTCGGCGAGCCGCTGCGGCTGCACCGCGGGCTGTCCAAGGCCGATGCGCGCAAGGAGGCGCTCGCGCTGCTCGAGCGCGTGGGCATCCCCGACGCGGCCTCGCGGCTCGACGCCTACCCGCACCAGTTCTCGGGCGGGCAGCGCCAGCGCATCGGCATCGCGATGGCGCTGGCCTGCGGCCCCGACCTGCTGATCGCCGACGAACCCACCACCGCGCTCGACGTCACGATCCAGAAGCAGATCCTCGAGCTGATCCAGAGCCTGGTCGCCGAGCGCGGCATGGCGCTGATCCTGATCTCGCACGACCTCGGCGTGATCGCCCAGAGCGTCTCGAAGATGCTCGTGATGTACGGCGGCAGCGTGGTCGAGAGCGGCCCGACCGAGGCCGTGTTCGCGGCGCGCGCCCATCCCTACACGCAGGGCCTGTTCGCGGCCCGTCCCGTGCTCGGCGCGCCGCGCGGCGTGCGCCTCGCGACCATCCGCGGCAGCGTGCCCGAACTCGTCGACCTGCCGCCGGGCTGCCCGTTCGCGGGCCGCTGCAAGTACACGGTCGACGCCTGCCAAGCGACGCGTCCGCCGCCCGCGATGCTGCGCCACGAGCACGCCGTGCGCTGCATCCGCCTGCCCGAGATCGCCGCCGAAGGCGCACTCGCACCATGATGAGCGACACCACCCGCCCCCAGCCGCTGCTCGAGGTGAAGGACCTCGTGCGCCACTACGCCCTGCCGCGCGAGAAGCTGTTCTCGCCGCCGCCGCTCGTGAAGGCGCTCAACGGCGTGAGCTTCGAGGTCGCGGCGGGCCGCAGCCTCGGCATCGTCGGCGAGTCCGGCTCGGGCAAGTCGACCATCGCGCGGCTCGTGATGGCGCTCGACACCCCGACCTCGGGCAGCGTGCGCATGCTCGGGCGCGACCTGCACCGCCTGTCGCGCGGCGAGCTGCGCGCCGCGCGGCGCGACTTCCAGATGGTGTTCCAGGACCCCTACGGCTCGCTCGATCCGCGCCAGACCGTCGCGCGCGTGGTGGCCGAGCCGCTCGAGGCGCTGGCCGAGACCGGCCGCGCCGAGCAGCGCGAGCGTGCCGCCGAGGCGCTGGCCGCCGTCGGCCTGCGCAGCACCGACCTCGACAAGTACCCGCACGAGTTCTCGGGCGGGCAGCGCCAGCGCATCGCGATCGCGCGCGCGCTCATCACGCGCCCGAAGCTGATCGTCGCCGACGAGCCGGTGAGCGCGCTCGACGTCTCGGTGCAGGCGCAGGTGCTCAACCTCATGCAGGACCTGCAGCAGCAGTTCGGCATCAGCTACCTGCTGATCAGCCACGACCTCGCGGTGGTCAACCACCTGTGCGACCAGGTCTGCGTGGTCTGGAAGGGGCAGATCGTCGAACAGGGCCCGCCCGGCGAGCTGTTCCGCGACGCGCGGCATCCGTACACGCGCACCCTGCTCGACGCCGTGCCGCGCGCGCCGGCCGGCGGCACGCTGCTCGCGGCCTGATTGCGCGAGAATGACCCGCCTTGCGTGGCATCCTTCGTGCTGCATGCCGCACCCATCGTCAATCGGAGATCAGAACGTATGTTGAACCGTCGCACCCTCCTTGCCACCGCCGGCGCCACCGTGGCGCTGGCCTCCCCCGTCGCCGGCCTGGCGCAGGGGCGGAAGGACGCCATCGTGATCGGCATGGCCCTCGAGCCGCCGGGACTGGACCCGACCGCGGGCGCGGCGGCCGCGATCGCGGAGGTGGTGCACTACAACATCCTCGAGACGCTCACCAAGATCAACGTCGACGGCAGCGTCACGCCGCTGTTGGCCGAGAGCTGGGAGGTCTCGCCCGACCTCAAGACCTACACCTTCAAGCTCAGGCGCGGCGTCAAGTTCCAGAACGGTGAGCCCTTCAACGCGAGCACCGTGAAGTTCTCGTTCGACCGCGCGGGCGGCGAGAAGAGCACCAACAAGGACAAGCGCACCTTCGCGAACCTCAGCACCCAGGTGGTCGACGAGCACACGGTGGTCATCATCAACAAGGAGATCGACCCCGACCTGCCGTTCGTGCTGGGCCAGGCCACGGCCGTGATCGTGGAGCCCAAGAGCGCCGACGCCAACGCCACCAAGCCCGTGGGCACCGGCCCCTACAAGCTCGACAACTGGGCCAAGGGCTCGTCGATCACGCTGAGCAAGTGGGACGGCTTCCGCAGTCCCGCCACCGCCAAGATCAACAAGGTCACCTTCCGCTTCATCTCCGATGCGGCCGCGCAGGCGGCCTCGCTGCTCGCGGGCGACGTCGACGTGTTCACGCGCATCGGCACGCGCGTGGTGCCGCAGTTCAAGATGAATCCGCAGTTCCAGACCATCCTCGCGGGCTCGCGCGCGAAAACGATCCTCTCGATCAACAACCGCAAGAAGCCGCTCGACGACGTGCGCGTGCGCCGCGCGATCCTCGCGGCCATCGACCGCAAGGCGGTGATCGAGGGCGCCGCCGACGGCTTCGGCGTGCCGATCGGCAGCCACTACGTGCCCGGCGCCGCGGGCTACGTCGACACCACGGGCGTGAACCCCTACGACGTCGAGAAGGCCAAGAAGCTGCTCGCCGAAGCCGGCGTGAAGACGCCGCTCGAACTCACGATGACGCTGCCGCCGCCGCCCTATGCGCGCCAGGGCGGCGAGGTGATCGTGGCCCAGCTCGCGAAGATCGGCATCAACGTCAAGGTGCAGAACGTCGAATGGGCGCAGTGGCTCAGCGGCACCTACGGCAACAAGGACTACGACCTCTCGATCGTCTCGCACGTCGAGCCCTTCGACCTCGGCAACTACGCCAAGGCCGACTACTACTGGGGCTACCAGTCGAAGGCCTTCAACGCGCTGTTCGACAAGATCAAGACCACGGGCAATGCCGCCGAGCGCAACAAGCTGCTCGGCGAGGCGCAGAAGATGCTCGCCGCCGACGCGGTCAACGGCTTCCTCTACCAGCCGCAGTTCCCGACCATCGCGAAGAAGAACGTCAAGGGCCTCTGGAAGGAGAACCCGATCTTCGTGAACGACCTCTCGGCGCTGTCGTGGGGATGAGCACCGGCGTGTCCTCCTCTTCGCTCAACGACCTGTCGGCGCAGGAAATCGCCGCCGCCTACCGCAGCAAGGCGCTCTCGCCGGTCGAAGTCACGCAGGCCGTGATCGCGCACATCGAACGCTGGGAGCCGCAGCTGCAGGCCACCTGGCTGTTCCGCCCCGACGCGGCGCTCGCGCAGGCGCGTGCCTCTGAGGCGCGCTGGCTGCGCGGCGAGGCGCTGGGCCCGCTCGACGGCGTGCCCGCCACGATCAAGGAGAACATCGCCACGCGCGGCGACCCGATGCCGGCCGGCACGGCCGCGGTCGACCTCCAGCCCGCCGCGGCCGATGCGCCGCCGGCGGCGCGGCTCAAGGAGGCCGGCGCGGTGATCGTGAGCAAGACCACGATGCCCGACTACGGCATGCTGTCCTCGGGGCTGTCGAGCTTCCACCGGCTCGCGCGCAATCCCTGGGACCTGAGCCGCACCCCCGGCGGTTCGAGCGCGGGCGCGGGCGCGGCGGCGGCCGCGGGCTACGGCCCGCTGCACGTGGGCACCGACATCGGCGGCTCGCTGCGGCTGCCCGCCGGCTGGTGCGGCATCTTCACGCTCAAGCCGAGCCTGGGCCGCATCCCAATCGATCCGCCCTACATGGGCCGCGCCGCGGGTCCGATGACGCGCAGCGTCGGCGACGCGGCGCTGATGATGCAGGCGCTTGCGCAACCCGATGCGCGCGACAGCATGAGCCTGCCGCCGCAGCCGATCGACTGGGCCGGCTTCGAGGTCTCGCCCGACCACCTGCGCGGCCTGCGCATCGGCCTTCTGCTCGACGCGGGCTGCGGCCTCGCGGTGGACCCAGAGATCCAGGCCGCGGTGGAGCACGCCGCGCGCCTGTTCGAGCAGGCCGGCGCGGTCGTCGAGCCGATGCAGCCCTTCATGTCGCAGGCCATGCTCGACGGCATGGACCACTTCTGGCGCATGCGCTCGCTCGTGGACATGAAGGCACTGCGCGCCGACCAGCGCGCCAGGGTGCTGCCGTACATCCGCGCCTGGGCCGAGAGCGCGGCCGAGTTCAGCGGCGAGCACGTGTTCCGCGGCTTCAGCCAGTTCCATGCAACCCGCGTGGCCGCGGTGCAGGCCTGCGCGCGCTTCGACTACGTGATCTCGCCCGTGTCGCCCAATATGCCGGCGGCCGCCGAGGCGCCCTCGCCCACCAACGATCCGCTGCGCCCGCTCGAGCACATCGGCTTCACCGTGCCGTTCAACATGTCGGAGCAGCCCGCGGCCTCGGTGAACTGCGGCTATGCGGCGAACGGCCTGCCGATCGGACTGCAGATCGCGGGCCAGCGCTTCGACGACCTCGGCGTGCTGCGCGTCTCGCGCGCCTTCGAGCAGATCCGCGAAGCCCAGCGGCCCTGGCCGCTGCCGCCGGCGGACTGAGCACGGGCCGCGGCCACTCAGGCGAGGTGGGTCGCCAGCAGCTCCCGGGCACGCGTGACGAACGCGGTTTCGCCGCGGCGTGCCGGCAGCAGCTGGAAGGCGACGCGCGGCAGCGCCGGCAGCCCGTGCGGCGGCGCGAGCCGCGCCACGCCGTCACAGGCCGCCGACTCGTTCAGGCAGGCCACGCCGAGCCCCGCGGCCAGCGCCGACTGCAGCCCCGCCACGCCCGAGGCCACGTGCGCGAGCACGTAGGGCACGCGCCGGCGCCGCAGCAGCGCGACGGTGAACTGGTGCAGCGAGCAGGTGTCGGGCAGCGCCAGCAGCCGCACCGGCTCGCCGCGCGCGAGCCGCAGGCCGGTCGCGCCGAGCCAGGCGAGCGATTCGCGCCGGATCACCGCCGCCCCCGCCTCCCGGCCGGCGGGCAATGGCGTGCCCGCGATGTGCATGCCGAGCGCCACGTCGAACTCCCCGCGCGCATAGGCGGCGCGCAGCGCGTCGCTCTTCAGGATGCTGACGTTCAGCCGCACCTTCGGATAGCTCTCGCCGAGGCGGCCCAGCAGCCGCGCGAGGTCCCCGGGGCGGAAGTAGTCGGTGACCGCGAGCCGCAGCTCGCCCTGCAGCGTCTCGCCGCGCAGGTCGCGGAAGGCCTCGTCGCTGAGCGCGAGGATGCGCCGCGCATAGCCCAGCAGCCTCAAGCCCGCCTCGGTCGGCGCCACGCCGGCCTTGCTGCGCGTGAGCAGCGACTGGCCGGCGCGCTCCTCGAGCTTGCGGATCTGCTCGCTCACCGAGGACTGCGAAAGGAACACCCGCGGCGCCGCCGCCGTGAGGCTGCCGGCGTCGGCCACGGCGGCCAGGGTGCGGAGCTGTTCGAGGTCGAAGGTCTGCATCGCGTCCATCCATCGATTTGTCCGATGACATTCATCATATCTTCCCGCTTTTCCGATGGATAGAGAACGCCCACAATGACCCCGTCAACCACCCGTTCATGGAGTCCAAGATGCCCCACATCGTCGTCCACCTTTCCGGCGAACCCGACGCCCAGCTCACCCGCAGGACCGTCGACACGGTCGCCGAACTCACCCAGAGCGTGCTCGGCAAGCAGCTGCCCGTGATCGCGATCACGGTGCAGTACATCGCCGCCGACGCCTGGTTCATCGGCGGCCAGTCGCTGGCCTCGCTCGGCAAGTCGGCCTTCCACCTCGACATCAGCGTCACCGACGAGACCAACACCAAGGCCGAGAAGGCGCGCTTCCTGCGCGAGGTGCATGCCGCGATGCAGCGGCTGCGGCCCGACCTGCACGAGGTCTCGTACATCCACGTGATCGATGCGCGCGGCGCGGCCTACGGCTACGGCGGGAAGACCCAGGAGTACCGGCACCAGCAGGCCGGCGTTTGAAGCGCCGCGCGGGCCATGGCACCATGCGTGCCATGCCTGCCGCTTCCCCGCACGCCGACGGTTTCGGCAACCCGCTCACGCTCGACGATGCCGCGAGCCTGCCGCTCGTCGAGGACTTCGTCATGGGCTTCGTGACCACCGAGGCCCGGGCCGTGAACCTGCTCGCGCTGGCCGAACGCGACATGAGCCCGATCGTGCAGGCCTACTGCGCGACGCTGCACCTGTTCGCCGAATCGGGCGAGGCCGCGGCCCGCGCGCGGCCCTTCCTCGCGCGGGCGCGCGCGGCGGCCGGACGCGCCACGCCGCGCGAACAGCGCTACATCGCGGCGGTCGAGGCCTGGGCCGAGGGCGACATCGCGCAGGCGATCGCGCTGCACGAGGCGCAGGCGCGCGCCCATCCGCGCGACCTGGTGTCGGTGAAGCTCGGCCAGTACCACTGCTTCAATACCGGCGACTGCCCCGGCATGCTGCGGCTCGGGCTGGCCGCGCTGGCGGCGGCGCCCGACGTGCCGCAGGTGCATGGCATGGCCGCCTTCGGCTACGAGCAGTGCCACCTGATGCGCGAGGCCGAGGCGAGCGCGCGCCGCGCGATCGCGATGTGCCGCAAGGAACCCTGGGCCCACCATGCGCTCGCGCACGTGATGCTCACCGAGGGGCGGCTCGCGGAGGGGCTGGCCTTCATGCAGGACATGAGCGACACCTGGCGCGGGCTCAACTCCTTCATGGTCACGCACAACTGGTGGCACGTCGCGCTGTTCCTGATCGAGCTGGGCCGCGACGCGGAGGCGCTCGCGGTCTACGACCGCGAGGTCTGGGGCGTGGCCAAGGACTATTCGCAGGACCAGATCGGCGCGGTCTCGCTGCTCGCGCGGCTGGAGCTCGCGGGCATCGACGTGGGCGGGCGCTGGGACGACGTGGCGGGCTACCTGCTGCAGCGCCAGGCCGACCACGTGCTGCCCTTCCTCGACCTGCAGTACCTCTACGGCCTCGCGCGCGCGGGCCGCGCCGAGGCCGATGCGCTGCTGCGCAACATCGAGGCCCATGCGCCGCGCGCGCCGCTGTCCACGCGCGCCGCCTGGACGCAGGTCTGCGTGCCCGCCGCGCGCGGCCTGCTGGCCCATGCGCGCGGCGACTTCGCGGGGGCCGTCGAGGCGCTCGGCGGCGCGCTGCCGCGCCTGGTCGAGATCGGCGGCAGCCATGCGCAGCGCGACCTGTTCGAGCAACTGCACCTCGATGCGCTCGTGCGCTGCGGCAGCCGCACCGCGCTGGCCGGCGCGCAGGGCATCCTGCAGCAGCAGTGCAACGGCCAGCCCGAGTCGCTGCGGCTGCGGCGCCAGGCCGCCGCGGTGTACGCGAAGCTGGGCCTGCCGGTGCCCGGCGGCGGCGGCGCCTGAGCCCATGCCTTCCGGTCATGGCCGGTGTCGCAAAAGGAATTGGCAGCGGCGCCGGACCGGCTCCTAAACTGGCCGGCTCCATCGCCCTGCCGGTTCTTCTTCCATGCACAAGAAATCAGCGGCCGTGCTCGCCGCGCTCGCCGCCCTCGCCCCCCTGTGTCCCGCGGCCGATGCACCGGTCGAGCTCGACCTGCTGCTGCGCGGCGGCACTGTCTACACCGGCGATGCCGAACCACCCGTGGTCGGCGACGTCGGCATCGTGGGCGACCGCATCGTCTTCGCGGGCCGCCAGGCGCCCGCCCAGTTCAGCGCCCGCCGCACCATCGACGCCACCGGCATGGTCGTGGCGCCGGGCTTCATCGACGCCCACACCCACGCCGACGCCGACCTCCATGCCGCCGACCCGCAGAAGCGGCTCAACATCCCGTTCCTGATGCAGGGCGTGACCACGGCCGTCATCGGCAACGACGGCTTCGGCGGCTACGACATCGCGGCCCAGACCCGGCGCCTGCGCGCGGCGCCCGTGGGCACCAACGTCGCGATGTACGTGGGCTTCGGGCCGGTGCGCAGCAGCCAGCTCGGCGAGGCCAACCGCGCGCCCACGCCCGAGCAGCTCGAGGCCATGCGCCGGCATGTGAGCCAAGCCATGTGCGACGGCGCGCTCGGCCTCTCGACGGGCCTGTTCTACCCGCCGCAGAACTTCTCGAAGACCGAGGAGGTGGTCGAGCTCGCCAAGGTCGCGGCGCGCCACGGCGGCCTCTACGACAGCCACATCCGCGACGAATCGACCTACAACGTCGGGCTCAAGGGCGCGATCGACGAAGTGATCCGCATCGGCCGCGAGGCCCGGCTGCCGGTGCACGTGGCCCACATCAAGGCGCTCGGCGTGGACGTGCAGGGCCAGAGCGGCGAGATCATCCGCCGCATCGAGAAGGCGCGCGCCGGCGGCCTCGACATCACGGCCGACCACTATCCCTGGACCGCCTCGAGCACGCGCTTCTCGGCCGCGCTCGTGCCGCCGTGGGCCGTGGACGGCGGCCGCCAGGCGATGCTCAAGCGCTTCGACGACGCCGCGCTCCAGGAGCGGCTGCGCACCGACATGCGCGAGAACCTGCGCCTGCGCGGCGGGCCCGAGGCGATCCTGTTCTCGGCCGGCAGCACGCGCTACGTCGGCCGGACGCTGGCGGAGGTCGCCAAGGCCTCGAACGCCGATCCGGTGGACGCCGCGATCGCGGTGCTGCGCGACGGCGACCTGATGATCGCCTCGTTCAACCAGAGCGACGACGACGTGCGTGCCTTCATGAAGCGGCCCTGGGTCATGACCTCGTCGGACTCCTCGCTCGGCCATCCGCGCGCCTACGGCACCTTCGCGCGCAAGTACGACCAGTACGTGGTCAAAGAAGGCACGATCTCGCTCGGCCAGTTCATCCGCAGCAGCTCCGCGCTCACGGCCGACACGCTCGGCCTCGCGCGCCGCGGCCATCTGCGGCCGGGCTACCACGCCGACGTGGTGGTGTTCGACCCCGCGCGCTATGCCGCGCGCGCCACCTACACGCAGCCCACGCTGCTGTCCGAGGGCGTGCACACGGTGCTGGTGAACGGCCGGCTCGCGGTCGACGGCGGCAAGCCCACGGGCGTGGGCGCCGGCGTGCCGCTGCTGCGCACGCCGAAGCCGGGCAGCTGCACCTGAGGCCGGCGCGCGCTCAGCGCCGGACCAGGTGCCGGCGCTGGTCGTAGGTCGGCTGCGGCGGCAGGTCGGCCAGGTGCCGCGTGTCGGCCCACTCGACGATCTCGATCGCGTCGGGCCGCGCCGGGTCGGCGAGCCGGATGCGGTTGAAGCCGGCGTTGGGAATCTCGCTCTGGCGCGGTCCGCTGAGGCTCAGGCCGCGCGCGGTGCGCCACACCATGTCGAGCACGCCGCCGTGCGTGACCACGACCACGCGCCGGCCGTGGTGCTCGGCCGCGAGCGCGCCGAGCGCCGCGACGATGCGCGCGTGGAATTCGCGCGCCGACTCGCCCTCGGGCATCGCATGGTCCTCGCGGAATTCGAGCCACTGCTCCCAGGCGCGCGGATGCTGCGCCTGGATCTCCTCCGCGCGCATGCCTTCGACGATGCCGAAGTGCTGCTCGCGCAGGCTGGCGGTGGTCACGACCGGCAGCGACAGCTGCTGCGCCGCGGGCGCCGCGGTCTGCTGCGCGCGCAGCAGGTCGCTGCTGACGATGTGCTCGGCCGTCTCGCCCGCGAGCCGCAGGCCGAGGCGGCGCGCCTGCTCGTGGCCGATGTCGTTGAGCGGCACGTCGGCATGGCCCTGGAAGCGCAGCTCGCGGTTCCAGGCCGTCTCGCCGTGGCGGATCAGGATGAATTCGGTGGCGGATCGGGCGTCGGAAGCGGGCGTGGGCATGGAACGCCCATTGTCCACCGCGCGCGTGACGCTCAGGCCGCCGGCGCCACCATGTGTTGCAGCGCCGCCACCGGGAACCCGGAAGGCAGCGCGCCGATGCGCGGCACCGGCGCGGGCGTGAGCAGCGCGAGCACCCAGCCGATCAGCACGCCGCCGACGATGGCGCAGACCACCACCACCGCCGTGTACCCCAGCGCCTTGTCGGGCGGGCACTTCATCAGCACCGGCAGGCCCAGGTAGATCAGGTAGACGCCGTAGAGCGCGGCCAGCGCCCCGAGCACCGACAGCGCCGGGATCAGGCTGAAGACGCCGCCGACGAAGCCCGCGGTGCTGGCATAGGCCGAGAGCTTGAGCGCGCCGATCGGGCTCCTGCTGCCCTCGAAGCTCGGCGCCAGCGCATCGACGATCAGCGCGAGCACGTACACCATCGCGAGCGAGAGCGCATAGCCGACGACCATGTTCACCAGGCCCGGGACCACCGGCACGCGGTAGCCGAAGCCAAAGGGGCCCACGCCGACTACCGACAGGCCGAGGAAGCCCGCCACAGCCGGGATCAGCGCCAGCACCATCACGTAGTTCTTGTAGAGCGAGGCGGCGTCCGCGGGTTCGGCGTCGATGGCGGGCCAGGTGGCCCGGGGCTTGAGCAGGATGTCCTGCACGCGCTGGATCAGGTTCATGGGGTGTACTCGGTAGGAAGCGAAGCGGCGCGAAGTATGGCGATCGCGCCGCCCGCCGTCTTCCGCCAGGCGGCCTATGCCGTTGCGCCGGGGCGCGCATGGCGCAGAATCCGGTCCATGCCACGACTGGTCCTCCTGCCCGGCCTCGCCTGCGACGAGCGCCTCTGGGAAGCGCAGCTTCCCGTGCTGCCGAGCGCGCTCGACGCGCGCGTGAGCGACGCCCACATGCGCCACGACACCATCGAGGCGATGGCCGAGGCGGTCCTGCGCGAGAACGAGGGCGCGCTGGTGCTGTGCGGCGCGTCGATGGGCGGCATGATCGCGATGGAGGCCGCGCGCCAGGCGCCGGACCGCATCGCCGGGCTGGCGCTGCTCGGCACCAACGCCCGGCCCGAGACGCCCGAGATGGCCGAGCTGCGCGAAAGCGCGATCCAGCTGTTCGAGCGCGGCGACCTGCGCGACGTGATCGAGCCGAACACCGTCTTCGCCTTCCACCCGGCCCAGGCCGTCGACGAGGCGCTGGTGCAGCGCTACCTCGAGATCGTGCTCGATGCCGGCGCGCAGCAGCTGATCCACCAGAACCGCGCGGTGATGCGGCGCCCCGACGCGCGCCGGCACCTGCCCGGCCTGCGCATGCCCGTGCTGCTGATGTGCGGCGACACCGACCGCCTCACGCCGCCCGACTGCACGCGCGAGATGGCGGCGCTGATGCCGCATGCCGACCTGATATGGGTGCCGCAGTGCGGCCACATGCTCACGATGGAGAAGCCCGAAGTGGTCAACGCGGCGCTTTCCGCGTGGCTCGCTCAGTGGAGCTGACCGCCGGTCTCGGCCACGTCCCGCTCGACCGTGAGGGCGGTCGCGACCGCGACGCGCAGCGCCTCGACCATGGTGGCGAGCGACATGCTCGCCGCCCCCGGAAAGCGCGCCGCCTGCTCGGGCAGGTACGGGATGTGGATGAAGCCGCCGC
>CBHTTS010000029.1:0-29284 GCA_966095775.1 uncultured Variovorax sp. | reverse complement strand
CGCCCGCCGCTGGGTCGACGCCGATGCCGTCGTCGGCTATCTCCAGCTCCACCTCGTCGGCATGCCCGCCGGCCGCGGCGCGCTCGTGGCGTATCAACAGCCGCCGCGCGCCCGCATGCCGCTCGACGTTGCGCAGCACCTCCTCGCACATATGGAACACGGTCTCGGCGGGCTCGGCCGCGAGCGCCGAGAGCGCGGGATCGATGCGCACGTCGAGCTCGAGGCCGGTGCGCTCGCCGAGGCTCTTGGCCAGGTCGGCGAGCGCGGCGCCCAGGCCGATGTCGCGCACCGGGTTGCTGCGCAGCTGCTCGATCGCGCGGCGCGCCTCGTCGAGGCCGTCCTGCGCGGCGCGCTCGGCGCGCACCAGTTCGTCGGGCAGCGCATCGGGGCGGCTGGTCGCGAGCCGCTTGAGCACGCGGATCTCGGTCAGCATCGCCATCATCGAATGCGCCAGCGTGTCGTGCAGCCCGCGCGCGAGGCGCAGCCGCTCGCGCACCACCGCGGCGCCGCGCGATTCCTGCGCGAGCCGGTTGATCTGCTCGGTGCGCTGGCGCACGCGCTCGTCGAGCTCGGCGTTGAGGCGGCGCAGCTCGTCGCGCTCGCGCTGCAAGGTGTCGAGCAGCCGGTCGAGCGCGCTGCCCAGCCGCGCCGCCTCGTCGGCGCCCTGCGGCACCTCGATGCGCGTGCCGCTGCCCGCGAGCACCGCGTCGGCCGAGCGCGCGATCACGCTCACGCGGCGCGTGAGCCGATGCGCGACGATGATGCCGGTCACGGCGGCGGCAAGGCCGAGCAGGCTCAGCACGATCGAGATCCGCCACTCGATCGCGGTCGCGAAGGCCGCGACCGACTCCACCGGCTGGATCACCACGCCCTGCCAGCCGAGCCGGCGCAGCGTGCCGTCGCGCGCGTTGGGCGGGGTCGCGATCAGGTAGGGCCGGTTGTCGAGCAGCCGCCGCGTGCGGATGCGCGCGGGCAGGTCGGAGCCGTCGTTGCCGAGGTTGGCCACCGTGGGATCGAAGGGCGTGATCGGGTCGCCGACCTCGCTCCAGCGCTGGCCGAGCAGCGCGCTCGGCCCGTGGCGCACCAGGCCGTCGCGGTCGACCAGCAACCATTCGCCCGGCGAGGCCCGGATCTCCGACACCATCTTCTGCACCCAGTTCCAGCTCAGGTTGGCCGCGACCACGCCGATGATCGCGCCGTCGGCATTGCTCACCGGCGCGGTCAGCTTGAGGAAGCGCTCCTCGGGCGAGCGGCCCTCCTCGATCCAGGCCGCGTCGAGGCCCTGCGAGACCCAGGCGTGCTGGTTGACGTTCTGGCCCACCAGGTGGTCGTCGGTCGCGGCGACGATGAAGCCGTCGGCGTCGGTCACGGCGAGCCAGATCAGGTCGGGCACGCCGCGACGCACCGCCTCGAGCGAGCGCTTCAGGCGCTGGTCCTCGCTGCGCTGCACGTCCTCCGAGAGCATCGACGCCACCACGCTCACCGCCTGCAGCCGCAGCAGGAGCGCGGTGTCGAGCTCGGCGTTGACGTGCTCGGCCGCGGTCTCCAGCCGCTGGCCGTGCTGCTCGAGCAGCGTCGCGCGCACGAAGCTGCGCAGCCAGAGGTTGGACACCAGCGCCAGGCACAGCGTGAGCGCGATCAGCAGCCAGCCGATCGCCGCCGCCATGGAGCGCCTGGGATCGATGCGACGTGCGAGGTTCATGGGCTGCGCATTCTCGCAAAGGCAGGCCGTCCGAGCGCATGCCGGGCCGTGACTTTCGGCATGGGTAGTTCCCCCTATCCCTCGGGGTTTGTCTCGATCTTTCGCGTGACTTCCGGCAGGCGCGCCGAAGGCCGTTCGCGGCAACAGTTGCACCCATCGCGAACCGTGCCTTCGGCGCGACCGATTCCCACCCCTTGAACGTGCCGCGACGCGATCGGCGCGCCATCCAACCGACACAACGGAGACGAAGCGAATGAACCCCACTGCCTCGACACTGACCTCCTCCGGCAGGCCGCCACGCCTGATCGACAACCGCTGGCTGCAGCTGGTGGTCGGCATCGTCTGCATGATCGCGACCGCCAACATCCAGTACGCCTGGACGCTGTTCGTGCCGGAGATCCAGGGCAAGTTCGGCTGGGAGCGTGCGTCGATCCAGATCGCGTTCACCATCTTCGTGCTGGTGCAGACCTGGCTCGCGCCGATCGAGGGCTACTTCATCGACAAGTTCGGCCCGCGCCTGATCGTGGCCTTCGGCGCGGTGTTCATCGGCGCCGCCTGGGTCATCAACTCGCAGGCGACCACGCTGATGGGCTTCTACATCGGCGCGGCCATCGGCGGCATCGGCGTGGGCTCGATCTACGCCACCTGCATCAACAACGCGCTCAAGTGGTTCCCGGACCGCCGCGGCCTCGCGGTCGGCCTGACCGCCGGCGGCTACGGCGCGGGCTCGGCCGCGACGATCCTGCCGATCGCCGCGATGATCGAATCCTCGGGCTTCCAGCAGGCCTTCCTGTTCTTCGGCCTCCTGCAGGGCGTGCTGGCCTTCTGCGCCGCCTGGTTCCTGCGCGCGCCGAAGCACGGCGAAGTGCGCGGCTCGACCAAGCTCGCCCAGAGCCGCCGCGACTACACGCTCGGCGAAGCGCTGCGCACGCCGCTGTTCTGGCTGATGCTCTTGATGTTCTCGTGCGTGGTGACGGGCGGCATGATGGCCGTGGCGCAGCTCGGCGTGATCGCGCAGGACCTCGGCGTGAAGAACTTCAAGGTCGACCTGTACTTCTTCACCATGGCCGCGCTGCCGCTCGCGCTGATGCTCGACCGCGTGATGAACGGCATCTCGCGCCCGCTGTTCGGCTGGATCTCGGACCACATCGGCCGCGAGAAGACCATGGTGATCGCCTTCACGCTCGAAGGCCTGGGCATCATCGCGCTCGGCTACTTCGGCCACAACCCGTGGGCCTTCCTGATCCTCTCGGGCGTCGTGTTCCTGGCCTGGGGCGAGGTGTACTCCCTGTTCTCGGCGCTCGCCGGCGACGCCTTCGGCACCAAGCACATCGGCAAGATCTACGGCGTGCTGTACTGCGCCAAGGGCATCGGCGCGCTGTTCGTGCCGCTCGGCAACCTGATGATGGAAGCCACCGGCACCTGGTCGACCGTGCTCTACACCGTGGCGGCGATGGACCTGTTCGCGGCCTTCCTCGCCATCGTCGCGCTGCGGCCGATGCTCGCGCGGCACACGGCGGGCAACGCGGCGGCATCGCCGACACCCGCGCCCGAGATCGCGATGCCGGGGCTCACGCCCGCGGGTCGCACGGCCTGAGCGCATTCACTCCCAAAGAAAACGGCCCTGCGGGGCCGTTTTCTTTATTGTTCAGTTCAGGGCTTGCCCTTCTTCGCGAGCACCAGCACGGCCAGTTCGGTGCGCGTGTTCGCGTGCAGCTTCTGCATGATGCGGCTCACGTGGTTCTTGGCCGTGCCCTCGGCCACGTTGAGCGCGGCGGCGATCTGGCGGTTGCCGTAGCCCTTGGCGATCAGGTCGAGCACCGCGGCCTCGCGCTCGGTCAGCGGCTTGGTCGTATCGAAGGAGGCCGCGTCGTCCGCCGCGGCCGCCGGCGGCGCGTCCGGCACGGGCGCGGGCTCCTGCGCCACGCGGTCCGCGAGCAGCCGGAACTGGTCCATCACCTTGCGCGCGATCTGCGGCGTGAGCCGCGACTCGCCGCGATGCACCGCGCGCACCGTGTCGAGCACCTCTTCCTCCGACGCATCCTTGAGCAGGTAGGCCTGCGCGCCCGCGCGCACCGCATCGAACACCAGGTCGTCGCGGTCGAAGGTGGTCAGCACCATCACGCGCGTGTGCGGCAGCGCGGCCGAGATCTCGCGCGTCGCGAGCACGCCGCCCTTGCGCGGCATGTGCAGGTCCATCAGCACCACGTCGGGCAAGAGGCGCCGCGCGAGCTCCACTGCCTCGACGCCATCGGCCGCCTGGCCGACCACCTCGATGTCGGGTGCTGCGTCGAGCAGCATCGCCATGCCGCGGCGGATCAGGGCCTGGTCGTCGGCGATGAGGACGCGGATGCGTGGGGTGGTGCTGGCAGCGCGGGGCGTCGAGTCGGTGAGGGTGCTCATGCGGATGATTGTGCCGAGGCATGGCGGCTGCGTCATCATCCGCCGGTGAAGCCGTTCAGACTTTGTTTTGGCCGAATTCTGACGACACTGTCGACTAAATTGCCGCAAAGAGTTGTGCGACCGTTATGGCTCTCAAAACGCCAAACGCTCTGGGATTAGCGGGCTCTGAAAACCGCGGGGCGAGAATCGATCGGGCTGCCTCAACAGGACGAGGCCAGCGCGATCGGTTGCCTTCAACGGCAGCTTCGCAGCGATGGCGGTCGGTCGGCGGAGGACGCCACGTGCGGCGTCTCGGCTTCAATGCGGACATTGAGCTACCCACCCAGTTGGGCGCCAACGCCCTGAATCCAAAGGTGTTGCCGACATTGCCCGGGTCGGCACCCCAATAGCCGTAATTCGAGCGGGACGGCCCCGAACTAATCCCCAACGCGGTCGCTTTCGCCTTCCTCAGATTTTCGTCTGCTCGGAGAGCTCGAGAGCATCATCGGCACGGTCATCGCAAGCAGAGATTCCGTCGCAGCTTCGCGTTGACGCGGCCCAGCTGACCGGGCCGCTCGTGCACGTTTAGCGCGCGGATCTTCGACGTCGTCCTCGTCGCCCAGGTAACTACTGCTCATTACGGGGCCCAGCAGCGTGTCACGATTGGGCGAATAGCGGTAGCCCTCGGCCTTGAGCTCTAGCACCCCCTTCTCCGTCCAACCCTTACTCACGAACCGCGCGACTGCTTCGTCGGTAATGTCGACGACATCCCACTGGCCGATCACGTCGGTCATCTTCGACAGAGTGGAATCGACGGTCTCCAGAACCTTGCAAATGTTGTCCAACGGGTAACCGCTGATCGCGCGCTCACCAATCTCCGGATGGCCCGTGTGGACGCTGAAGAAATCTCCAAGCGGCTCGTATTCGCCGTCCCATTCGACTTCAATGCGATCGGTTCGTCGCGGAGAGCGACAAGCTCTGATGCGCGAGCTCGGGGCGACCAACCGGTCCTTCCAATTCGCCCCCACCGGCGACTACTACAAGGTCACGCGGAGCAAGCCGCCGCGGCACTCCGTCGGGCCATGGGCCATTCGGAGCGGCAGGTGCCGCGCGACATCTACGAGGAATTTCGTTCTGTCGGCGTCCACGTGTTTCGTCGCAAGCTCGGGAACTCGGCGATCTCTGGCCTGTTCATCGTGCACCCGACCGCCGGAAAGTGCGCGCTGGTGAACTACAGCGAGGACGTCTATCGGCAACGATTCAGCGCAGCGCACGAGATGGCGCATGCCATCTTCGACATCGGCTCGGGTCCCAGCGTCAGCTACTTCAAGCCGCAAGGTCGGGACATGCTCGAGGTGCGGGCGAACCGCTTCGCTTCCTGCTACCTGATGCCGCCCGAATTTCTACGTCATCTGTCCTCCCCCCGCGTCCTGGTCCGAGTCCGACGCACAGGATTGGGCGAACGAGCTGCGGGTGAGCTGCGACGTCTTGGGCATCGCTCTAAAAGAGGCTGGCCTGGTTGATTCTGCCGCCAGCGAGCGAATCCGGAGCTACCGCGTCCCCCGAGAGGCCAAGCTCGATCCGGAGCACGCAGCCGGCTTGAGCCCGGCGCAGCTTGCGCGGAAGGCTGACCTCCTGGAGCGGGGCCTTTCCGATCACTACGTGGGCTTGTGCTTCGATGGCTACAAGCACGACGCCCTCAGCCTGGGGAGGCTCGCCGAAGCGCTCCTATGCAGCCGCGGCGAGCTTGGGGACCTCGCCAAGCTTTACGGACGGGGGCTCCATGGCGATTGACCCGTTCAAAATCCACCCCTTCAACGTGGCCGACACGTGCTCCGTTTGGAATATCTCACCTCGTTCGTGCATTACAAGTGCATGGTGAAGCCGCGCAGGGCCCTAGCGGAAGCCGACCAGGAGCTGCGCAGGCGCCTGCAAGCCGAGCAGCGGGCGGGAGACTTCCAGGCGCATTCGTGCGGCATCGGGGATCTCCAAGACGTCAAGCTCCTCGAAAGCCGGAAGCGCCTGGGCATGGGAGAGATCTCGTCGATTGCGTTCGCGATGAAGATTGGGCAGGCGGTTCTCACCAACGATCAAAAGGCGCGCAAGCTCGCCGAAGCCACCGGCTTGTGCAGACCACTCCGCACCTCTTCTCGTGGCTTATCTTCACCAGGCGACTTGGGGACTCGGACGTGCCGGTGGTGCTTAGCCAGCACCAAGCGTTAGGCGGCGAGCTCACGCCGCACTTAGACCGCGGCTACCTCTTGGCTCTCGAATGCCTCATCAACTCCCGCCCAGCCCCAGCCTCAGCGGTCGCGGCGACGCCGCCGAGCCCCGCTGCGCCGGCTTGCGGGCAGCCGGCCGTGCAAACGTGAGCAACTCCAGCGCAACGATAAACCTGAACTAGCAGCCGACGATACTGGATGAAATCACAGTATCATCAGCTCCATGGAAGATCTCACTCCGAGCGGACGGATCGCCAGGTGCGCCCAGCGGCCAGGCGAGCGCTGGCGCACGGTGCCGCTCTCCGACCTCGAAGCCGCCGCCGTGGAGCTCTGGCGCGATCAGCACCTGCGCGAACATCCTCCTGCCGAGACCGCTAGCCGCTGGCTCTCGCCGGTTAGCGACCACTGACGCGCGCTACGGATGCCGCGCGATGGTCCCTCTCGTGTGTCAGTTTTCGCTTTTCGGCAGCTATGATGAGCTGAGAGAAATACCGCCTGCGGCGGCTGTGCTTTGGCCGCGCTCCGCGCCGTGGCCGGCGAGGAGAAAAATGGATTACGAGCAACTGCCGAAAGCGGCGCTGATTCGCCTGCTGCAGGAGCGGGATGCGGCCGACAAGGAGGCCGGCAAGGACGGCATCGTCATGAGCTACACGGGACGGACCGCCCCGTGGCAGATCATCCGCCTGGTCAAGCCAAAGCTGCACGGCCTGGTCAAGAAGTTCTGCGTTGGCGAGGAGGCCGAGCAGTGGCGCAATGAGCTGTGGGATGGCGAGAACCTGTCGGCCATGGTCACGCTCTACAAGCACCGCGGCCAAGTTGACTTGGTCCTCACAGACCCGCCCTACAACACGGGCGAGGACTTCCGCTACAACGACAAGTGGGACAAGGATCCCAACGACCCTGACCTCGGGGAGCTGGTCCCGAAGGACGATGGCTCGCGTCACAGCAAGTGGCTGAAGTTCATGACTCCGCGCGTCTGGATGATGCGAGAGATGCTGAAACCGGGCGGTGTGATGGCGATCTGCATCGACCATCGGGAGCTCTATCGGCTCGGCATGTTGATGGACGAGGTCTTCGGCGAAGACAACAGACTCGGCATCATCAACTGGCAGAAGGCTTTCGCGCCGAAGAACGACGCCAAACACCTTTCCACCGGAACTGAATACGTCTTGGTTTACGCGAAGAACCTCCCTCGCGCCAAGACCGGCCTTCTGCCACGGGACGAGAAGTCCGATCGCTTTTTCGGCGACCACGACCAAGACCCCAACGGCGAGTGGGCGAGCAAGGATCCGACCGCGAAGGAACATCGCGACAACACGGTCTACGGCATCCAGTCCCCGTTCACCGGCAAGTTGCACTACCCGGATTTCGAGCACTCCTTCGACAAGCCTGTTCGCAAAGCATCGCGCCACTGGACGGGCATATCCAAGGCCGAGATGAAGAAGTGCCTCGAAGAATGGGGCAGCAAGTATGAAGAGCGCGACCTGGGCGACGGCCGCGGAAAGGCGCTGGTCCTAGCCCGCTCTGGAACGGAGATGGTCGGCTACGACCCGGAAGCCGACTCAGTCGTGAAACAGGCCAAGAAGAAGGCCTTCACGCGGCTGGAAAGCGGAACCGCGCTGCCACGGCTCTATTTTCGCGACGACCGCAGCGGGAAACGCGCGGTTGGACGCCCGCGCATCAAGAACTACATGCGCGACGTGCAGCGAGGCAAGGTGCCGCTGACGTATTGGGCCGACGAGGAATACGACCTTCCCTTCTCGATGGAGAGCCAGTCGTGGAACCACGCGGAGAGTGGTCATAGCAAAGCGGGGGTCGATGAGCTCGACGCGGTGGTCGGCAAGGGCCATCACTTCAATACCGTCAAGCCGCTGAAGCTTTTCAAGAAGATCATCCAACTTTGGTGCAAGCCCGAAGGAATCGTGATGGATCCTTTTGCGGGCTCCGGAACGACGGGACACGCGGTGCTGGACCTGAACCGCGAATCTGGTGCCAACCGTCGTTTTGTCCTTATTGAACAGGGGAATACGGAAAAGGGCGATCACTATGCGCGCACGCTCACGGCCGACCGCCTCAAACGCGTGATCACTGGCGACTGGGCCTCGGGCAAGCGGGAAGGACTCGGCAGTGGCTTCCGCTTCGTCGAGATGAAGCGCGAGAAGATCGACGCGTCCGCGGTCAACGCCTTGGCGCGCGAGGAGATGATCGACATCCTCCTTACAAGCTACTGGGACAAGAATGAAAAGGCAAAGTCCTATCTGACGCGCCTGCCGGCCGGGACGCACCGGCACCTGTTCGCGGTGAATGGGAAGAACGAGGGCTTCTTCCTGATCTGGGACGCGCCCGACGCACCGTCGTCCCTGAACCGGGACGCCTTCAAGCGGATCGTCGAGGAAGCGAAGACCGCGGGCCTCGCGGCCCGCTACCACATCTACGCCTCGCTCGCCCCTTACACGGGCAGCGGCATCGAGTTTTACAAGATTCCGGACTCGGTGCTGGAGCACATCGGATTCAACACTCGGGCGGATGCCTACAACAACGAAAACGCGGAGGAGTCGGTGAATGCTTGAGCTCAAGAAGTTCCAGGCGGACGCCGCCAAGCTCATCGCCGATCGCTACGCCTACTTCGCCAGTCACCCGTATCGACCCAAGAAGGGACCGAAGCCGCGTCCCTTCTTCCAGGGGCTCTCGGCTCTGACGGGAGCGGGCAAGACTCCGATCCTTGCCCAGGCGGTGGCACTGATGCGCGCCCACTTCGGGTCAGAGCCCATCGTGTTTTGGATCTCGAAGGCCAAGTCGGTCGTGGGGCAGACCTACGCCAACTTCTCCGGCGGCGGCAAATATAGCGAGATCGTGGACGGGTTCCGCGTAATCAACGTCTCGCAGCTCACGCCCTCGCTAATCTCGGACGGCTCATCACCGCTGCTGCTCCTGGCGACCACAGGACTGTTCAACAACAAGGAACAGGCGGCCGGATCGCTCAACATCTACAAGAAGGATGAGGACCAGTTCGGCGAGCTCTCGCCTTGGGAGCGCCTGATCGAGCGTAAGGCTGGCAAAACGCGCAGGCCGCTGCTTGTGGTCTACGACGAGGGCCACAACCTCTCGGAGCAGCAGACCGAGCTCCTGGGCGAGCTCGAACCCGACGCCTACCTGCTCGCTTCGGCCACGCCCAAGCTCACGGAGAATTTCAGCAAATCGGTGTTGCGCCACATCAAGACGTGGCTCGACGACATCGAGGACGACGAGCTGCCAGCGTTCGAGACCCTTCACGCCCTCGATGAGAAGGGCAAGCCGGACCTCAACGCATTCATCACGACCGCGGTCGACAGCGAACAAGTGGTGGACGCCGAGCTCGTGAAGCGCGCGATCCAGTTCGACGGCACCACTGCGACCATGGAGCGTTGCCTCGACGACCTGTCGGAGCGGCTGGAGAGCATCGACGGCGAGATCAAGGCCAAAGGGCTGTCGATCAAGCCCAAAGCGATCTACGTCTGCAAGACCAACATCGCCGACGACGGCGAGCGGGACGATCCTTCGAAGCCCTTCGAGCACCGCAAGGCTCCGCCGATCCGGATCTGGCGCTACCTTGTCGAAGAGAAGGGTGTCGATCCCAAGTCGATCGCAATTTACGCCAACCTCGCCTTCGCCGACAAGAGCAAGCCCGAGCAGGTGAATCTCTTCTCGAAAGGCGAGAACGATTTCGACGACTTCACCGCCGGCGACTACCAGCACATCATCTTCAACCTGGCGCTCCAAGAGGGCTGGGACGATCCCGCCTGCTACTTGGCCTACATCGACAAGAGCATGGGCTCGTCGATCCAGGTGGAGCAGATCATCGGCCGCGCGCTACGCCAGCCGGGAGCGCGGCACTACGAGTCTCCGATCCTGAACTCGGCGCACTTCTTCTTGCGCGTCGACAGCAAGAGCGTATTCGCCGACGCAATAAAGACGGTGAAGGCGAAGCTGCAGGCGGAAGGCGCCGCGATCGAGGTCGTCGAGAATTTCAGCGCGAACGGCGCGGCGTCCATCGAGTTGAAGCCTCGCGAAGGCTTCACGGCGCCCTTGTTCCATGTGAACGTCAACGCCGAAGCCGCATGCGAGCGCATCGCCGAGATCGTGGGCGAGTTCCCCACGTTTGCGGAAGGCAGCGTGGACACGGTGGGGCTGGCGCACGCCGCAAGCAAGATTCTGGACTTGAAAAAGCTAGCTGCGGAGGAGCCGGAGCCGAGCTGGATTCAGAAGGGGAACACAAATCCGGTTCGCTTACGCTGGCTCGCGTCCCTTGCGCTGCGGGCTCGTTCTACACGGGCTCTGGCAGTCACTGACTTCAAGGATCAGAAGTTCGACGTTCGCGTGCAGGTGCAGAGCAATGCGAACAAGGCGGCGGAGAAGATCGCCTCCGAGATCGTGCAGGCCTACTACCAGCACTCCGATTTGGTTTACGAGACGCTGCACCCTTTTGCGTTCGGCCCCATTCGGGTGCCCAAGGGGGCACGCTCGTTCGAGAACTCGCTCTACGAGCGCTACTCTTCCCTCAACAAGTTCGAGCTCGCGTGCGCCGAGTCGCTCGATAAGGTCGGCAACACCTGGCATCGGAATCCGAGCAGCGGCGGATTCCACATCCCGCTGTTGTCGG
Organism: uncultured Variovorax sp.; assembly: GCA_966095775.1. GTDB lineage: Bacteria > Pseudomonadota > Gammaproteobacteria > Burkholderiales > Burkholderiaceae_C > Variovorax. The sequence continues at coordinate 18,339 of CBHTTS010000029.1, read as the reverse complement.
AAGGGGACACCGCGTCTTTCTACCCCGACTTCCTTGTCTGGAAGGGCAGCTTGGTCTACTGCGTCGACACGAAGGGCGGCCACCTGCTCTCGGATGCAGTGGCCCGCAAGCTGTTCGACATCCAGGAAGGCGGCAAAACGCGCCTGCTCGTGCGCTTCATCACCGAGGGCAAGCAGAGCGAGCTGCGGGGCAAGGCGCTCAAGGGCGGCTACACGGTGTGGAAGATGAAGAGCGGCTCGCCGACGCCCATCCACGTCGCGGACCTTGACGCCGCGGTGCAGGAATGCTTGAAGTAATCGACGCTTGATGAAGATCTACGCCGCCCGCAGCGAAGACGTGCAGCAAGGCGTCGTCTGGGTGCGCAGGCCCGGCATGCCTGCGCGCTGCGTGCTGCGTGCTGCGTGCTGCGGATCACGAATCTTTCTGATGGCAAGTCGATCCACTGCGAAGCGATGGGCATCGATGAAAATTTCCTGCGAGTCTACAACCAACATCCCAGGCTGCCGATTGCGGCGCTCGGCGACGACGCCATCGTCATGGCCGGGTGGCACCGGTCGTTGCTAGGAGGCCTGCAAACCGGCCAAGACATCAACCTTCGCCTCCAGGAGCGCAACTCCCACTGGGGCAAGCTGCGCGCGTGCTTGAATCACCCCCAGACCGTCGTGCGGGTCGGAGCGTGGCTCGGAGTTGTCGGGCTCGCGCTGGGCGCGATTGGGTTCGCTCTGAGCTTGTGGAGCATCTGGTTGACGTACAACCCTCCCAGCGCGGCGAATTCAGCGAGCATCGCGGCGACCGCGAAGAACGAGCTGCGCGCTCTCAGCTCCGAAGAGACGGGGCGCATCCTGCTCTACGCGGAACTGCGCGGAGCGAAACTTGCTGGAAAGTTCTTCAATCAGAACGCTGACCTAGTAGTCACGGAGATCACGGTCGAAGCCGCGCCGGACGACGAGAAAAACATCTTCAATAAGTTCGCGCCGCGCCTGTTCGCGGCGGCATCGACAGCCATGCCCCACTCCATGTCTGCCCCGTTCGAAGTCGAGACGGGGGCGCTCAACCCAGAGACCCACAAGCTGCGGGTTGTTGGAGGTCGGGGGCGTCTCCGCTGACGTGCGCTCTTCGCGGTTCGATGTCTGATGAAGCACTCTGCCTCACGATAGACGTTCTCCTGGCTTCCTTTAGTGGCACAGGGCTCGAGTCGAATGCCCGCCAATCGCAATCGCTCCTCTCGCCCGTTGCCCAATGTCTGGTATTAGCAATGGCCGACAGTTGGAAGCGCCAACCTGACCGACCGCTCCCTGTCTAAAGCGGCTACGAGTGGGAACCCGCTCGAAGTCTCATTCCCGCTCAATCCACGAGCCCCCAGGTACCCCACCCATTGACGCCCCCACCCAACCCGCCCACCATCACACCCGCACCGATTCATGCATCGGCCTCAGGGAGCCCCACACGGCCCGTCCGCCCACCGGCCCAACCCGAGCCCCAAGGAGCCCCCATGCAAACCCACGACAAGCTCTTCACCGGCACCATCCCCCAGTCCTACGACACCCTGATGGTCCCCCTGATCTTCGAGCCCTACGCCGCCGACATGGCCCGGCGCGTCGCGGCGCTCACGCCCAAGGCGGTGCTCGAGACCGCCGCCGGCAGCGGGGCCGTCACGCGCGCGCTGGCGCCGAAGCTCGGGCTCGGTGCGCGCTATGCGGTGACCGACCTCAACCAGCCGATGCTCGACCACGCCGCAGGCCGGCAGGGGCCCGATCCGCGCATCGAATGGCGGCAGGCCGATGCGCTCGACCTGCCTTTCGACGACGCCACCTTCGACGTGGTCTGCTGCCAGTTCGGGGCGATGTTCTTCCCAGACCGCGTCGCGGGTTATGCCGAGGCGCGGCGGGTGCTGCGGCCGGGCGGGCACTTCGTGTTCAACGTGTGGGACAGCGTGGCGCACAACGCCTTCGCGGCCGAGGTCCACGATGCGCTGGCGGCCTTTTTTCCGCACGACCCGCCGCGCTTCATCGCGCGCACGCCGCACGGCTATTACGACGTGTCGCTGATCCGCGAGGAGCTGGTGCAGGCCGGCTTTGCGGAGGACACGATTTCCATCGAAACCGTGGCGCACACCAGCCGCGCGGCCTCGGCGCGCGACGTGGCGACGGCCTATTGCCGGGGCACGCCGCTGCGCAACGAGATCGAGTCGCGCGATGCGGGCGCGCTGCAGCCCGCGCTGGAGAGGGTCGCCGAGGAGATCGCGCGGCACCACGGCGACGGGCAGGTGGCCGGCAAGATCCAGGCGCACGTGATCGTGGCCGCGAAGTAGGCAGCAGACACACGGGCACGCTCCGGCGGCCAGCCTCACCCCACCCGCGCATACCGCCCCGGCGGCACCCCCACATGCCGGCTGAATGCCGTGCTGAAGGTGCTGGCCGAGCCGTAGCCCACGCGCTCGGCCACGTCGGCGATCGACGCACCCTCGCGCCGCAGCAGGCGCTTGGCGAGCGCCATGCGCCACGCGAGCAGGTATTCCATCGGCGGCATGCCGACCGCGCGCGTGAAGCGGTCGAAGAACACCGAGCGCGACAGCGCGCTCTTCTGCGCGAGCTGCGCCATGGTCCAGGCCCTGCCCGGCTGGCCGTGCATGTGGCGGAACGCGGTCGCGAGGCGCCGGTCGGCCAGGCCGCGCAGCAGGCCCGGCGGAGCGGCGTCGCCGGGCGCGGTGCGCAGCGCCTCGATCAGCAGCACCTCGACCAGGCGCGTGAGCACGAGTTCGCGGCCCGGCCGGCGGTCGAGCGATTCCTCGCGCACCAGGCGCACGAGCAGCGGCAGCCGCTCGGAGCCGCGCACGTGCAGCACGGCGGGCAGCAGCGACACGAGCAGCGCGGCGTCGGGCGACTCGAAGGCGAAGTAGCCGCCGAGCTGCCGCATCTCGGCGCGCACGCCGCGCGTGCCGTGGCGGATCTCACCCGCGCCGGCATCCGCCGCGGCGGCGCGTGGGTCCATCTTCTTCACGGGGCCGGGCTCGAGGCTGGTCATGCTGAAGCCGGGCGTGGCCGGCAGCAGGATGAAGTCGCCGGCCTCGAGCACGAGCGGCGGGTGCCCGTCGAGCGCCAGCAGGCAGCGCCCTTCGAGCATGGCGCAGAAGCTGGGCTGGCCGAAGGCGGGATAGCGCACGCCCCAGCGACCCGCGCCGCTGATGACCTTGGAGAACACGGCCTGCGGGCGCAGCAGCGCGATCACTTCCGCGAGCGGATCGGAAACGGCCATGTCCGGACTCCTGCCAATGAGTTGTGGACCTTCGATTGTAGAAAGTCCGGCCTCTGCAACCTATCGTCGGTGTTCCAACCACACCTGCCAAGGAACACCACCATGAACACCGTCCTGATCACCGGCTGCTCGTCGGGCTACGGCCTGCAGACCGCCCGCCACTTCCACGCCATGGGCTGGAACGTCGTCGCCACCATGCGCACGCCGCGCGGCGACCTGCTGCCCGATTCGCCGCGAATGCGCGTGCTGCCGCTCGACGTGACCGATGCGGCGAGCATCGCCGCGGCGCTCGCAGCCGCCGGACCGATCGACGTGCTCGTCAACAACGCGGGCATCGGCCTGCTCGGCGCCTTCGAGGCGACGCCGATGGCGACGGTGCGCGAGCTGTTCGAGACCAACACCTTCGGCACGATGGCGATGACGCAGGCGGTGCTGCCGGGCTTTCGGGAGCGCCGCCGCGGCACGATCGTGAACGTGACCTCGAGCGTCACGCTGGCGCCGATGCCGCTGGTCGCGGCCTACACCGCCAGCAAGACGGCGGTCGAAGGCTTCACCGCCTCGCTCGCGCACGAGCTCGCGGCCTTCGGCGTGCGCGTGAAGCTGGTCGAGCCGGGCTATGCGCCGACCACGCGCTTCGCGGCCAACGGCGAGCAGCGCATGCGCGGGCTGATCCCCGAGGTCTATGCGCCGTTCGCGCAGTCGATCTTCGCCGCGTTCGCCCAGCCTTCGGCCGTGACCGCCGAGGCCGACGTGGCCGAGGCGGTCTGGCGCGCGGCCACCGATGCGGGCGAGCAGCTGCACTTCCCCGCGGGCGCCGACGCGCTCGCGCTGGTCGCGCGCACCGCCTGAAAATGCGCTAACGCCGGCGGAGGGCCTCGATCACGAGGCTCAGCGCGGGCGACACCTGCCGCCGGTTCGCGTAGTAGAGGTGGTAGCCCGGACAGCACGGCCACCAGTCCTCGAGCACGGTCACGAGCCGGCCGGCGGCCGCATGTGGCGCGACCAGGTCGAAGGGCACGTAGGCGAAGCCCATGCCGTCGAGCGCGGCCTGCAGCATCAGGAAGGTGTTGTTGAAGACCGTCTGGCCCTGCACGCGGACGGTCAGCGCCTGGCCGTCCTTCTCGAAGTCCCAGGCATAGAGCCCGCCATGCGTGGGCAGCCGCAGGTTCACGCAGCGGTGCTCGGCCAGGTCCTGCGGCACCACGGGCGGCGTGCGGCCGGCCAGGTAGGCGGGCGAAGCCGCCACGGCCATGCGGAAGTCGGGGCCGATGCGCACGGCCACCATGTCCTTGTCAACGCGGTCGCCCACGCGCACGCCCGCGTCGAAGCGCTGCGCGGCGATGTCGACCATCGCGTAGTCGACGCTGAACTCGACCTGCACCTCGGGATGCGCCTCGAGCATCGGCACCAGCCGCGGCCAGAGCACGGTCGAGATCGCATGGTCGTGCGCGGTGATGCGCACCGTGCCCGCGGGCTTGCCGCGCATCGCGCTGAGCGAACCGAGCTCCTGCGCAATCTCCTGCAGCCGCGGCGCCACGGTCTCGAGCAGCCGCGCGCCGGCGTCGGTGGTCGAGACGCTGCGCGTGGTGCGGTTCAGCAGCCGCACGCCGAGGCGCTCCTCCAGCGCCAGCATCGCATGGCTCAGCGCCGACCGCGACAGGCCGAGCTGCGCGGCCGCGCGCGTGAAGCTGCGCTCGCGCGCGACCACCACGAAGGCCTGCAGGTCGTTGAGGTTGCCGTTCAACACGAATGGTGAATTCCATGCACAGGGGCCTGGCGATTATTCCATCCGTGCAACCAATGAGGCGCCGCTAAGGCAGATTCCCGGCCGGCGCCGGCTCCGCGGCTGCTTCTTCCTCTTCCTCGTCGCGCCGGTGCGCCATCCGGTAGAGCATCGGCAGCACCAGCAGCGTGAGCGCGGTCGACGACAGGATGCCGCCGATCACCACGGTCGCGAGCGGGCGCTGCACCTCGGCGCCGGTGCCGGTGGCGATCGCCATCGGCACGAAGCCGAGCGAGGCCACGAGCGCCGTCATCAGCACCGGGCGCAGGCGCGTCAGCGCGCCTTCGCGGATCGCCGCGTCGAGCGGCATGCCGCCCTCGCGCAGGTTGCGGATGAAGGAGATCATCACCAGCCCGTTGAGCACCGCCACCCCCGACAGCGCGATGAAGCCCACCGCGGCCGAGATCGACAGCGGAATGCCGCGCATCCAGAGCGCCACGATGCCGCCGGTGAGCGCGAACGGGATGCCGGTGAACACCAGCAGCCCGTCGCGCAGGTTCCCGAACATCGCGAACAACAGCGTGAACACCAGGAGCAGCGACACCGGCACCACCACCTGCAGCCGCCGCGCCGCCGACTGCAGGTTCTCGAACTGGCCGCCCCAGGTGGTCCAGTAGCCCGGCGGCACCTTGACCTGCTCGCGGATCGCCTGCTCGGCCTCGCGCACGAAGGAGCCGAGGTCGCGGCCGCGCACGTTCGCGCTCACGACCACGCGGCGCTTGCCGTCCTCGCGGCTGACCTGGTTGGGCCCAGGCGCGAGCCGCAGGGTCGCGACCTCGCCGAGGGGGATGAAGCTCGCGCGCGCCGCGCCGGCGCCGCCGGCCGCCTCGCCCGCGCGCGGCAGGGCGATCGGCAGCCGCTCGATGGCGCCGACGTCGCCGCGCAGCGGCTCCGGCAGCCGCACCAGGATGTCGAAGCGCCGGTCGCCGTCGAACAGCGTGCCGGCCTCGCGGCCGCCGACCGCGGTGGCGACGGTGTCCTGGATCTCGGAGATGTTCAGCCCGTAGCGCGCGGCCTTCTCGCGGTCGATGTCGACCGTGAGCATCGGCAGGCCCGTGGTCTGCTCGACCTTGACCTCGGCCGCGCCCGGCACGCTGCCGAGCACGCCCGCGACCGCGTTCGCCGTGCTTTCGAGCACCTCCATCTCGTCGCCGAACACCTTCACCGCCACGTCGCTGCGCACGCCCGAGACCAGTTCGTTGAAGCGCAGCTGGATCGGCTGCGAGAGCTCGTAGTTGCTGCCGGGCAGCGCCTCCAGTTCCTCCTGCACCGCGGCCAGCAGCGCCTCGCGCGTGCGGCGCGGCTCGGGCCACTGGTCCATGGGCTTGAGCATCACGTAGCCGTCGGAGATGTTCGGCGGCATCGGATCGGAGGCGATCTCGGCCGTGCCGGTGCGCGCGAACACGCGCTCGATCTCGGGGAACTTCTCCTTCAGCGTGCGTTCGAGCTGCTGCTGCATCTGCACCGACTGGCTCAGGCTGGTGCCCGGAATACGCAGCGCCTGCACCGCGAAGTCGCCCTCGTTGAGGCTGGGCACGAACTCGCTGCCCATGCGCGCGGCCATGAGCCCCGAGAGCGCCACCGCGACGACGGCGAAGGCGATCACCACCGGCCGGGCGGCCATCGCGCGGTCGAGCAGCGGCGCATACGCGCGCCGCGCCCAGCCCATCAGCCGGTTCTCCTTCTCGGCCACGCGCCGGCCGATGAACAGCGCCACGGCCGCGGGGATGAAGGTGATCGAGAGGATCATCGCGCCGAGCAGCGCGACCACCACCGTGAACGCCATCGGGTGGAACATCTTCCCCTCCACGCCGGTGAGCGCGAAGATCGGCAGGTACACGATCATGATGATGAGCTGGCCGTAGAGCAGCGGCCGGCGCGCCTCCTGCGAGGCCGCGAACACCTCGTGGAAGCGCTCGCGCCGCGTGAGCGCGCGGCCCGCGCGGTGCTGCGCATGCGCGAGCCGGCGCACGCAGTTCTCCACGATCACCACCGCGCCGTCGACGATGATGCCGAAGTCCAGCGCGCCCAGGCTCATGAGGTTGGCGCTGACCTTCTGGCTCACCATGCCGCTGAAGGTGAAGAGCATCGACAGCGGGATCACCGTCGCCGTGATCACCGCGGCCCGGATGTTGCCGAGGAAGAGGAACAGCACCGCGATCACCAGCACCGCGCCCTCGAGCAGGTTCTTCTTCACCGTCTCGATCGCCTTGTCGACGAGCACCGTGCGGTCGTACACCGTCACCGCCTTCACGCCCGCGGGCAGCGTGCGGTTGATCTCCTGCATCTTGCGGTCGACCGCCTGCGAGACCGCGCGGCTGTTCTGGCCGATCAGCATGAACACCGTGCCGAGCACCACCTCGCGGCCGTTGTCGGTCGCCGCGCCGGTGCGCAGCTCGCGCCCGATGCCCACCTCGGCCACGTCGCGCACGCGGATCGCCACGCCGCCGACGTTGCCGAGGATCACGTTGCGGATGTCCTCCACGCCGCGCACCTGGCCCGGCGTGCGGATCAGGTACTGCTCGCCGCGCCGCTCGATGTAGCCCGCGCCCACGTTGGCGTTGTTGCGCTCGAGCGCGCTCACCACGTCGGCCATCGTGAGGCCGTAGGAGGACAGCCGCGCCGGGTCGGGCGCGACCTGGTACTCCTTCTCGAAGCCGCCGATCGAGTTGATCTCGGTCACGCCCGGCACGTTGCGCAGCTGCGGCTTGATGATCCAGTCCTGCACCTCGCGCAGGTCGGTCGGCGTGTAGGGCGTGCCGTCGGGCTTGCGCGCGCCCTCGTCGACCTCCACGGTCCAGAGGTAGATTTCGCCGAGGCCGGTCGAGATCGGGCCGATGGCCGGCGAGATGCCGTCGGGCATGTGCGTGCGCGCCGACTGGATGCGCTCGTTGACGAGCTGGCGCGCGAAGTAGATGTCGGTGCCGTCCTCGAAGATGACCGTGACCTGCGACAGGCCGTAGCGCGAGAGCGAGCGCGTCTGCGCGAGCCCCGGCAGGCCGGCCATCACGGTCTCGATCGGATAGGTGATGCGCTGCTCGGTCTCGAGCGGCGAGTAGCCCGGCGCCTCGGTGTTGATCTGCACCTGCACGTTGGTGATGTCGGGCACGGCGTCGATCGGCAGCTTCTGGTAGCTGAAGATGCCGAGCCCCGCCATCGCGAGCACCGCGAGGAGAACCAGCCATCGCTGCTCGATGGCGAAGCGGATGATGCGTTCGAACATGGTCGTCGTCCGTCCGCTCAGTGGGTGTGGGTGGCAGAGCCCTTGCCCTGCTGCGACTTGACGACGAAGCTGCCCGCGGCCGCATGGCGCGCGCCAGCGGCGAGGCCGCTCACGATCTCCACGCGCTGGCCGTCCGAGCGGCCGGTGCGCACCGGCTGGGCGACGAAGCCGCCGTCCACCTTGAGGAAGACCGTGGGCTGCCCGTCGACGATCTGCACCGCCTCGCTCGACACCGTCACCGGCGCGCTCGCCTCGTCGGCCACCACCTCCACGTTCACGAACAGGCCCGGGCGCCAGGCGAGCTGCGGGTTGGCGAGCGTGACGCGCGCGCGCGCGGTGCGCGTCTGCTCGCCGATCAGCGCGCCGACGTAGGCCACCCGGCCCTCGGCCGCGGCATCGAAGGCGCTCGCGCGCACCGTGACCTTCTCGCCGACGCGCACGCGCGGCAGCTCCCGCGCGGCGATGTTCATCTCGGCCCAGACCGTCGACAGGTCGGAGATGGTGAAGACGTTCGCGTCCTCCTTCACCGACTCGCCGAGCGCGATGTGCTTCTCGACCACCATGCCGTCGAACGGCGCGCGCAGCTCGTAGCGCCCGAGGCTCGCGCCCGTGGCCGGCGCGCCGAGCGCGGCGAGCTTCTGGCTCGCGTTGGCGACCGCGATCTCGGCCTCGCGCAGCGCCTGGCGCGCCTGCAGCACGTCCTGCTCGGGCGAGATCTTCTCCTCCCAGAGCTTCTTCTCGCGCGCATAGGTGGCGGACGCGAGCTCGAGGCGCTTCTGCGCCGCGCCGAGCTCGCTGCGCTGCTCGGAGACCGCCGCGCTCGAGATCACCGCGAGCACCTGGCCCTTCTTCACCTGCTGGCCGAGGTCGGCCGAGACGCGCTCGACCACGCCCGCGACGCGCGGCACCACGTGCGCCGTCCGGTCCTCGTTGAAACGGATCTCGCCCGGGAACTGCAGCGCCTGGCGGATCGGCGCGGGCGCGCTGGCCTCGATCGCGATGCCCGCGGCCTGCACCTGGGCGTCGGTCATCGCGACCTTGCCCTTCTCGTCGCCGTGGCCCTTCTCCTCGCGGGCCTCCTTGCCGTGGCCTTCGTCCTTGTGCGCGCCCTGTTCCTCCTTGTGCCCGCCTTCCTTCTCCTTCTCGCCGGCGTGCTTCTCCTCGTGGCCGCCCTCCTCTTCCTCGTGGTCGTGTCCGTGGTCTTCCTTGCCGGCAGCGGCCTCGCCGCCGCCGTGGCCATGGGCCTGCCCGGCATCGGCGCGCCCGCCGGGCTGCGAGCGCAGGATCAGGGCGCCCGCGGCGAAGCCGAAGGCGACGATGAGGGCGATGGCGATCAGCTGCTTGCGGCCGATGCGCGACGGGGTTTTCTGTTCGGGGGTCATGAGCGGTTCCTGTCCTGGGAGGTGGCTGCGGCGGCGGGTGCGCCGATGAGCCGGTCGAGCTCGGCGGCCGCGCGGTGCGCCTCGCCGAGGGCCTTGAGGTGTTGGGCGCGCGCCTGGAACAGCGTGCGCTGCGCATCGAGCGCTTCGAGAAAGCTGAACTTGCCGAGTTCGAAGCCGCGCGTGGCGGCCTCGAAGGCGCTCTGCGCGCCGGGCAGCACCTCGCGCGCGAGCGTCTCGGCTTCGAGCCGCGCGGTGTCGAGGCGCTGGCGCGCCGCCAGCGCCTCGGTGCGCAGCCGCATCGCGAGCGCATCGGCCTCGTCGCGTGCCTTCTCCTGGCGGCTCAGCGCCTCGCGCAGGTTGCCGCGGTTGCTGTCGAAGATCGGCAGCGGCACCGACAAGCCGACCACGGCCTGGTCGCGGCCCACCTCTGCCGCGCGCTTCGCGCCCAGCGTCAGCGTGATGTCGGGGATGCGCTTGGACCGCTCGATCGCGGCCAGCGCGCCCTGGCGGTCGACCTCGAGCGCCGCCACGCGCAGCGCCGGCGCCGCGGCGAGGCGCTCGGCGACGTCGGCGGCGCTCGCGGCGGCCGGCAGGTCCTGCGCGCTGCCGTCGAGGCGCGGCAGCTCGGCGTCGGGCGCGCCCATCGCGGCGCGCAGCGCCTGCAGGCTGGCCGCGCGCTCGCTGCGCGCCTGGGCCAGCTCGATCGCCACGCCCGCGGCCGCGACCCGCGCCTTGGTCTCCTCGACCGGCGACACCTTGCCGGCCGCGACGCGCTTGCCCGCGGCCTCGCTGCCGCTGCGCGCCAGGCGCAGCAGCGCCTCGGCGAGCGTCACCTGCTCCTGCGCGAGCAGCGCCGCGAAGTAGGCCGAGGTCACGGCCGCGCGCAGCTCGACCTCGCGTTGCGCGCGCTGCGCCCGCGCCACCTCGCGGGCGCGCTCGGCCGCCTCGATGCGCGCCGCGCGCTTGCCGCCGAGTTCGATCGGCTGGCTCAGCAGCAGCGTGGTGGTGCGCGTCTCGCGCCGCGCGTCCTCGAGCTCGATGCCGAGCGTCGGGTTGGGCAGCAGCACGCCGGCCTGGTCGCGCGCGGCGTCGGCGGCGTCGATTTCATGCTCGGCCGCACGCAGTTCGGGATGGCTGGCGAGCGCGCGCGAGACCGCCTGCGCGAGCGTCAGCGGCGGGCCCGCGGGCTGCGCGAGCGAAGGGTTGATTGCCAATGCCGCCAGCATGAGCGGCACGAGGAGCCTGTGCATCGAATTCTCCGGGTTGTGGAAAGGACAACGGGGGAATCCGGCGCGCGCGTCAGCGGATCGTCCGAAGACGATCAGGGAACAGGAAGGGGGAGCGGGCCGCGCGCCGGACTAGCCGACGCGGTGCCAGTTCGGCCGCTCGATGCGGTCGGCGCCGACCAGCGCGAGCGGGCCCGGCGGCGCGGGCGCGAAGTGCTGGCCGAGTGCCAGCGTGGGGTCGGAGAGTGCGCGCGCGAAGGGTTTCGCGCAGCCCAGGTGGCAGAAGCTGCAGTCGCTGTGCTCCAGGCCCAGCGCCGTGGCGTCGCCATCGTCGGCCGCGGGTTGGGCGCTCTTCGAGGCGGTGTCGCGATCGCCCGCATGCTCGTGCGAATGATGGCCCACGTGGGGCGCGTTCGCTTCCTGCTCGTGGCGGCAATAGCCGGCCGCCGACGCCCAGGTGAACTGGAGCGGCAGCACGAACAGCAGGAAGACCAGGAGCCAGCGGCGCATCGGCCGAAGTATATCGGCGGCCACCCGGACGGCCGGCGCAAAGCCCACACGCACGCGCGGCGCAAAGCAGGTTTTCGCTTTCGCGAGCCCCGCGGCGCGGCCCCGTTCATAGACTGCGCCGATGCAGCATCCCGCCTCTTCCTCCCCCGTTTTCGACGGCACCGTCGCCCTGGTGAGCGGCGCGAGCCAGGGCATCGGCCGCGCGATCGCGCTGCGCCTGCTCGCGGCCGGCTGCCGCGTCGCGGTCACCGACGTGCGGCTCGACAGCGCCCGCGCGGCCATGGCCGGCCTCGAACCCGCGCTCGCCGCGCGCTGCCGCGCGTTCGCGCTCGACGTGCGCGATGCCGCGCAATGCGCGGCCGTGGTCGCCGGGATCGCGGCGGCGTGGGGTCCGGTCGGCGTGCTGGTCAACAACGCGGGCATCGGCGGGCGCACCCGGTCCACCGATCCGGCCGAGCTCGCCGAAGACCTCGACCGCGTGATGGCGGTCAACGTCAAGGGCGTGCTGCAGCTCACGATGGCCTGCGCCGAGGGCCTGAAGGCCACGCGCGGCGCGGTGGTCAACGTGGCCTCGATCACCTCGCTGGTCGCCACGCGCGCCCATGCGGTCTATGGCGCCTCGAAGGGCGCGGTGGCGCAGCTCACCAGGTTCCTGGCGCGCGACTTCGGGCCGCACGGCGTGCGCGTCAATGCGGTCGCGCCGGGCCTGGTGATGACGCCGATGACCACGCAGGTCGCGGCCGACCCGGAGCGCTTCTCGATGATGGTGGAACGCACCCTGCTCAAGCGCGCGGCCGAGCCCGACGACATCGCGGGCCCGGTGGTGTTCCTCGCCTCCGACCAGGCGCGCTACGTCACGGGCGCGATCCTGCCGGTGGATGGCGGCCACACCGCCAATTGAACCCGCCGCCCGGCCTCAATGCTGCTTCGGCAGGTTCAGGCTCTGCAGCAGCGGCACCCAGCGCTCGTGCTCGGCCTGCACGAACTTCGCGAGCTCCTGCGGGCTGGCGCTGCCGCGCGGCTCCATGCCCATGGCGCGCGCCTTGGTCACGAAGGCGGGGTCGGCGATCACCTGGTTCACCGCCTTGTGCAGCCGCATCACGGCCTCGGCCGGCGTGCCCGCGGGCGCGGAGAGCGAATACCACAGCAGCGCCTCGAAGTCGAAGCCCTGCTCCTTGAAGGTGGGCGCATCGGGCATCTGCGGCAGCCGGCGGCCGTCCATCACGCCGAGCACGCGCAGCTTGCCGCTCTGGACCAGCGACAGCACGCTCGTGATCGAGGTGCCGTCGATGTCGATGGTGCCGCTCAGCAGCCCCTGGATCGCGGGCGAATCGCCGTTGAAGGGCACGTGCGTGGTCGAGATGCCGATCGAGCGCTCGAAGCCGAGCGGCGCGAGGTTGGTGAGGATCGCCTCGCCCGGCGAGCCGCGGTTGATCTTGCCGGGGTTGGCGCGCGCGAAGGCGACCATCTCCGAGATGTTCCTGTACGGCAGGTCGGGCCGGCCGACCACGATCGCGGGCTGGTAGGCGATCTGCGTGACGGGTGCGAGGTCCTTCTTCGGGTCGTAGGGCAGCTTCTCGAACAGCACCGTGTTGCTCGCGAGGGTGCCGAGCGACGAGACCAGCAGCGTGAGGCCGTCGGGCCGGGCGCGCGCGACGTAGTCGGCGGCCACGATGCCGCTCGCGCCGGGCTTGTTCTCGACGATCACCGGCGTGCCCTTCTTCGCGAGCTCGGACGCGAGCAGCCGCACGTACTGGTCGGTGCCGCCGCCCGCGGCGAACGGCACCACGAGCCGCAGCGGCTGCTGCGCCTGGGCCGCGCCCACGACGAGGCCGAGGCCGATCAGGGCCCGGGCGATGAACTTGAAGAAAGCCATGTTCTTTGTCTCCTGTTGCGCTTCCCGCCGGGCCGGGGAAGCCGGGCCGCTCGGGCGGCCGTCGGCGCAGTCTATCGAGCGCCCCGCCGCGGCACGCTGCAAGGTCTGAAAAGCTGCTTTGCACGAAGCCGCGCCCGTGCGCGCGCGCCGGCCGCCACACTGCGGCCCCATGAACGACAAGGCCGCCGCCGTGCGCATCCTCGGCGACACCCGCGACCTGCTCGGCGAGAGCCCCTGCTGGGACGCGCGCGGCGGCGGCGCGCTGTGCTGGATCGATTCGCTCGCGGGCACGCTGCACCGCCTGTGGCCCGGCAGCGGCGCGGCCGAGCGGCACCCGCTGCCCGCGCCGGTCGGCTCGATCGCGCCGTGCGAGAGCGGCGCGGTGCTGCTCGCGCTGCGGCACGGCTTCGCACGCTACGACCTCGGCACGCGCCGGCTCGCGCCGCTCGCGCGCATCGACACCGAGCACCCCGACGTGCGCCTCAACGACGGCAAGTGCGACCCCTGGGGCAACTTCGTCGCGGGCACGCTGCACGGCCACCGGCAGGACGGCGAGCCGATCCTCGGCGCCCTCTACCGGCTGCGCCCCGGCGGCCGGGTGGAGCGGCTCGCCGACGGCTTCGCGCTCGCCAACGGCCCCTGCTTCAGCCCCGACGGCCGCACGCTCTACGTGGCCGACAGCCCGCTGCGCACGATCTGGGCCTACGACTACGCGCCCGACGGCCCGCTCGCGAACCGCCGCGTGTTCGCGCGGACCGACGCCTTCGCCTCGGGCCCCGACGGCGCGACCGTCGATGCCGAGGGCTTCGTCTGGAGCGTGCTGCCGCGCGCCGCGACGATGGCGCGCTTCGCGCCCGACGGCCGGCTCGAGCGCACGGTCGCGCTGCCCGCGACCTACCCGACCAGCCTCTGCTTCGGCGGCCCGGACCTCGACCGGGCCTACGTGACCTCGATCTCGAAGAGCACCAACCTCACGGGCACCGCGCCGCAGGACGGGGCGCTGTTCGAGGTGCGCGGGCTGCCGGCGCGCGGGCTCGCGGCGCACCGCTTCGCGGACTGATCAGGGCGGCGCCTCGCGCTCGCGCAGCGCCTCGGCGACGAAGTCGACGAAGGCCCGCACCTTGAGCGGCAGCGTGCGGCTCTTGCGGAACACGGCGTAGATGCCGTTGGAGAACTGCCGCACCGCGAAGCGGTAGCCGGGCAGCACGCGCACCAGCGTGCCGTCCTCGAGGCAGCCGCGCACGGTGGCTTCGGACAGCAGCGCGATGCCCATGCCGCCGATCGCCGCGAGCCGCAGCAGCTCGCCGTTGTTGCAGCTCATCGCGCCCTCGATCGCGAGCTCCTGCTGCTGGCCGTCCTCGTCGATGTACTTCCAGGTGGTGGCCTCGCGCTCGCGGCGGTAGGTCAGGCAGCGCACCTCGGCGAGGTCGCGCGGATGGCGGATGCGCTTGTGCACCTTCATGAAGGCCGGGCTCGCGACCAGCACCTCGTCGCTGCTGAGCAGCCGCTTGATGACGAAGCTCGAGTCGTTCGACTCGCCGGTGCGGATGTCGACGTCGAAGTCCTGCTCGACCAGGTTGACCGGGTGCTCGGACAGCTCGAGCTCGAGCCGGATGTCGGGATGCTTCTGCGCGAAGCCCGGCAGGAGCGGCGCGATCACGCGCAGCCCGAGCTGGGTGCGCGAGTGGATGCGCAGCCGCCCCTCGGGCAGCAGCTTGGCGTTGCGCGCGGCCTCCTCGGCGCGCGCCATCGCCTCGAGCACCTCTTCCGCATGCTCGAGGAAGGCCCGGCCGGCCTCGGTGACCTTGAGGTTGCGGCTGGTGCGGTCGACCAGCTGCACGCCGAGTTCCTCTTCGAGCGCGCTGATGCGCCGAGAGATGGTCGCGGGCGACAGGCTCAGGCTGCGCCCCGCGGCCGAGAGGCTGCCCTTCCTCTGGACGATCACGAAGATCCGCAGCGAATCGAGCGCCTTCATTTCAATCCGCGCAAAGAAGCTGTGCGCGGCATGGTGCGCCGCGTGCGCACCCCGCTCCTACGATCCCAGGCACGCAACCAGCCTACAAGGAGCCCAGCGATGGATTTCGGAATCTTCATATTGATGCAGCAACGGAACAAGCATAAGACGTCCCACCAGATCCTGCGCGACGCGGTGGAGCAGACGCGGCTGGCCGACGAGCTGGGCTTCGGCGCGGCCTGGTATGCCGAACACCACTTCAGCAACTACGGCATGTGCTCCTCGCCGCTGACCATGATCGCGCACTGCGCCGCGGTCACGCGCCGGATCAGGCTGGGTACCGGCATTGTCGTCGCACCGCTGTACACCCCCGCGCGCCTGATCGCCGACGTGGCCATGGTGGACCAGCTCTCCAACGGCCGCCTGAACCTGGGCATCGGCTCGGGCTACCAGCACTTCGAGTTCGAGCGCTTCGGCGTCTCGCTGGAGACGGCCAAGGGCCGCACCTTCGAGATCCTGGACATGCTGGAGCTGGGCCTGACGCAGCCCAAGTTCAGCTACGACGGCGAGTTCTACCAGCAGCCCATGAGCGCCATCAGCCAGCGCGCGGTGCAGCAGCCGATGCCGCCGATGTGGATCACCAGCGTGGACCCGGCCTTCCTGTCGCGCGCGATCCGGTCGAACCACCACGTGTTCGTCTCGGGCGGCGACGGCGGCCTCGAGAAGCTCGCGGGCACGCGCGCCCTGATCGACAAGGTGGCGCGCGCCGAGGGCAAGGACCCGGCGGGCGTGCAGGTGGGCCTGCTGCGCGCCGCGTACGCGAGCGACGACAAGGACGAGGTCGAGCGCTACCTCGACTGCGCGCGCTACCAGCGCCGCATCGCCGTGAGCCTGAAGCGCCGCACCGCGCAGATCGCAGACGACTACCAGGTCGAGGAAGGCATCGTCGAGGGCGAGCCCACGCTCGACGAGATGCGCGCGCTGCTGCCGGTGGGCAGCATCGACACCGTGATCGAGCGCGTGGTGCGCGAGATCCGCACGCTCAAGCCCGTGCACTACTGCTTCCAGACGCAGATGGGCGACTTCGACCATCCGACGATGCTGCGCCAGCTCGAGACCTGGGCCAAGGTGATCATCCCCGCCGTGCAGCGGGAGATCGCCAACGATCCGCCGCACGCCGCCGCGCCCGCGCCCGAACTCGCGGCCGCCTGAGCCGCGCCGCACCGAGGAGCCGCCATGTCCGAAGTCGCCGAACGCCTTCCCCAAGCCGTCGAGCCCGCGCTGTTCCGCCAGCTGCTCGGCTGCTTCCCGACCGGCGTGGCCGTGATCACCACGCGCACGCCCGAGGGCGAGCCCGCGGGCCTGACCTGCAACTCCTTCAGCTCGGTCTCGCTCGAGCCGCCGCTGGTGCTGTTCAGCCTGCGCAAGGCGAGCCGGCTGCTCGCCACCTTCGAGCAGGCCGAGGGCTTCGCGATCAACATCCTCTCGGCGCAGCAGGACGCGCTGTCGGCGCGCTTCGCCTCGAGCAAGGTCGAGCGCAAGTTCGAGGGCGTGGCCTGGCGCCCGGGGCAGCTGGGCATGCCGCTGATCGACGACTGCCTCGCGAGCTTCGAATGCAGCGTGTTCGCGCGCCACGAGGCCGGCGACCACATCGTCTGCATCGGCGAGGTGCGCCACATGGGCGCGGGCGCGGCCGACCAGGCGCTGGTGTTCTACAAGGGCGCCTACATGATGCTGGCCGAGTCGCTGCGCCAGCTCGTGCTGCAGGGCCGCCTCGGCGACGCCGACGTCGACGAGGCCTACCGCACGCTCTACGGCACGCTGCTGCGGCTGGCCTGCGCACGCGCCGACGAGGCCGAGCTCGACGCGGTCGAGGCCGCGGTGGATGCGATCGAGGCCCATCCCGACGACGCGCCGCGCCGCGACCGCATCGACTCGGCGAGCCGCTTCTTCTCGGCCATCGCCGCCGCGGGCCACAACGAGGCGCTGACGCTGATGGCGCAGACCATGACCAGCGTGCTGCGCGAGCGCATGACGCACGTGCTGCCGGTGCGTGCGCGGCCCGACCTCTATCCGCTGCGCCGGAACATCGCCGGGCGCCTGCGCGCGCGCGACGCCGACGGCGCCGCCGCCGCGCTCGACGAGCTGATCGCGCAGCTGCGCAAGGGCTGAGCCGCGGCCCCTGCGCCCCCAAGAATCCAAGGAGACGAACTGATGTCCATCGACTACGCCGCGTTCCGGCGTGAACTCGAAGCCTTCGCGCGCGCGTCCTGCCCGCCGGAGATCCGCGCCGTGGTGGCCGCGGGCCAGAAGATCACCAAGCGCGAGTACCAGGCCTGGCAGAAGATCCTGAACGCCAGGGGCTGGGGCGCGCCGAGCTGGCCCAAGGAAGCCGGCGGCACCGGCTGGGACATCCGCCAGCGCCTGATCTTCGAGGAGGTGATGGCCGAGAACGACTGCCCGCCGCTCTACCACCACGGCCTCGGCCACATCGGCCCGGTGATCATCCGCTTCGGCACGCCCGAGCAGAAGGCGCGCTTCCTGCCGCGCATCCTCGACGGCGCCGACTGGTGGTGCCAGGGCTATTCGGAGCCGGGCTCGGGTTCGGACCTGGCCTCGCTCACGACCAGCGCGCGCCGCGACGGCGACGAATGGGTGGTCAACGGCCAGAAGATCTGGACCTCGCATGCGCACGAGGCCAACATGATCTACATGCTGGTGCGCACCTCGAAGGAGGCGAAGAAGCAGGACGGCATCTCGCTGCTGCTCGTGCCGATGGACGCGCCCGGCATCACGGTGCGCCCGATCCGCACCATCGACGGCTGGCACCACCTCAACGAGGTGTTCTTCGACGAGGTGCGGGTGCGCGACGACAACCTGATCGGCGAGGTCGGCAAGGGGTGGACCTGCGCCAAGTTCCTGCTCGAGCGCGAGCGCCTGCCGCCGGCCAACGTGGCGCGGCTCGAGCTCGTGCGCCGCCAGGTCACGCGCCTGGTCGAGGAGGCCGCGCGCAAGGCCGCGGGCCGGCGCGACTTCAGCAGCCTGCAGCACAAGCTGCTGCTGTGCGAGGCCGACGTGAAGGGCGCGCGCGTGATGATGGCGCAGGCCACCGACGACCTGATCCACCAGC
>CBHTTS010000028.1:0-29865 GCA_966095775.1 uncultured Variovorax sp. | reverse complement strand
GGTGCTGCCGGTGAAGCCCGCGAAGCCCTGCTCGATGAAGGTCGGCACCTCGGGCGCCGCGGCCAGCCGCTTGTCGCCCGCCACGCCGATCAGCCGGACCTTGCCGGCCTTGGCCTGGTTGATCAGGCCCGTGGGCGCATCGAAGAACAGCTGGATCTGCCCGCCCATCAGGTCGGTGAGCGCGGGCGCGGCGCCGCGGTACGGGATGTGGATCATGTAGGTCTGGGTGAGCGACTTCCAGAGCTCGGTCGTGAGGTGCGCGGCCGAGCCGTTGCCCGAGGAACCGAAGCTCACCTTGCCCGGGTTCGCGCGCGCATAGGCGATCAGCTCGCGCGCGTTCTTGAACGGCGCGTCGACGTTGACCGCCGCCAGCAGCGGCGAGACGCCCATCAGCGAGACGCCCGCGAGGTCCTTCTGCGGGTCGTAGGGCAGCTTCGGATAGAGCGTGGTGTTGGCCGCGTAGGCCGCGATCACGACGCCGAAGGTGCTGCCGTCGGGCGCCGACTTCGCGACCGCGTCGACGCCGATCAGGCTGTTCGCGCCGGGCTTGTTGTCGATCAGCACCGGCTGGCCGAGCCGTGCCTGCAGCCCCGCCTGCACCAGCCGCGCCATCTGGTCGGTGAAGCCGCCCGGCGTGTAGGGCACGACCACGCGGACCGGCTTGCCGGGCCAGGCGCCCTGCGCGAAGGCCGGAAGCGCGAGGCCGGCGGCCGAGGCCGTGGCGGCGAGCGTGAAATGGCGGCGTGAGATGCGGGTCTGCGGCATGAAGGCGGCTTCTTTCTCTCTGGAATGACGACGGGAACGACCGGGTCATTCTCGAAGCGCCCGCGCGCCGCCGAGGTCAGGGTTTGCCCCGGCGCGTGCTCAGAGCGGAAGGATCGCGCGCGAAGATTCCGGCCCGGCCTCGAGCCAGGCCTCGAACTCGTCGGCCAGCCGCTGGGCCTCGCGCGTGGCCTTTCGCCACGCCGTGATGCGCGACTGCGCGTCGCTGGCGTAGTGGACGAAGTCCTTGCGGTCGGGCAGCTTGCCGTTGGGCAGCGAACGCACCCATTCCGGATCGGGCGCGACCACGACCATGCGGTCGAGGAAGGCCGTGGCGCGATGGCGCCAGCGCAGGCCCTTGTCGAGCCAGCCCGGCACCACCGCGCGCTGGAAGTGCGGATACAGCACCAGCCCCTCGTCGGCCGGCTGGTAGTCGAGGTGCAGGTGGTAGTCGGTGATGCCGCCGTCCCAGTACGCGCCGCGCGGCGCGCCGGGGATGTCGTGCACCGCCGCGAGCAGGAACGGGATCGAGCACGAGGCCTGGAGCACCAGGTTGAAGTTCTGCTCGCTCAGCGCATGCTGGCGCGTGCGGAAGTCGCGCGTGGCGAAAGGCAGCGGCGCGCCGGGCGTGGAGAACACGCAGCGCTCGAGCCAGGCGCCCAGGCTGCGGCGGTGCAGGCTGTTGGTCGCGAAGGCGCCGAGGTAGCCCACGGGCGTGCGCGCCCTGCCCTCGCGCCCGAGGATGTGGCGTCCGCGCGCGGTCACCACGTGCAGCCGGTAGCGCGGATGCGCGAGCACCTCGCCGATGCGCCCGCCGTAGAAATCGACCAGGCTCTGCGCGAAGCGTTCGCTGAGCTGCTGCGGGCTGAGCCGCTTCTGCCCCGGCGGCACCTCGAACTGCTGGTGCACGTAGTCGTGCTCGAAGCGCTCGAAGGCCTTCCCGGGCTCCGAAAGGCAGGCGGTCGAAAGCCGCCACGCGCCGATCGAGGCGCCCACCAGGTGCACCGGCTGGCTCGACCGCGGCAGCCAGCGGCCGAAGAGGAAACGGTCCAGCGGCCCGAGGATCAGGCCCTTGGGCCCGCCCGCCGCGCCGGGGATCGTGCGCACGTCCTGCGGGCGCAGGCCGTGCTGCTCGATGTGCTTGCGGGCCGCGGGGCCGGCGTAGATGCGCAATGCCTTCATCATGGTGCCGCCCGCCTCAGCAAGAACCGTGCAGCATGCCTACTTGCGCAGCCCCTGCAGCTTGGCGAAGGCGTTCGCCATCTGTCCCGCCGGCTGCGGTGCGTTGTCGCGGCGGCCGTAGGACTGCTGACCGCGGCCGGCGCCCTCGAAGCGGTTGTCGCGCGGGCCGTCGCGCCGCGCCGGCGCGGCATCGAGCTTCATCGACAGGCCGATGCGCTTGCGCGCCACGTCGACCTCCATGACCTTGACCTTGACGATGTCGCCGGTCTTCACGACCTCGCGCGCGTCGTTGACGAACTTGTGGCTCAGCTGGCTCACGTGGACCAGGCCGTCCTGGTGCACGCCGAGGTCGACGAAGGCGCCGAACTGCGCCACGTTGCTCACCGTGCCCTCGAGGACCATGCCCTCCTTGAGGTCGGCGATGTCGTCCACGCCGTCGTTGAAGCGCGCCACCTTGAAGTCGGGGCGCGGGTCGCGGCCGGGCTTCTCGAGCTCGCCGAGGATGTCCTTCACCGTGATCACGCCGAACTTCTCGTTCGCGAACAGCTCGGGCTTGAGCGTCTTGAGCATGTCGGCGCGGCCCATCAGCTCGGTGATCGGCTTGCCGGTCTTGACGATGATCTGCTCCACCAGCGGATAGGTCTCGGGATGCACGCCCGTGATGTCGAGCGGGTCGGCGCCGCCGCGGATGCGCAGGAAGCCCGCGCTCTGCTCGAAGGCCTTGGGGCCGAAACCCGTGACCTCGAGCAGCTGCTTGCGGGTGGAGAAGGCGCCGTTGGCCTCGCGCCAGCGCACCACCGCCTTCGCCACGCTGGCCGACAGGCCCGAGACGCGGCTCAGCAGCGGCACGCTCGCGGTGTTCAAGTCCACGCCCACCGAGTTCACGCAGTCCTCGACCACCGCGCTCAGCGTGCGCGCGAGCTCGCTCTGGTTCACGTCGTGCTGGTACTGGCCCACGCCGATGCTCTTGGGATCGATCTTCACCAGCTCGGCCAGCGGGTCCTGCAGGCGGCGCGCGATGCTGGCGGCGCCGCGCAGGCTCACGTCCACGTCGGGCATCTCCTGCGAGGCGAACTCGCTGGCGGAATACACCGAGGCGCCGGCCTCGCTGACCACCACGCGCTGCAGGCCTTCGAAGCGCTTGCCCAGGTCGGCGGCCAGCTTGTCGGTCTCGCGGCTCGCGGTGCCGTTGCCGATGGCGATCAGGTTCACGCCGTGCTTGGCGCAGAGCTTGCCGAGCGTGTGCAGCGAGCCTTCCCAATCCTTGCGCGGCTCGTGCGGGAACACGGTCGCGGTCTCGACCAGCTTGCCGGTGGCATCGACCACGGCCACCTTCACGCCGGTGCGGATGCCCGGGTCCAGGCCCATGACCACGCGCGGGCCCGCGGGCGCGGCCAGCAGCAGGTCGCGCAGGTTGTCGGCGAACACCTTGATCGCGACCTTCTCGGCCTCCTCGCGCAGCCGCGTAAAGAGGTCGCGCTCGGTCGAGAGCGCGAGCTTCACGCGCCAGGTCCAGGCCACGCACTTGCGGATCAGGTCGTCGGCGGGCCGGCCGGCATGGCTCCAGCCCAGGTGCAGCGCGATGCGGCCCTCGGCGATGCTCGGCTTGCCCGGCTCGGGCTCGACCGGCAGCGCGAGCTTGGCGTCGAGGATCTCGAGCGCGCGGCCGCGGAACACCGCGAGCGCGCGGTGCGAAGGCACGCGGCCGATCGGCTCGTCGTAGTCGAAATAGTCGCGGAACTTGGCCACGTCGGCGTTGTTCTCGTCCTTGCCGGCCATCAGGCTGGACTTGAGCAGGCCCTCGTTCCAGAGCCATTCGCGCAGGCTCTGCACCAGCACCGCGTCCTCGGCCCAGCGCTCCGAAAGGATGTCGCGCACGCCGTCGAGCACCGCGGGCACGGTCGAGAAATCGGGGCCCGGCTTGCCGTCGTCGAGCGTGGTCGCGGGCTGCAGGAAGGCCTTGGCCTCGACCGCGGGATCGAGCGTGGGATCGGCCAGCAGCTTGTCGGCGAGCGGCTCGATGCCGAACTCGCGCGCGATCTGCCCCTTGGTGCGGCGCTTCTGCTTGAACGGCAGGTACAGGTCTTCCAGCTCCTGCTTGGTCGGCGCGAGTTCGATCGCGGCGCGCAGCTCGGGCGTGAGCTTGCCCTGCTCGTCGATGCTCTTGATCACCGCCGCGCGGCGGTCCTCGAGCTCGCGCAGGTAGGCCAGGCGCGCCTCGAGCTCGCGCAGCTGGGTGTCGTCGAGGCCGTCGGTGGCTTCCTTGCGGTAGCGCGCGATGAACGGAACCGTGGCGCCCCCGTCGAGCAGCTCGACGGCGGCCTTCACCTGATGCTCGCCCACCTTGATCTCGGCGGCGAGCTGGCGAATGATTTTCTGCATTGCTGAGTGGCGTCCCTGTCGCTGCGACCGGCCGGGCCGGTCGCGTTGGTCGAATGAAGCGCGGGAGTTTGCCATAGGGAGATGGAGGCCCCGGCCGGCGCGGCGGCGCGGCGCGGCCGTGTTGTCGGCATTTTTACCCGGGTACATTGAACAATTCATTTTGCCCGGGTAAAATTTCGCCCATGACACTCTCCCAGGAAGCACGGCGCGCCCTCGCCCGGCAATACAAGCAAAGCACGCTCCCCGCCGGCGTGTTCGCGATCCGCAACCGCGCGAGCGGCCGCGTCTACGTCGCCGCCGCGCGCGACGTGGTGGGCGCGATGAACCGCCAGCGCTTCGAGCTCGACCTGCGCGCCCACCGCAACAAGGCGCTGCAGCTGGACTGGAACGCGCTCGGCGCCGCGGCCTTCGACTTCGAGGAACTCGGGCGCGTGAAGGAGCGCGAGGACGACCCCACGTTCGATCGCGCGGCCGAGCTCGAGGCGCTGTACGCGCTCTGGTGCGAGGAAACGGGCTGCCGCGGGCCGCAGGGCTACAACGGACCCGCCTGACGCCGCGCCGTGCCGGCCGCCCCGCTCGCCTTTCTTTTCGCCCGGGCGCAAGAAAAGTCAGGCTTTCTTCATTGCGCCCGGGTAAATTACCGTCCCGCCGCCATGACCCTCCAGACTCCGCTCCTGCCGCCCACCGACGCGTCCGACGAGGCCGCGCCCCGTCTGACCGCCTTCGCGGGCTTTCGCCGCATCGCCCGCGGCACGCGCGCCGAACTGGCCGCGGCGCTGCGGGCGCGCACGGACGACGCGTCCTGCCTGGTGTTCGACGACCGCACCGGCGCGCAGATCGATCTCGACCTGCGCGAGCCGGCGCCGCCGCCCGCGAGCGCTGCCGCGGAGCGCCCGCGCGGCGTCGGACGGCCCAGGCTCGGCGTGGTGGCGCGCGAGGTCACGCTGCTGCCGCGTCAGTGGGAATGGCTCGCGCGCCAGCCCGGCGGCGCCTCGGTCGCATTGCGCCGGCTGGTCGACGAGGCCCGACGCGTGCATGCCGGGCGCGATACCGTGCGCGCCGCGCGCGAGGCCGCCTACGGCGTGATGACCGCGCTCGCGGGCAACCTGCCCGGCTTCGAGGAAGCGGCGCGCGCGCTGTTCGCCGGCGAGCGCGCGCGGTTCGAGGCGCGGATCGCCGACTGGCCCGACGACCTGCGGGCCCACTTGCAAGAACTGGCCGGCGCGAGCTGGTCCCACGAATGAAACACGACAACAACGACGACACCACGCCCCCCAACCCGAGCGGCCTGCAGGGCACGCCCGTCGCGCCCGTGGGCGCGCCGCGCGCGCTCTGGAAGACATTCCTGTTCTTCCTCGCGCCGATGCTGCTGAGCAACATCCTGCAGTCGCTCTCGGGCACGCTCAACAACATCTACATCGGGCAGATGATCGGTGTCGACGCGCTGGCCGCGGTCTCGAGCTTCTTTCCGGTGATGTTCTTCTTCATCGCCTTCGTGATCGGCCTCGGCGCCGGCGCCTCGGTGCTGATCGGCCAGGCCTGGGGCGCGCGCGACGTGGCCAAGGCCAGGGCCGTGGCCGGCACCACGCTCAGCGTGGGCATCCTCATGGGCCTGGTGATCGCGGTCTTCGGCGGCGCCTTCACCACGCCGATGCTGGTGCTGCTCGGCACCCCCTCGGACGTGCTGGCCGACGCCACCAGCTATGCGCGGATCATGCTGATCGCGATGCCGGGCGTGTTCGTGTTCCTGCTGTCCACCGCGATGCTGCGCGGCGTGGGCGACACGGTGACGCCGCTGCTCACGCTGATCATCTCGACGCTGACCGGCCTGGTCGTCACGCCCGCGCTGATCCGCGGCTGGGGCGGCCTGCCCCAGCTCGGCGTGACGAGCGCGGCCTGGGCCAGCGTGCTGGCCTTCGTGCTGTCGACGCTCTGGCTCGGCTGGCGGCTGCGGCAGCGCGCGAGCCCGCTCGCGCCCGACGCGGCCTTCCTGCGCAGCATGCGCATCGACCTGCGGCTGCTCAGGTCGGTGCTCAAGGTCGGCGTGCCCACGGGCGTGCAGATGATCGTGGTGGCGCTCGCCGAGGTGGTGCTGCTGTCGCTGGTCAACGGCTACGGCGCGAGCGCGACGGCCGCCTACGGCGCGGTCAACCAGGTGGTGGCCTACGTGCAGTTTCCCGCGATCTCGATCGCCATCACCGCCTCGATCCTCGGCGCGCAGGCCATCGGCGCGGGCCGGGCCGACCGGCTCGGCGCGATCGCGCGCACCGCGCTGATGATGAACCTGGTGCTCACCGGCGGGCTGGTGCTGCTCGGCTACCTGTTCTCTCGTCCGCTCATGGGGCTGTTCATCACCAGCGCGCCGGTGATCGAGATCGCGCAGAAGCTGCTGCACATCATGCTCTGGAGCCTGGTGATCTTCGGCATGGCCTCGGCCATCTCCGGGATCATGCGCGCGAGCGGCTCGGTGCTCGTGCCGACGCTGATCTCGATCCTGTGCCTGCTCGGTCTCGAGGTGCCGGTGGCCTGGTTCATGAGCCACCGCATCGGGCTCGACGGCATCTGGTACGCCTATCCGGCGACCTTCGGCGCGATGCTGCTGCTGCAGACCGCGTACTACCGGCTCGTGTGGCGCAGGAAGGCGATCACGCGGCTGGTGTAGCGGCGCCCGCCGGACCCATGCTCGGCGGAGCGATCCGCCCCCTGCTGCACAATGCAATCGACCCTCCCGATTCGATTCGGGACGGAGTTCATCAACTGAATTGCAATCAGGGAGAAAGCATGAAAAAAATCGCATTTGTATTGGGTCTTTGCGGCGCGCTCATCGGCGCGGCCCACGCCCAGGAGAAGCCAACGGTCCAATTCATCGCCACCGGGGGCACCATCGCGATGAAGATCGACCCGGTCAAGAAAGCGCCCGTGCCGGCCATTTCCGGCGACGACCTGCTGGCCACCGTGCCCGCGGTCGCGGATTTCGCCAGGATCGAGGTCAACAACCTCTCCAATGTGCCGTCCGACTACATGGATCCGCCGCGCTGGGTCGCCTTGACCCGGGCCGTCGAGAAGGCGCTGGCGCGTCCCGAGGTCTCCGGCGTCATCGTGTCGCACGGCACCGACACGCTCGAGGAAACCGCATTCTGGCTGGACCTGACGGTCAAGTCGGAAAAGCCGGTCGTGTTGATCGGCGCGCAGCGCAATGCGTCCGCGTCGGATTTCGACGGCCCCCGCAACCTGTTCAATGCGGTGCGCATCGCGATTGACGCGCAAGCCAGGAACAAGGGCACCTTGCTCGCGATGAACAACCAGATCAATGCCGCGCGCTACGTCACCAAGACCCACACCGCCAACGTGGAAACCTTCAAATCCGGCGAGTACGGATTTCTCGGCGAGGTCTATCCCGATCGCGTGGTCTTTTCGAGGGCTCAGTTGCGCCGCCAGCATGTCGCACTCGGCGACCAACCGATGCCGAAGGTCGAAATCGTCGCCATGTACGGCGGGGCCGACGGCAGCCTGCTGCGCAGCGCCGTCGACCAGGGCGCCAAAGGCATCGTGGTCCAGGCGCTGGGCATGGGCAATATGAACAAGCCCATGTTCGAGGCCGTGAAATATGCGCTGGGCAAGAACATTCCCGTCGTCATTTCGACCCGCGTCCCCCATGGCCGCGTGATGGCGAACTACGGCTTCGAAGGCGGCGGCAAGACCACCTTCGATGCGGGCGCCGTCATGGCCGGCGACCTGAGTCCGCAGAAGGCGCGGATCCTGCTCATGCTGCTCCTGCAGAGCGGAAAGTCGGACAAGGCCGCGCTGCAGGCGGCATTCGACGCCATGTGACCGCCGGGCCCGTGCGGATCGGGCCGAGGTTCAGGCCGCGTCGAAGGCCTTCTGCGCCGCGGCGAGGTCGAGCTTGACCATCTTCATCATCGCCTCCATCGCCGCGGCGGCCTTGGCCGCGTTCTTGTCCTGGAACATGCGGATCATGGCCATCGGCACCACCTGCCACGAGACGCCGTAGCGGTCGGTGAGCCAGCCGCACTGCACGGGCTCGCCGCCGCCTTCGAGCAGCCGGTCCCAGTAGTGGTCGACCTCGGCCTGGGTCTCGCACTGCACGAGCATCGAGATCGCGGGCGTGAACTTGTACTGCGGCCCGCCGTTGAGCACCATGAACGACTGGCCGTCGAGCTCGAAGGTGGCGGTGAGCAGCGAGCCCTTCTGCGCCGGATTGGTGTCGCCCCAGAACAGCTTGTCGGTCACGCGGGAGTTCGGAAAGATCGCGCTGTAGAACTTGAGCGCTTCCTCGCCGTTGCCGTCGAACCAGAGGCAGGGAATGATTCTTTGCATGGGGTCTCCTGGGGCTGATGTTGAACCGATGAGTTCAGTATCAGCCCAGCCCGGGACCCTTGTCAAGCGCGGCGCGCGCCGTCGCGGATCATCCGCCACGCGCAGAAGGCGCTGAGCAGCGCCAGCCCCGCGCTCACCAGCATCACCCAGCGGAAGCCCGCGACGAAGGACTCGGCCACGGCCCGCCGCAGCGCCGCGGCGGTCGCCGCGTCGAGGCCGGGCGGCATGGCCGCGCCCGCGAGCTTGCTGCGCTCGGCCTCCAGGAAGGCCGTCGCCGCGGGCGAGGCGCCCAGGCCGCGCAGCCGCTCGGCCAGCGCCGCGTCGAAGGCCCAGGCCATGAGCACGCCGAACACCGCGATCGCGAGCACGGCCGCCGCGCGCGAGACCGCGTTGTTGACGCCCGAGGCCACGCCCGCCTGCCCCGGGCCGACGGCGTTCATCACCGTGGTGGTGAGCGGCGCCACCGTCACCGTCATGCCGAAGCCCAGCACCACCACCGCCGGCAGGAAATGGCGCCAGTAGCTCGCGTTCGCACCGGGCAGCGCGAACAGCGCGAAGCCCACGGCCGCGATCGCGGGGCCGGCGACCAGCGGCAGCCGCGGGCCGACCCGGTCGACCAGCTGCCCGGCCCAGCCCGAGAGCGCGAACATGATCACGATGAACGGCAGCAGCGCCGCGCCCGCCACCGTGGCCGAGTAGCCCTGCACCTGGATCAGGTTGAGCGGGAAGAAATACAGCCCGCCGCCGAGCGCCGCGTAGAGCAGCAGCGTGAGCAGGTTCGCGCCGCTGAAGTTGCCGATGCGCAGCAGCCCGAGCGGCAGCATCGGCGTGCGCGCGCGCCGCTCCACCGCCACGAAGGCGGCGCTGGCCGCGAGCCCGATGCCCAGCGCCGCGAGCACCGGGACCGAGCGCCACTGCTGCGTCGGCGCCTCGATGAAGGCGTAGACGATGCCGCCGAGCCCGGCCGTCGCGAGCAGCGCGCCCCACAGGTCGAGCCCGCCCGAGGCCGCCTCGCCGCGGCTTTCGGGCACGTGGCGCCAGACGATCCAGAGCACCCCGAGCGCCATCGGCAGGTTGATGAGGAAGGCCCAGGTCCACGAGAAATAGTCGACGAGGAAGCCGCCGAGCACCGGCCCCACCGCGCCCGTGATGCCGCTCGCGCCCGACCAGGTGCCGATGGCCTTGCCGCGCTCCTTCTCGGCAAAGGCGGCGCTGATCAGCGCCAGGCTGCCCGGCACCAGCAGCGCGCCGCCGATGCCCTGCAGCGCGCGCGCGGCGATGAGCTGCTGCACGCTGGACGCGAGCGCGCAGGCCATCGAGGCCACGGCGAAGATGCCGACGCCGAGCGCGAAGATGCGGCGCCGCCCGAAGTGGTCGCCGAGCGCGCCGCCCACGAGCAGCAGCGCGGCGAGCAGCAAGGCATAGGACTCGACCACCCACTGGGCCTGGAAGGCGGTGGCGCGCAGATCGGCCTGGATCGCGGGCAGCGCGACGTTGACGACGGTGCCGTCGACGAAGGCCATGCTCGAGCCGATGATCGCCGCCGCCAGCACCCAGGGCTTCGAGGCCTCGGGACAGGCGGGCCCGGGCGCCTTCGCGCCATGCAGGATCAGCGCCTGATCGCAGGGCGGCTTGCCGATCTGGGCCATGGCATGCCTCGGCGCCGCCTGTTCACGCCGGACAGGTGGTGGCGCCGGCGTTCGCGCGCGCGGCGGCCAGGCTGCGCGCGATGGCCGCGGCCGCCGCGGCCGTGACGCGCTGCGCGCCCTGGGCCAGCGCATCGATGCCGCGCGCCACCGGTTCGCCGACGTTGAGCTGGCACGAGATCGAACGCGTCTCGTCGGAGCGGCGCACGCTCCAGCCGAAGCCCGCGTCGACACGGCCGCCGTCGACCGCATCGAACTGCCGCACCTGCACCGCGACGCGCCACACCGGCTGCGCGCCGGGCCGGCCGCCCTTGGTCACGTCGACCGCGCCCAGGCGGTCGGCGATGCCGCTCGCGAGCGCGTCGCGCAGTTCGTTCTCGAACGACGCGGCCCAGCGGTGCTGCTCGAGCACGTCGACCTGCACGCTGCCCGCCGAGCGCCCCACCACCATCTGCGGGCGCGCGAGCCGCTCGGGCACGGCCACGGGCGCGAGCTCGAGGTAGATCGGCGCGGCGCTGCCCAGCGTCGAGGGCGCCGCCTCGGCCGCGGGCACCGGGCTCGCGAGCGTGTAGTAGCTGTCGGGCTTGCTCGCGCAGCCCGCGAGCGCCAGCAGCGCGGCGGCGGCCAGCGCCGCGGCGGATGGGAAGGTCCTGGTCGTCTTCTTCATTTCCTGTCGTCCGGTTTGCCGCGCAACAGCGATTCGGGATGGCGCTCGAGGTAGTCGGTCAGCACGCGCACCGAGGCGGCGGCGCGCGTCAGCTCGCGCAGCGTCTGGCGCATGTCCTGCTGCAGCGGCGAGTCGTCGGCCAGCGTGCGCTCGGCGCTGCTGACGGTCTTGCGCACGTCCTTCATCGCGGCCGTGAGCTCGGGCGTCACGTCGTTGTTGATCCGGCTCACCGCCTGCTCGGCGGTGGCGAGCGTCTTGTTGAGCGTGGCGAGCGTCGTGCGCACGTCCGCCGCGATCTCCTCGTAGGGCACCTTGTTGAGCTTGCTCGCGATCTCCTGCACCTGCGACTGGATCTCGTCGAGGCTGTTGGGCATCGTGGGCAGCTCGACCGGGCTCTTGCTCAGGTCGATCTTCGCGGGCGGCGCCTTCGGGAAGAAGTCGAGCGCCACGTAGACCTGGCCGGTCAGCAGGTTGCCGTTGCGCAGCTGGGCGCGCAGCCCCTTCTCGGCCAGGAAGCGCAGGCGCTCCTGCTGCGAGTGCCGCGACTCGGTGCCGTGCTCGCCCGCGCGGCGGCGCAGGCGGTCGGGGTAGACCTGCACCAGCACCGGCATGCGGAACTCGCGCTCGGCGCGGTCGAACTCCACGCCGATGGACTTGACCTCGCCGATCACCACGCCGCGGAAGTCCACCGGCGCGCCCGGCGTCAGACCGCGCAGCGACTGGTTGAAGTACATCAGCAGCGTCTGCGGCGGACCGTCGGGCTCCTTCATCGCGGTGGTCTCGTCGCCCGCGAGCGCGAAGGCCGCGTTCTCGTCCGCGCGCGGCCCCATGGCGTCGTCGGGCGCGCCGAAGGCGATGCCGCCGAGCAGGATGGTGGCGAGCGACTGCGTGCGCAGCGTGAAGCCGCTCGCGCTGAGCTGGGCGTCGATGCCGCTGGCCTGCCAGAAGCGCGTGTTGACGCCGACGAACTTGTCGTAAGGCGCGTTGACGAACACGCGCAGCGTCACGCCGCGGCCGTCGCCGTCGAGCTCGTAGGCGGCCACCTGCCCCACCTTGATGCGGCGGAAGTACACCGGCGAGCCGACGTCGAGAGAGCCCACGTCGACGGCGCGCAACAGGAACTGCCGGCCGTGGACGTCGCGCGTCACGATCGGCGGGTCTTCCAGGCCCTTGAACTCGCTCGCGGTCTCGTTCGACACGCCCGCGTCGGCGCCGATGTAGGCGCCCGACAGCAGCGTGCCCAGGCCCGAGATGCCCGAGGTGTCGAGCCGCGGCCGCACCACCCAGAAGCGCGAATCCTCGGCCGTGAAGCTCTCGGCCTCCTTGTTGAGCTGCACCGTTACGCGCACGTGCGAGCGGTCGCGCGCGAGCCGCAGGCTCTGCACCGTGCCGATCTGCACGTCCTTGTACTTGACGGCGGTCTTGTTGGCCTCGAGGCCCTCGGCCGTGTTGAAGGTCAGCACGATCTCGGGGCCGCGCTCCATCAGGATGCGCACCACGAGCATCACGCCGACCAGCGCCGCGACGATCGGGATCAGCCAGATCAGCGAGGGCAGCCACTCGCGCCGTCGCACCACGCGCGGCGCGGGAAGGTCCGGCGGCGGCGCCGGGTGCGGTTGGGGTTTGGCGTCTTCGTCACTCATGCTGGTCTGGCTTCCCTGTCTTCATTCGATGGCTCCCGTCGCCGCTCGCGCGCGGCCTGCTGCGCGTCCCGGCCGTCCCAGTTGAGCCGCGGGTCGAAGCTCAGCGAGGCCAGCATGGTCAGCACCACCACCGAGCCGAAGGCCGCGATCCCCACGCCCGCATGGATCACCGCGAAGCCCTGGATCTGCACCAGGCCCGCGAGCAGCGAGACGACGAACACGTCGAGCATCGACCAGCGGCCGATGATCTCGACGATGTGATAGAGCTTCGCGCGTTCCGGCCGGCGCCAGTCGCTGCCGCGCTGCGCCAGCAGCGCGAGCAGGATCAGCACCGTGAGCTTGAACAGCGGCACCAGGAAGCTCGCGATGAAGATGATCGCCGCGAGCCCGTAGGCGCCCGAGACCCAGAAGTAGATCACGCCGCTCAGGATGGTGTCGTACTGCGCGCCGAACAGCGTGCGCGTGATCATCACCGGCAGCAGGTTGGCCGGGATGTACATGATGCAGGCCGCGATCAGAAAGGCCCAGGTGCGGCTCAGGCTATAGGGCTTGCGCTGGTACAGGCGCGTGCCGCAGCGGCCGCAGGGATCGCCCTCGGCCGCGTCGCGCCAGACCGCGTCGCAGTGCGGGCAGGCCAGCAGCCCGAGCGAGGCCGCGGTGACGAACGCGGGCTCCTCGCCCGGCGCCTCGTGCACGTCGCGCCCGCGGCGCCAGCGGCCGATCACGCGCCCTCCTGCGTCGGGTGGCCGGGCGGCCGGAAGGTCATCTCCCAGAACGCGTTGGGATTGAACGAGAGCACGGCCGTGAGCATCACCGTGAGCGCCATGAAGGCCCAGAGCGCGGGCCCGGCCACCACCGTCGCCATGCTCGAGAGCTTGACGATCGCCACCAGCACGCCGAGCAGGAACACCTCGATCATTCCCCAGGGCCGCAGCATCTGCATCGAGCGCACCAGGATCGCGAAGCCCGCGGGCCGGCGCTCGTAGCGCAGCGGCACCAGCAGGTAGGCCAGGATGCACAGCTGCAGCAGCGGAAACAGCAGCGTGGTCGCGAGCACCAGCAGCGCCACCACCGACATGCCTTCGCTGCTGAGCACCACCACCGCGCCCGCCAGCGTGGTCTGGCTGCGCAGGCCCTGGAGCTCGATCTCGACGATCGGGAACAGGTTGGCGATCGCGAACATGATCAGGCAGGCGAGCGTGAGCGGCAGGATGCTGCGCTGCAGGTCGCCCGGATGGCGGTAGAGCTCGGTGCCGCAGCGGGCGCAGCACGAAACCTCGCGCCGCGCGAGCGGCGCGCGGCTGAAAACCGCGTCGCAGCCCGGGCAAACCACGGTGTCAGGTACTTCCGTCATGGGGCCGTACCCTAACCGATTCAGCCGTGGTGCCCCGTCGTCCGGAGCCGCAGGCTGCTGAAAACTGCCGCAACCCCGGCGAAACACGCCGCCAGCACCAGCGCCACCACCGGCCCGTGGCCGCCGTGCGGGCTCCAGAAGCTGAACACGCCGCCCAGCACCACCGCGCCCAGGGTCTGGCCCGTGAGCCGCGCGGTGCCGAGCATGCCGCTGGCCGCACCGCTCCTGTGCGCGGGCGGCGAGGTCACGATGGTGTGGTTGTTGGGCGACTGGAACAGCCCGAAGCCGAACCCGCACAGCGCCATGCGCCAGGCGATGTCGGCATTGCCCGGATGGGCCGGCAGCGCGGCCAGCAGCGCGAGGCCGGTCGCGAGCAGCGCGAGCCCGATGCCGCCGAGCAGCCCGTCGGGGTAGCGGCCGATCAGCCGGCCGGCGACCGGCGCCATCGCCACGATCGCGAGCGGCCAGGCGGTGATCAGCAGGCCGGCCTCGATGTGGCTGCGGCCGTACACGTCGAGCAGCAGGAAAGGCAGCGCGATGTAGGCCAGCATCTGCGCGCAGAAGGCCGCGACCGAGGTGCCCATCGAGAGCGCGAACACCGGGATGCGCAGCAGGTCGATCGGGAACAGCGGCACCGCGAGCCGGCGCTGGCGCCGCAGGTAGATCGCGCCCACGGCCACGCCCGCGAGCAGGATCGCCCACGCCGACGAGGACGCCGCGCCGTCCGCCGCCCCGCCCTCGCGCACGCCGAGCCGGTCGACGCCGAGGAACACCAGCGAGAACATCAGCACGTTGAGCGCCACGTCCACCGGCGAGAAGCGCAGCCCCGGCGCCGGCGGCACGCGGTTGAACGGCAGCGCCTTCATGCCGAGCGCGAACACCAGCAGCCCGAGCGGCACGTTGATCGCGAACAGCCATGGCCACGAGGCCACCGAGAGGATCGCCGCCGCCACCGAGGGCCCGGCCACCGAGGAGGTGGCGACCACCATCGAGTTGATCGCCATGCCGCGGCCGAGCAGCGCCGCCGGGAAGGTCAGCCGCACCAGCGCCGCGTTGACGCTCATGATGCCGGCCGCGCCCAGCCCCTGGAAGGTGCGCGCGACGATCAGCGTGGCGAGCGAATTCGAGAAGGTGGCGGCCACCGAGGCCAGCGTGAAGACCGCCATGCCCACGAGGTACACGCGCCGGTAGCCGACGAGGTCGCCGAGCGAGGCCAGCGGCAGCAGCATCACCAGCGTGGCGATCTGGTAGGCGTTGACCACCCAGATCGCGTGCGAGGGGCTGGCCTGGAGCTCGCGCGCGATGCCCGGCAGCGCGAGGTTGACGATGGTGCCGTCGAGCACCGCCACCATGATGCCGAGGATGATGACCAGCATCGCACGCTGCCGCGCGGGCTGCGGCAGGCCGTCGACCGGCGCCGCCGCGCCGGCCGTGCCCTCGTCGCCGAAGTCGCTGCGCGCCCTCACGCCCGCTGCGTCCTGCGCGAGGGTTCGGAACGCACGCGCCCGAGCGTGAGCCAGGTCAGCGCGAGCGAGATGAAGGCGCCGGCCGCC
Source organism: uncultured Variovorax sp. (assembly GCA_966095775.1). GTDB lineage: Bacteria > Pseudomonadota > Gammaproteobacteria > Burkholderiales > Burkholderiaceae_C > Variovorax. Next base: position 14,338 of record CBHTTS010000028.1, on the reverse strand, counting down.
ATGCCGGTCACCATCGGCAGCGGGCGCCCGTCGGAGAACATGCCGACCACCGTCATCGCGAGCGCGCCCGTCAGCATCTGCAGCGTGCCGAGCAGCGCCGAGGCGGTACCCGCGATCGCGCCGTGCATCTCGAGCGCGAGCACGCCGGTGGTCGGGATCACGAGGCCCATGAAGCCCGAGGCCACGAAGTACAGCACCACCAGCACCCAGAGGCTGTCGCCGCCGCCCGCGAAATACGCGAACATCGCCAGCATCGCGAGGCTCGAGGCCACCACGCCGAACTTCACCAGCCCGACGAGGCCGTAGCGCTCGCCCAGCGGCCCGGTGAACTGCGAGGCGCCGATGAAAGCGGCCGCGTTCACGCCGAAGGCCACGCTGTACATCGCGGGCGACAGGCCGTAGTGGCCGATCATCACGAACGAGGAGCTCGCGAGGTAGGTGAAGAAGCCCGCCATCGCGAAGCCGCCGATGAACACCAGCCCGAGGTAGTGCCAGTCGCGCAGCAGCAGCCCGTAGGCCGCGAGCGCGCTGCCGAGGCTGCTCTCGACGCGGTCCGCGGGCGGCCGCGTCTCCTCGAGCTGCGTCGCCATCATCGCGAGGCCCGCCACCGCCGCGATCGTCACCGCCCAGAACACGCCGCGCCAGCCCGCGAACGCGATCACCGCGCTGCCCGCGAGCGGCGCGAGGATCGGCGAGACGCTGAACACCAGGATCAGCAGCGACATCAGCCGCGCGGCATCGGTGCCGGTGTGCAGGTCGCGCACCACCGCGCGCGGGATCGCCATGCCGGCCGCTGCGCCCAGCCCCTGCAGCAGGCGCAGCACGATCAGCGTGTGGATGTCGGTCGCGAGCGCGCAGCCCACGCTCGCGAGCGCGAACAGCGCGAGCCCGGCATAGAGCGGCGGCTTGCGCCCCACCATGTCGGAGACCGGGCCGAACAGCAGCTGGCCCGCGCCCAGCGAAAGGAAGAAGGCCGTGAGGCTCATCTGCACCGCGCCGATGTCGGCGCCCAGCGTCTGGCCGATGGCCGGCAGCGCCGGCAGGTACATGTCGATGGCGAAGGGGCCGATGGCGGAGAGCAGGCCCAGCAGCAGGGCCATCCTGAAGAACGGAGAGGAAGAACGCATCGACGCGATTGTCGCCAAGCGCCGCGGCCGGCGCTGGCGTGGGGTCGCTGCGCCCCGCGGCCGACGCATCGCGCCGCCGCCCGATGAGGCACTTCGTATTCATTTGTAAACGAGCGCTACGCTACGGCCTTCGGAGAGAGTCCAGAACAACCACACAACAGGCTTCGAGGAGTACCGCCATGGCCGCCGCAAGTGCGATCCGCACCGATCTCGTCCGCGTCTTTCTGCTGACGCTCGTCTCGCTTTTCGCCATCCCCGCCGCGACGCTCGCCTTCACGAGCCACGCGCTGCGCTCGCAGGACGCGGAGTTCCTGCAGGCCATGGAGGCGCGCATCGCGAAGGATGCGCGGCTCACGGCCGCCGACAAGGCCGAGGCCACGGCGTTCTACCGCAGCCACCCGCTGTCGGCCGCCTGCACCGCGACCGCACCCGAGGACCGGAACTTCCACGACAAGGTCTGCCCGCCCTACGGCATGCAGTGGCAGTTCCACTGGGTCGAGCGCGCGGCCATCGGCACGCTGCTGCTGGGCGCGGCCCTGCTCGCGAGCGCGCTGGTGCTCGGCGCGCTGGCGTTCGCCAACCGCGGCCTGCGCTACGCGAGCTTCGTCGCGGGCTGGCGGCTCATGACGGCGGCGAGCGCGGTCGAGGTGGTGCTGCAGGGCGCGATGCTGGTGTGGCTGTCGTTCTGGGTCACGGCCTTCTTCTGGCACAGCTACTACGTCAAGCTGATCGCGATCGCCGGCATCGCCGCCGCCGCGGCCGTGTTCTACGCGATCTACCTGCTGTTCAAGAAGCTGCCCTCGGACTGGGAGATCGAGGGCGAGCTCGTCGCCGAGGCCGACGCGCCGCGCCTGTGGGCGCGCGTGCGCCAGCTCGCCGCGCGGGTGAACACCGCGCCGCCCGACCAGATCGTCGCGGGCATCGACACCAACTTCTTCGTCACCGAGGCGCCCTGCTCGGCCGGCGGCCGGGCGCTGCAGGGGCGCACGCTGTTCGTGAGCATTCCGCTGCTGCGCGTGCTCGACCAGGCCGAGGCCGACGCGGTGCTCGCGCACGAGCTCGCCCACCTGGGCGGCGGCGACACCCGCAGCAGCGCCCTGCTCGGCCCCAAGCTGCAGCAGTTCGACGAATACACCTGGCAGATGCGCAGCGGCGGCCTGACCATCGTCGCGCACTACCTGCTGCGGCTCTACCGCATGATCTTCGCCTTCGCGCTCGCGCGCGACAGCCGTGAGCGCGAGTACCTGGCCGACCGCGTGGCCGCCCGGCTCACGGCGCCGTCCGCCATCGCGCAGTCGCTGGTCAAGATCGCGGCCTATGCGCGCTACCGCGACGACGTGGAGCAGAAGCTGTTCGCGCACGACCGGCAGCATGCCGGCGCGCTCGGCATCGCGGGCTTCGTGGCCGAGGGCCTGCCGCCCTATGCCCGCTCGGAGGACTTCCTCGAGGCGATGAAGACCGCCGACGTGCCGCATCCCTACGACACCCATCCGCCGCTGGTCGAGCGCATGCGCAACGTCGGCCACCACGTGCCCGAGAGCGCCTACGGCAGCATCGTCGCGGCCGCGCCGCAGGCCAGCTGGGCCGACGAGATCGAGACCGCCGCCGCGATCGAGCAGCGCCTGTGGAGCGTCTACGAGGCGCGCTTCGTGCAGAACCACGAGCTGAGCCTCGCCTACCGCTACGAGCCCGCCACCGAGGAGGAGCGCGCGGTGGTGCTGCGCCACTTCCCGCCGGTCGCGTTCGCGCTCAAGAACGGCGCGCAGATCGAGATCAGCCACGAGGGCCTGCGTTCCACCGCGGCGGGCGGCGCGACGGTCGGCTGGGACGAGGTCAAGAACCTGACCTACAAGGACGCCACCTTCGGCGACGTGCTCATCGTGACGCACCACGACAAGCGCATGCTCGGCGCGCGCACCACCCGGCTCAAGCTCGCGGGCATCGGCAAGCAGAAGGAAGGCTTCAAGGGCGCGCTCGGCGCCTACTGGCAGCGGCACCAGATCATGCGCGCGCAGCAGCAGGCCGAGGCGGCCGGCTAGTCAGTACAGCGTGGCGCGCTGCCGCGCCGGCAGCTCGCGGTCGTAGGTTTCGCCGTCGAAGGCCGAATCGGTCAGCGCCGAGAGGATCGCGCCCGGCGTCGGCACCGTGCGCGGGCCCTCGCGCACCGGCGCCCAGAGCTGCGAGCGCTGGATCGCGCGCGCGCACTGGAAGAACACGGTCTCGACCGCGATCTCGACCACGCACTGCGGCGGCCGGCCCTCGACCGCGAAGCGCGCGAGCAGCGCCGGCGCGGCCGTGATGCGCGCGCGGCCGTTGACGCGCAGCGTCTCGCCCACGCCCGGGATCAGGAACAGCAGCGCCACGCGCGGATCGGCCACGATGTTGCGCAGGCTGTCGATGCGGTTGTTGCCGCGGCGCTCGGGCAGCAGCAGCGTCTTCTCGTCGTGCACCGCGACGAAGCCCGGCGCGTCGCCGCGCGGGGAGGCATCGAGCCCGTCCGGCCCGACCGTGGCGAGCACCGCGAACGGCGAGGCGGCAATCAGCGCCCGGTAGGCCGGGTGCAGGAACGGCACCTCCTTCTTCAGCGAGGCCTCGCCGGGCCGGCCGAACAGCGCCTCGAGCGCGGCAAGGCTGTGGATCGCATGGGGGTCATGGGTCGTCATCATCGATGGTTTCTCCTGCAGGCCAGTGCCGTGGCCGCGAGCAGCGCCGCGGCCACGCCGTAGATCCAGGCCGCCGGCGCGCGCGGCAGCAGCAGCCCCGCGAGCACCGGTCCGGCGCCCGCGCCGATGTCGCGCCAGGTCGAGCGCGCCGCGAGCGCCTGCAGCCGCTCGGGGCCCGGCGTGCGGTGGGCGACGATGGGGGCGACCAGCGGCAGCTGCAGCGCGCGCAGCACCACGATCAGCGCGGCGCAGCTCCAGAGCCAGCCGAGGCCGAAGCCCACCAGCGCGAGCGCGGTCACGAGCGAGAGGCCCACCAGCAGCCGCTCGGCGCCGAAGCGTTCGGCCATGCGGCCGCCCGCCGGGCTCAGCACGATCTCCGACAGATAGCGCGTCGCCATCAGCACGCCGGCCACCACCACCGCCGCGCCGGGCAGCAGGTCGCGGCCGAGGTAGGCCAGGCCGACGATGAACAGGCCGTCGAGCGCCAGGCCCTCCATGAACGACCAGCTGTCGAGGCTCGTCGGCCGCTGGAAGCGCCGCGCCGGCGCCGCGACCGGATGCGGCGCGGCCGGCAGCCGCCGGGCCGCCACCAGGCCCAGCAGCGCCACCGCCGCGAGGATGCCGAAGATCAGGCGCGGCCCGCTCCATTGCGCGAGCACCGCGCCGAGCGGCAGCGCCAGCACCGGCCCCATCGCGATGAAGGCGCGCGAGCGCCCGCTGCGGCGCGCCGCGCCCATCGGATCGGCGGTCGCGAGCGCCTGCGTCGAGAGGTTGAAGGCCGCGAAGCACAGCCCCCAGACGAGCCGCAGCGGCAGCAGCGCCCAGAAGCCCGTGAGCAGCGCATAGCCGAGGCCGCATCCCACCGCGCCCGCCACGGCGAGCGTGCAGGTGCGGCGGTCGCCGTGGCGCGCGTAGAAGTCCGCCACCCAGCCGTAGCCCGCGATGCGGATCAGCCGGTTCGCCGCCAGCAGCACGCCCGCCTCGGCGAACGACACGCCGAACTGCGCGGGGTACATCGGCAGCAGCAGGTAGAGCACCACGTCCGTCGGCAGCGTGAGTCCGAGCGCGAGCGCGGCGTGGCGGGAATGGCGGTCGGTCTCGGAAGCGGCGGGCATCGGTACCCGATGGTGCGCGCTGCGCGGCGCGCCGACAAACGACATTAACGCGCTTCATGCGTGAGAAAATCGCACGCATGCCGAGTCGAGAGCCGCCCCTCAACGCCGTGCGCGCCTTCGCCGCGGCGGCGCGCCGCCTGAGCTTCACGCAGGCGGCCGAGGAACTCCACGTCACCCACAGCGCGGTCAGCCGGCAGATCAAGGGCCTCGAGGCCTTTCTCGGCGTGCCGCTGTTCGAGCGCCGCGTGCGGCAGGTCGCGCTCACGCCCGAGGGCCAGCAGTTCTTCGCCGAGGTCGAGCCCGCGCTCGCGCAGATCGGCTCCGCGGCCCGCGCGCTGCGCACCGCGGAGCCGGTGCGCGCGGTGCGCATCAACGTGCGGCCCTCGTTCGCGGTGCGCTGGCTGATTCCGCGGCTGCCCTCCTTCGCCCTGCACTGCCCCGGCATCGAGCCGCGCGTCGTCACCAGCACCGTGCAGCCCGAGCAGGCCCTCGGCGCCTTCGACATCGCGGTGCGCCGCGGCCGCGACGGCTGGCCCGCGTCGATGCGGCTGCATCCCTTCCTCGAGGACGAGGTGCTGGTCGTCGGCGCGCCCGCGCTGCTGCGCGCCCGGCCGCTCGACGACCTCCGGGCGCTCGGCGCGCACGTACTGCTGTCCGCGAAGACGCGCCGGGACGACTGGGACGCGTGGAAGAAGGCCTTCGGCGCCCCGCGCGCCCGGCCCGCGGGACGGCTGCAGTTCGACCACCTGCACTTCGTGCTGCAGGCCGCGCTCGACGGGCTCGGCCTCGCGCTCGCCCCGACCTCGCTGATCGCGCACGACCTCGCCGCGGGCCGGCTGCTCTCGCCGCTGCCCGCGCTGCGCATGCCGCTCGAACGCTACTACTACGGCCTCGCGCCCGGCGCCCCGGCCGAGGCGCGGCAGGTGGCCGGATGGTTCGAGGCCATGCTGCGCGCGGCGGCGGCGCAGGACCAGCCCGCGCGCCCGAGCCTCAGTTGATGCGTGCGTTCGCGAGTTCCATGTCCTGGAACTCGCTGCCGGTCCAGTCGATCTGCTCGCCCTGCACATCGGCACCTTGGACCGAACTGCCCTTGCATTGGAGCAGTTTCACCCGCTGCCAACGTCCGTTGTCGAGCACGAGCTGCCGCCACGTGCAGCGCTCGAAGGTGCAGCCGCTCCATTCGGCGCTGTCGAAGCTCGACGACTCGAAGATGCAGTCGGAAAAAGTGCAGTCCGCCATCCGCAGCTTCGAGAAATCGCATTGGCTGAAGGCGCAGCCGGCGAATCGGCATTCGGACCAGTCGGCCTGCCTGAACGTCGTGGCGGAAAAGCGCGCGCCGCTGAAGCTGCTGGCCGAGAACGTGATCAGGTCGAGGTCGAGCCCGGCGTAGCCATTGCCGTCGCTCTGGCCGGCCACGCCGGCCGGCGCGCCGCCGAGGCCCTTGCGCCATTTGTCGTGGTCGAGGATGAGTGGTTGTGCGCTCATGTGCGTTGTCTCCCTTGCATGGTCAAGCCAGCGGCCTGCCCTGTTCATCGTGCAGGTCGGTCAGCGTGATCCGCGTGCCCGCGGGGCCGGGCTGGTTGGCGTTGTCGACCCACATCCAGAGAAGTTCGTCCGGCTGGATGGCCAGGTGGATTTCGCGCGGATCGGGAAACGGCTGGCCTTGCTCCACATAGGCCTGGCGCGCATCCGTGTCGAAGACCCTGGCAAGCGCATGCCCCTTGTCCAGCGCGGCGTCCCAGATGCCCGTGCGGGGACAGGGCCTGCCGCCCCGGCACAGGAGCCACGGCGGCGGCGGCCTGCGCGTCGTGCGCACCACGCCGCGCGCCACCAGCACATGCGGCGCCGCGTCGGGCAGCTTGACGGGCTCGCCCATGTAGTGCCACAGCACCGCGATGAACCTCGCGTATTCACCCAGGCTGCGGCGGTCGGGGGTCTCGAAGGCTTCGCCCGCCTCGTAGCGCTGGGGGACCTGACGGCTGTTCCAGGCAATCTGGAATTCGCGCACCGACTGGCTCAGCTGCGGGAGCCAGTAGCCCGCGTAGGGCACGACGCCACCTTCGGAGACGGGCGGGGCCGGCGCATGGCTGCGGTCAGCCTGGCTGAATCGCTCGAGGGGCGACATCGGAGGCTTGCCGGGCAATACGTGACCCTGGGGGATGTGGGCGCGGCCCGTGCGCTGCGAGCCCGGCGTGGGCTTGACGGTGGGCGCAGGGATCAGCGGCTTGGCAGCGTCGATGAGGGTGCGCGGATCGCTCATGTCCCACTGGGGGAGCTTGGCCGGTGGGAGGGGGAGGACCTTATCGAGGTTGGGGAAGCGGAGGTCGGGGTTTTGGTAGAGGGCGTCGGCGAAAGCCTTGTAGCGGTCTTCGCGAGCGGGATCGGCGGACGGCCCACCCTTTTCCATGTACGCACCTGCGAACATCACAGAAAGCGCGCTCGCGCAGCGTTCGCTACCGAACTTGACGCCTTTGTGGAAATAGAAAACAGCTTTGGCGTAATCTTCGCGAACTGCGCGGTATTCGAGTCCCAGCTCATAAGCCGCCTTGCCGTTGCCCTGCGAAAAGGCGCATTCGAGCATCTTCATTCCCACCGCCTCGTTGCTCCAGATGCCCTCCTTCGGGTTGTCATAGCCGGCCAGCAAGGCCCGTCCGAGAAAGGCCTGCGCACTCGGGCTGCCCTTGTAGGCCGCCAGTTCCCAGAACGCATAGGCCCGGCTGGTATCGCCATTCACGCCAATTCCTCGCTGGTGGTAGGTGCCCATCGCGTCGAAAGCAGCCGGAATTCCGAGCTTCATTGCCTCCTCGACGATCCGGATCGCCCGCTCGGTATCCTGCGGCACGACATATGGCTCGGTACCGTCGCCTTCGATCAATACACCGGCCAGGTTCATCATGGCCTTCCAGTGGTGGCGATCCGCGGCCTTCTGCCATAACTCCACCGCCTTCGGATAGTTGCGCTGGTCGGGCCAGAGATCCCGGCTGGTGAGGCGCAGGCCTTCCTGCAGCCAGGCTTCGGCCTCGGGATCGATGGGCGGCACGGCATCGGCTTCGTACTTGCAGTCGAAGTCCTGGCGGTGCGGGTCGAAGGCCCTCAGCGACATGTTGCGCGGCAGGGCGGCGGGAGGTACAACGGGCTCGGTCATGGGACAGGCGGTCAGAGTGAGAAGACAGGCGAGAAGAGGAAGAAGGAGAAATCGTGTCATCGGCAGCGCTCAGCCATGGCGGAAATAGATTTCTCGCTTGTCCTTGAAGGGGACGATGAAGCCTTTGATGTGCTTTTCTAGATGCTTGTCGATGATCCTCTGGTTGTCGCCCATCACCTCCTTCCAATGGTCGAACGCGTCCCTGATCCCTGTCGGACTTCCGCCTCCTCCAGCCGACTTTCCATATCCGTCCGCATGCATCCCCCAAACCCTCTGCCTCAATGTCCTGGCCTGCAGATGGTCATCCGTGACCATGTTGAGCTCACTGTCCACCGCCATGCTGCGCACATTGAGGTTGGCGCTGCCCAGCGTGAAGACCGCATCGTCGATCAGCATCAACTTGCTGTGGATGTAGATCTGCCGGAAGTTCTGCTCCGGCTTCGGCATGGGCTTTCCCTTGTTCTGCGAAACAAGCCGGGCGATCAGCACCTTCATGCCCAGTCCCTGGAGTTCGCCGGTCACATGGTTCTTCACCGGGGCCTCCACGCGCCGCGCTGATTCATAGACCGGGTTCGGATACAGCACGGGCGCATTGCGCCGGTCGGCGCGTTGCCGCTCGTCGAGCGTCTCCCAACTTTTCCTCTGCGCTTCATACCTCCGCATGGCCTCGTGCTGGTTGGGCATGCTCTCGCCTTCGCCAAGGCTTTTGACCATGTCGTAGGTGCGCGGGATCATGCCGTCGTCTTCCGGCCAGGGAATGACGACGAACAGGTGCAGCAGCTTGCTGTTGCCCGGCAGCACGCCGCCGAGCTGTTCGCCCTTCATGAAGGCCGCGCGCATCTTCTTGAGATGGCGCACCCAGGCCTCGTAGTAGAAGTACTGGTTCTCGATGTAGATGTAATTGCGTGCGTTGCTGGCCGCCTGCCAGTAGAGCTTCTTGATGGTCTTGTCCGGCCCTTCCTCCGGCTGGGTGCGCACGATCTGGATGCCGGAGCCGGGCTTCGCGAACTGCGCGAGTTTCGGCGGCAGACGGTCGGCATCGTCGGGGCGGGCCGTGCCGCCAGCCCGCGACCAGGCCTGCACGAAGTTGCGATGCACGCCCTGCAGCGCCGGGCCGCGGATGCGGCTGGCGTAGTCCTGGTAGGGATCGCGGCTGATCTCCTCCTTGGAAGGCAGAGCCGCAGCCGTGGCGGACTTGCGCGCCCAATCGATTTCGCGCAGGGGCGTGTCGAACGGATGGTCTTCGCTGTCCCAGTAGTCGGTGACGGAGTTCAGCCCCATGACGTAGCCGACCGCCTTGCTGCCTTCCTCCCATGCATAGTCGATCAGGATGGTCTTCTGGTGGTGCGTGGGAAACTGCTCCAAGAGCATCTTCTCGGTCGCAATGCCACCTGCGCTTCCGCCCACCGAACTGGGCGGGTCTTCCTCGTTGCCCGGCAACGCGAGGCTGCCGCGCACTTGCTCGACACTGCTGCCACTACGCAGCTTCAGCTCGATGCGGCTGTCGCTTTCCATGACTTCGCGCCACCAGCCCACGCAATAGTCGTGGCGCGCCTGCTCATCCGTACGCCATTCCTTGGCACCAAAGACCACAGGCGGGCTGCCGATGCCCACCATGGCCCTGTCCTCGCGCGTGGTGGTCGTCGGACTGATCCAGTAGCCTCCACGCTGGTCCCCGCTGTAGCCGGGCATGTTGTTCTGCTTGGCGCTTCCGAGGCGGTCGTACCAGACGAGCAGGCGCACCTTGACACCGCGCCCCACCGCCGCGTGCAGCAGACTGCCGAACGGCTGGCCTCGTGGCCATCGGTCCTTCCCATCGCCGCGCACGAGTTCCATTCCCGGATCGAAGCCCCAACAGACGAGATCGATAGAACCCTCGGCGGCTTCGATGTCTCTCGCGATGCGCTCGAACGCCTCCCTGCCGCAGATGAGCACCTCCAGCGCGTTGCAAGCGGTCGAGGGATGCGTCTCGTCGTCACGCTCCAGTCGCCATTGAACCGTGAAGTCGGCAATGCGACGGCCTTCGTCGATGTGAACGGTGTTGGGATTCTGGGTCTGCGGATCGCTCATGCTTCTCTCCCTTGCTCGTCGATGCCGTAGTCCTCATGCCGACCCGTGCTGTCGCGGGCTGCGCGGAAGCCCTTGTTTCCGAGCATTTGCTCGACGGAGCCGTTCAGGCGGTCGTGCACGCGAATCTCGAACCGGGCGCCATTGGTCAGGCGAACCTCGTAGGCGCTGGTACCTTTCTTGTGGTTCTTGACGAGAATTTGCCCGTGCTCGTCGGTGACGCCGTTCTCCACCTTGGCGCCGTTCTTGTAGAGCTCGTACGGTTCACCGGCGTATGCGTGGCCTCCCTGCGCATGAGAACCCAGCCGCAGCAGCAAGGCACCTGGGATGTCTTTGAGATCGGTCTGAGGCAACTTCATCTTCATGGGCACGTTGTCCGGTCCCACGAACGCATGCGAAGCCGCATGGCTGACGTCGCGTCCTGGCGTCCGCCTGGTAATGCCTTGCGCATTGAACACCTCGCAACTGCCGCCTCCCTCGAGGCGCAGCTCTTCCTTGGCGCGAAGGGTGATCCGGTTGGCCGTGTGGGTGATCTCGACGTTGGCGAAGAGGCGAATGCAGTTCTTGAGTGCCTTGATCTCGATGTCGCCGCCGAACGCGACCAGCCGCACGCCGGCCTGATAGGCAAAGAGCCGGATCGCGTCCTTCACGCTGGCCAGCAGGCTCCTGCCGGCAGAGATGCTGGTGTGCCCACCGCTGGTGAACGCGTTGTGCTCCTCACTGGCGACGTGGGTCGAGCCCGCGGCGGTGCTTTCGATGCCGGCCGCACTGGCCAGTACGAGATGAGGTTCGGAGAGCTCGGGGAAATGACCTTCCAGGGGAGGCTGATGCGCCCGCTTTCCCCGTATGGCGTCGTTCTGCATCTGCAGAGTCCGTGCGACCTCGTCCTGGTCGCCTCGTGCGTGGGCTTCGGCCTGCCGCGCCGAAGCAGCCAGGTTCTCATGTCGATCGTGGGAGGCGTCGAGCCTTGCCAGCGATTCCGCCATGTCCTTGATGTGTCCACGGGCTCGAGCGCGAGCCTCGGTGCTGATGTAGAGGCCCTCGGCTGCGCGAACGGCACCCCAGCCATCCGTACGCACCTCGAACCCCTCCCCCCGCGCCTCCTTCCGCCCCGCGTTGTCCTCGATGCGCCGGATGCTGCCCAGGCTCAGCGAGCTGTGCCGGTGGTCGCTCTGGATCTGCACCTGCTGCTCGCCGGCCGTGTCGTCCATCAGGATGTGGTTGCTCGGCCCCGCCGCGCTGTTGCCGGCCTCCGCACCCAGCGCGCGGCTCCTGAAGCCCGACAGCGCCGCCTGCTGCGGCAACTGGTAGGGCGGCAGGTTCGCCTGGTTGTAGACCCTGCCCGTGCACACCGGCCGGTCGGGGTCGCCGTCCAGGAAGCTCACCAGCACCTCCTGGCCGATGCGCGGAATGTGGATCGCCCCGAGCTGGTTGCCCGCCCAGGCGGCGCTCACCCTCACCCAGCAGCTGCTGTGCTGGTCGTCGCGGCCGCGCCGGTCCCATGGAAACTGCACCTTGATGCGCCCGAGCGCGTCGGTCCAGAGGTTCTCGCCCGCAGGACCGACCACCCGCGCCTCCACCGGACCGCTGGTGCGCGGCGCCGTGCGCACCAGCGCCGGGCGCAGCGGCTCGCCCACGGGATGGGCCGTGAAATCCACCTCCACCTGCCAGCGCTGGCTGCGGCCCTCGGTCGCGCCGCGCGGCTGGCTCTCCTGCGCGATGTCCTCGACGAGAAAGCGCGTGTCCAGCACGAGGTACTCGGCGTTGGCCTGGTGCCGCGGATGGTTGCGCAGCCTGAAGGTGCAGCCCGGCGCCATGCCGCGCAGGTTGCCGCTGGCATGCGCGCGCATGCCGGCGGTGCGCAGCGCCTGCATGCGCAGCAGCGCGATCTGCCGGCCCTCCGCGCCGGGGTCGTTCTCGCGTCCGGCGGCGCCCGCGCGCGGCTGCGCGTAGTGGCTGCCGGCGGCGCCGGGCAGGTGCCATTCGTAGACCTCGCCGTCGGCCTGCCCGGTGGGGCGCGGGTCCTTGCGTCGCACGCTCAGGTCGGCCCTCGGCCGGGTGTAGTCGTAGTCGCGGCTGGTGAACTGCCCGCTGGTGAGCCGGTGCACGGGCTCGAAGCGGTGCACGTATTCGGCATCGGGCTTCCAGCCGGGGGCGTGGTAGTCGATCTCCCGGTAGGCGGCGCTCTCCTGCGCACGGTAGGCGCCCATGGCGTCGCTGAGCACGAGGCGGTGCTTGCCCTCGGAATGCTCGAAGTAGTAGCTGATGCCCCACTTCTGGCAGATGCGCTCGAAGAAGGCGAAGTCCGACTCGTTGTACTGGACCTGGAAGTCCCTCGGGGGGTAGGTGTCGAACAGGCGCTTGTCGACGGGGTAGGGGTAGTCGGCGAGCAGCTCGTCGAGGATCTGGACGGCGGTCTTGTCCTGGAAGATGCGGCAGTCGGTGCTGAGGGTGGCGAGGTGCAGCCAGGGACGCAGCACGAGGCGGTACTGGATGTAGCGCCCTTCCTCGCCCCAGAGCGCGGCCTCGGTGACGAGGGCGTTGATCTCGCGGGCGCCTGCACCCAGGTGGTCGGTGGCGGCACCGACGCCGCCCGGAACGAAGCTACCCGCACCGTCGAGCTCGATCCGGCAGCTGATCTCGCGGCCGATGAAGGCGTCGAGGTCGAAGTCGGCGGCTTCGGCGGCGACGAGGTTCAGCGCATCCGGGGTCTTGAGCAGCAGCTCGTACTCGAACAGGCTGTTGACGCCTTCGCGCCCGGCGAGGCGCACGGGCTCCAGGGCGGGCGCGCCGAGCACCAGCGGGATGGCGGGAGACTGGACGGAGAGCGTGCGCGGCATCGACGGCTTCCTTGGGCGGAGAAAGGGTCGAGCAGTCTGCGGCGGCGCGGCCGCAGACACTGCGAACAATGGTCAACTCGGGAACGGTCTTGCGAGGAAAGCGGAGGAAGCGTGAAGAAGTTCCCACCGCCATGCGGGGGCGCCCCTTCGCCTAGAACAACGGCAAGCTCCCGTTCGGCGTCGCCCCTTCGATCCCGAGCATCCTGAGCTTGGTCAGCGCCCCGCCCCCGGCCGAGAAGCCGCCGGGCTTGTTGCCGGCCGCGAGCACGCGGTGGCAGGGCACCACGGGCGCGAAGGGGTTCAGGCCCATGGCCTGGCCCACGGCGCGGGCGAGGCCGATGTCGCCGAGCTCGGTCGCGATCTCGCCGTAGGTGCGCGTCCGTCCCGGCGGGATGCGGCGCGCGATCTCGTAGACGCGGCGGTGGAAATCCGACACGCCGCGCATGTCGAGCTCGATGTGGCGCAGGTCGTCGTGCGCGCCCTCGAGCAGCGCCTGCACCGCCTCGATCGCCTGCCGCGCGCGCGGGGGCGGCGCGGCCTCGGGCAGTTCGGGAAAGCGCTCGCGCATGCGGCGCCGCGTGGCTTCGGCATCGGGCACGTCCTGCGGCAGCTGCACGCCGACCAGGCCCCGCGGCCCCCAGGCCAGGCCGCAGGCGCCGATGGCGGTGTCGAACACGGCGAAGCCCTCGCCGGCGGCGGCCTGCGGCGCCGGCGGGGCGGGATCGGTGGCGGGGTGCATGGGCCGCATTGTCATGCCGCGGGCCGCAGCGCGCGCTGGCGCGAGGCCAGCAGCGCGCCGGCCCAGAGCACGATGGCCGAGGCCACCAGGCCGCGCGCGAGGCCGCCGGGCCCGTCGGAGATCCAGCCCGTGACCGTGGGGCCGACGATCTGCCCGAGCGCGAACACGATGGTGAACGCGCTGATGCCCTGGGCCCACTGCGCGGGCGGCAGGTTGTGGCGCACCAGCGCGGTGGTCGAGGCCACGACCGAGAGGAACACCGCGCCGAACAGCAGGCCCGAGACCAGCGCCACCGGCGCCGAGGCGCTCAGCACCGGCAGCAGCGTCGCGATGCCGAGCAGCGCATCGAGCAGCGCCTGCGGCTGGCCGCCGCGGTAGCGGTCGAGCAGCCCGGCCCAGAGCCGCGACGAGGCGATGCACGCGATGCCCAGCAGCGCGTAGAACAGCGTGACGAAGGCGGTGCTCGCGCCCTGCTCGCGCAGGAGCGCGATCACGAAGGTCATGTAGCCGATGTAGCCGACGCCGAACAGCGCATAGCCCGCGAGCGCCCAGCCGAGCCGGTGCAGCGCCGCGCCGCCGCCCGCGTGGCCGGCCGCGGCCGCGGGCGCGGACGGGGATGCGGCCGGCGCGGACGGCATCGCG
>CBHTTS010000027.1:0-29986 GCA_966095775.1 uncultured Variovorax sp. | reverse complement strand
TCGACCGCCACGGCAACATGGTCGCGGCCACGCCCTCGGGCGGCTGGCTGTCGTCGAGCCCGGTGGTGCCGGCGCTCGGCTTCGCGGTCAACACGCGGCTGCAGATGACCTGGCTCGACGAGGGCCTGCCCAACAGCGTCACGCCCGGCGTCGCGCCGTGCACCACGCTGTCGCCCTCGCTCGCGCTGCGCGACGGCGAGCCGTACATGGTGTTCGGCACGCCCGGCGGCGACCAGCAGGACCAGTGGTCGCCGGCCTTCTTCCTGCGCCATGCGGTGCACGGCATGAACCTGCAGGAGGCGATCGATGCGCCGGCCTGGCACGTGGACCACTTCCCAGCCTCGTTCTGGCCGCGCGCCACCACGCTGAACCGGCTCACGGCCGAATCGCGCTTCGCGCCCGAGGTGCTCGATGCGCTGCGCGCGCAGGGCCACGCGGTGCAGGTCGGCGAACCGTGGTCCGAGGGGCGCATGTCGGCCTGCAGCCGCGAGCGCGACGCGCGCGGCCGGCTGGTGCTGCGCGCGGCGGCCAACCCGCGCGGCATGCAGGGCTACGCCGTGGGCCGCTGACCCGTTCCCGTCGTTCTCCGCTTTTTTTTCGTCATCGCCATCACTGCTCACGTCAAGGAGGTTCCTCGCATGGCTTCATTCATCCGCCGCGGCCTGGCGCTGCTCGCGCTCTGCGGCTTCACCGCGCTTTCTTCCGCCGCCGACTGGCCCGAGCGGCCGATCACGCTCGTGGTGCCGTGGGCGCCGGGCGGCTCCACCGACATCCTCGCGCGCTCGCTCGCCGAGCAGCTCACCAAGTCGCTGAACCAGACGGTCATCGTCGACAACCGCGCCGGCGCCTCGGGCAACATCGGTTCCAACTTCGTCGCCAAGGCCAAGCCCGACGGCTACACGCTCTTGATCGGCTCGATGAGCACGCACGCGATGAACCCCGCGCTGATGCCGGCGATGCCCTTCCGCGGCGTCGAGGACTTCACGCCGATCGCGCAGATGGCCAACGTGATCAACACCATGGTGGTCAACCCGGCGGTGCCCGTGACCACGGTCAAGGAGTTCATCGCCTACGCCAAGGCCAACCCCGGCAAGCTGGCCTACGCCTCGGCCGGGCCGGGTTCGACCAACCACCTGAGCGCGGTGCTGTTCGAGCGCGCGGCGGGCATCCAGATGCTGCACGTGCCGTACAAGGGCGGCGCGCCCGCGGTGGTCGACACCGTGGCCAACCAGACGCAGGTGCTGTTCTCGGCCGGCACGCAGACGCTGCCGCACGTCAAGGCCGGCAAGCTGCGCCTGCTCGGCGTGACCGAGGCCAAGCGCTCGCCGCTGCTGCCCGACGCACCCACCGTCGCCGAGACGCTGCCCGGCTACGAGCTCGGCGTCTGGTACGGCGCCTTCGGTCCGGCCGGCATGCCGAAGGCGCTGGTCGACCGCCTCAACGACGAGATCAACAAGGCCCTGGCGCAGCCCGAGGTGCGCGCCCGCATGGAATCGATGGGCGTGGAGATCGTGCGCGGCACGCCGCAGCAGTTCGCCACCGTGCTGCGCAAGGACGCCGAGCGCTACGGCAAGGTGATCCGCGAACTGGGCATCAAGAATGAGTGAGGCGCCGCTCTGTCTGCCGCTCCCGGTCTGCCGCGCGCTCACGCACGAGCTGCCGCGCGCGGGGGGCATGGCCGAGGCGCTGCAATGCATCGACCGCGTGCGCAGGCAGCAGCTCGGCGAGGGGCTGCTCACGGTCAACGTCGACGCCTCGCCCGCCGATCGGGCGGAGGCCGACACCATCGAGCTGCAGCGCATCTGGAGCTCCGACCCCGAGGCCTACCCCGTGGGCGGCCGCAAGCGCAAGACCATGACGCCCTGGACGCGCCAGCTGCTGCGCCGCGGCGAGCTCTTCGTGGGCGAGGGCGAAGCGGCGCTGCGCGAAGTGTTCGACGACCACGAGCGCATCGCGGGCCTCGGTCTGCGCGCGGTGGTGAACGTGCCGCTGCTCGATGCGCAGGGGCGCTGCCGGGCGACCTTCAACCTGCTGGGCATGCGGTCGGCGTGGCAGCCGCAGGAGATCGCGTTGGTGCAGCTGCTCGGGGTGCTGGCCACGCCTTGGGTGCTGGGCGCGGCGGTGCGCGACCGGGACTGAGCGCGGGCCGGCGAATCCAAAAGGAGCTTCAACGAGCTGGCGGGCAGGACGTCCGTTCGATGGGCGGCGGCCCCCAACGACCCAGGGCCGCGCATGCACGTCCGAGCCGGACAGTCACCATGCATGCAACCTGCACTGCGACAATCCGGTGCGCTCCCTTGCGCTTCGCATTCAGGCTTCCCCATCAAAGTGGGTGCTCATGATCTTCAAGATTGATTTGCCGACTGTTCTTCTCGTCTACAACACGTCCCTGGGCGCCGGAGCCCTGAGCATCCTGCATGTTCGTCGACATTCCCACCGCCCGCGCGGACTGGGCTTCATGGCATCGGCTTATCTTCTCCTCGCAGTGGGATCGCTGGTGGCCTGGCGCGGAGAGCTCGAAGCCCTGCCTCCCTGGATGTGGACGCACGGCAGCCTGCTTCTCGGCACTGGTGGGTACGCCCTGTTGTGGGCAGGCATTCGCAGCTTCAGCGGTCGCAGGCAGGTTCCCTGGGCGATTGTCGTTCTGCCTCTGGGCTGGCTCTTTCTGGGCCTTGCCACGGGCTTCCCGCTTGAGAACCTGCTGCGTGCAGGCGCATTCCACGTGACGGCCGCCGTCATGCTGTTTGCGAGCACGATCGAGCTGTTGCGCGATCGCCGGGTCGAGCCGCTGCCCTCGCGCGTCTGGATGGCGGGCTTTCTGGCGCTCAGCGCGAGCATCTACGCGCTGCGCCTTGCTTACATCGTCGGCGGTGAAGCACAGTCGAATGGCTTCGCGGTGGCCTTCTATGTCCAGATGTTCTGTCACTTCGGCATCGCCCTGATGGTCGCCAGCATGTCGAATGAACGCAGCGAGATGCAGCTCGAGAAGGCCGCCTATGCCGACCCGCTCACCGGCGTGGGCAATCGCCGCTGGCTGGAGCGCTGTCTTCCCGTGCACCTGCCGATCAACAGCGCCATCGTGCTTCTCGACCTCGATCGGTTCAAGCAGATCAACGATCGGCACGGTCATGCCGCGGGAGACCGTGTGCTCGTGGCTTTCGCGGAGTGCCTGCAAAGATCGCTTCGCAACACGGATGTTCTGGCGCGCACCGGCGGCGAGGAGTTCGTGCTGTACATCCCCGATGTGACGCAGGAGGCTGCCATGGCAATTGCTTCCCGGCTCCGTGCGGAGGTCGCGGCTCTGAAGCTTTATGAAGGCGATGGTCCCATCTCGGTCACCGTCAGCATCGGCGTCGCGTGGGTCGGCGGCGGAGCCGGTACCTTTTCGAGCTGGCTCCGCTGCGCGGATCTTGCGTTGTATGAGGCAAAGAGCTCGGGGCGCAATCGCGTCGTTCTGGCTTCCAACTCACCAGGCGAAGTCGGCAGCGCCGAGCAGTGAGGCCGGCGCAGTGGCAGTGATCGAGCGGGATCCATGCCTGCGGTGTTCCCTGGATGTCGCCTCTCCATGGAGGTGAGATGCGCAGACGGCATCTCGTCGGGGGCGCCGTCGTCCACGCCGACGTGCGTTTCAGCTTCTCGCCAAACTCCTATCCGGCGAATTCCTACCTGCCGCTCACCACGGCAGGTCAAGAGAATTGCGCATGCTCAGAACTCTGCTTGGCATCGTGGCGAGTCCGCTCATTTTTCTCGCCTTGCTGCTCATTGGCGTGCTCGCAGCGTTGGCCCATCTCGCCGCGATGCCAGCGCTCTATCTCTGGGAGCTCCTGCTCGAGCGAAATCCATGGATGGGAAGGGCAAGCCACAAAGAATCTGCCCCGACCCGTGAGGGCCACAACCGTCGCTGACCCAGAGGGGGTTTGCTCGGAGAGAGAATGCGGACCGACATTGCTCTTTACGAAGCACGCGCCCAAGAGGCCGCCGAGGACGAGAAAGCCATGCTGGTGGAACCCGGACGAAGGATCAGACGCGCATGAAGATCGAACCCAAACCGAGCCCCGCGGGCAGGACGCCCGACGCTTTCGAGATCAAGCTGCGATTCGTGTGCGGGGCACTGCTGGGCCTCGTGGTCGGCCTCGGCATGTGCGTGGGCCTGTGGCCGTTGAGCACGCTGGGGGTGTGCATGCTCCTGGTGGTCACCGTCGTCGCCTGCGGGGCCGGCGCGGCCTGCTTTGGCGACCGCTTCTGGGCGCATCTTCGTTGGCTGCAGTAGCGGCGCGGCCGGCTATCGTCGGCCAGAGGCGAAACTTCGGGTCTTGCGCTACGACGCGACGGACGTAGCGGGCAGCGCAGCGCCCGCCATCGCGCTGCCGCCTTGCGCCTGGTGCGCCAGCAGGGCCCGCACTCTGCCCACGAGCGCGGCTCGGTTGGCGACGCGCAGCTTCTTGAAGGCATTGCCCAGGTGGAAGCGCACCGTCGGGTACTCCAGGCCGAGCCGGTTCTGGATCTCCTTGTCGGGACAGCCGCAGCTGACAAGCCATGCCACCTGGGCTTCGCGCTTGCTCAGCCGTCCTTCGCGCTGCAGCGTCGCCTCGGCGGATTCGCCTTGCTCGCCGGCAGGTGCCGTTTCCTTCCAGCCCAGCCGTGAAAGCGCGGCGGTGATGGCCGGCTCGACGAGGTTCAGGATCTCGACCTCGCCGGCATCGAAGTTTCCCCGCTCCCGATTGCGCCAGATGCGGACGTCGCCGACGCATCGCTCGCGGTCGTAGAAGTAGACATTCACGCCCCAGTACATGCGGTCGCGGCGAAGGAAGTCGTTGAAGAACTCCGTGCGCGCCAGGTCTGTCTGGCAGAGCACCTGCGTGGCCACCGTCGGCTTGCGACGCTGCATCATGGGGTAGGTCAACGGGTCGACGAAGCGGAAGTAGTCGTCCCAGGACTGCAGATTCTCCTCGGACATGTTGAGCGCGGCCGTTCGACCGAAGCGCTGCCTTTCGCCATCCCAGACCATCGACACGTAGGTGTCCGCACGCAGCAGGTCGAGCAAGGGAAGCGCCATGCGCTCGCGCAGCTCGTCACCGTCGGTCGCGTTCGCGACCAGGCGCATGAGGTCCGACAGGGCTCGGGTCTGAACGGTGGAGAGGTGCATGGTCGATTCCAAGCAAGCTTCATGCGCGGGGCACCCATGCTAGACAGGCCGGCGGCCTCCGCCATTCCGGTCTGACCCTAGGCCCGGCCCGGCGGGCGGGATCCCCTAACGATTTCTATAGGTCCCCGACCAAGCCCGGCTGCGTACATTGAATCGTCACCCACCGCCGGACGAGCCATGCACGCGATCGACCTTCCTCTCTCCGCCATTCGCAAGCTCCTCGACGGAGCGACCGTTTCAAGCCTGGACCTGGCCGAGGCCTGCATCGCGCGCTCGCAAGCCTGCAGCGACCTCAACGTGTGGGTCTGCTTCGATCCCGAGGCGCTGCGCAAGGAAGCGCGCGCCGCGGACAGCCGCCTCGCGGCGGGCGAGCGGCTCCCCTTGCTCGGCATTCCCATCGCCTTGAAGGACAACATCGAGGCCGCCGGCATGGCCTGCGGCGCCGGCACCGCGTCGCTGAACGGAAAGCGGCCCCAGGCGGATGCGGAGCTGGTCGCCCGCCTGCGGGCGGCGGGGGCCGTGATCGCGGGCAAGGTGGGCATGCACGAGCTGGCGTTCGGCATCACCACCAACAACGCGGTCACCGGCGCCGTCAGGAATCCCTGGGACCGCGCCAGGATCCCCGGGGGCAGCAGCGGCGGCTCGGGCGCGGTGGTCGGTGCGCGCATCGTCCCTGCCTCGATCGGCACGGACACGGGAGGGTCGGTCCGCATCCCGGCGGCCCTCTGCGGGGTCAGCGGCTTCCGGCCGACGGTCGGGCGCGTGCCATCGCAGGGCATCGCACCCATTTCGCTCACGCGCGACACCGCGGGGCCGCTGGCCTACACCATTGCGGACTGCGCCCTGCTCGACGGGGTGATGACGGGTGAAAAAGGCGGAGAGACGAAGGCGGCGCTCGAGGGGCTGCGCCTCGGCGTGCCGAGGCATCCGTTCTGGAACGACCTGGAGCCCGGACTCGAGCAGGTGGCTGAATCCGCGCTCGAAGCGCTTCGGCAGGCCGGCGTCGAGCTGGTGGACGTCGACATGCCCGCGTTGAGCGAGCTCAATGCCCGCGTCAGCTTCCCGGTGGTGCTGTTCGAGTTCGTGCGCGACATGCGGGCGTACCTCGACACCCGCGGCCGCGGCGTCACGCTCGAGGAGATGATTGCGGCCGTCGGCAGCCCGGACGTGCGCGGCGCCGTCGGCACGCTGCTGACCGGCGGAGGCATTCCCGAGGACGTCTACGAGGGCGCGCTGCAGGCGAGGCGGCAGATGCAGGCCCTCTACCAGCGGACATTCGAGGCGCACCGGATCGAAGCGCTGGTGTTCCCGACGACGCCGCGCGCTGCGGCCCTCGTCGGTGAGGACGAGACGGTCGAACTGAACGGCTCGCTGCTGCCGACCTTCGGGACGTTCATCCGCAACACGGACCCCGGAAGCAACACCTCGCTGCCCGGCGCGACCCTCCCGCTGGGCCTTGCGAACGGACTGCCGGTGGGCCTGGCGCTCGATGGTCCCATCGGTTCCGACCGCCGCCTTCTGGCGATCGCCGAGGCTGTCCAGTCGGCGCTTGCGCCCGCCCCTCGACTCGCAACTCCCTACTGAACCCGAAGGAGCATCCCATGGATCGTCGTCATTTCCTGCAAGCCACGCTGGCCGCCGGTGCGGTTTCCGCCATGCCCACCGCCTTCGCGGCGGACCCGCTCAAGGTGGCGGTGATGATTCCGCAAAGCGGGCCCGGGGGCCTGTTCGGGCCGTCGTGCAAGGCATGCGCCGAGATGGCCGCCGCAGCCCTGAACGGCCGCGGCGGCGTGCTGGGCCGCAAGGTCGAGCTCCTGTTCGGCGATGCGGGCCTGGCGCCCGCGGAGGCGGGGCAGGCGGCGCTGAAGCTCTGGAAGGGCCAGAAGGCGGGCGCCGTCATCGGCATGCACGACAGCGCGGTGCGCGGTGCGCTCGTCGGCCTGTTCAAGGGCCAGGTGCCGTACTTCTACACGCCCGTCTACGAAGGCGGGGAGTGCGCGAAGGGTACCTACGTCAAGGGCGAAACGCCGCAGCAGCAGCTCGAGCCCGTCATCCCGTGGCTGGCGGCCGAGCGCAAGCCGACCAAGTGGTACATGATCGGCAACGACTACATCTGGGGCCGGAACACGAATGCCACCGCCAGGGCCTACATCGAGAAGACCGGCGCCAAGGTGGTCGGTGACGAGTACCTCCCCTTCACCGTCGACAACTTCGATGCGAGCCTCGCGCGCATCCGCGACAGCGGCGCGGACGCGGTGCTCGTGTCGCTGGTCGGCGGGGCTTCGGTGACCTTCAACAAGTCGTTCGCGAGCTTCGGCCTTTCGGACAAGGCGATCCGCCTCGGCACGCTGATCGAAGAGAACACCCTCGCGGGCATCGGCTTCGCCAACGCGCGCAACCTCTATTCGAGCGCCGGCTACTTCGCGAACATCGACACGCCCGCCGCGAAGGCGTTCGCCGCGGACTATGCCAAGGCGAATGGCGCGAACGCGCCGGCATTGAACGGCCTCGCCGAATCGACGTACGAAGGCTTCCTGATGCTCGAAGCGCTCGCGAAGAAGGCCGGCAGCCTGGACCCGGCGAAGCTCGATGCCGCCTCCGAGGGAACGAGCTACAGCGGCCCGAGAGGCGCGGTGACCGTCAAGGCGCGCCACGTGGAGCAGGACATCTACGTGGCCGACGTCACGGACAAGGGCTTCCGCGTGGTGAAGACCTTCCCGAAGGTCGGCGCGGGCC
The DNA here is from genome assembly GCA_966095775.1 of uncultured Variovorax sp. Lineage (GTDB taxonomy): Bacteria > Pseudomonadota > Gammaproteobacteria > Burkholderiales > Burkholderiaceae_C > Variovorax. The sequence continues at coordinate 22,104 of CBHTTS010000027.1, read as the reverse complement.
AGGCTTGCAAGGTCTGACCATGCTCGATGGCAACATCCTGCTGCACGGCCTGAACCTGGCCTACGAACTGGCCACGCTCGCGCTCACGACGCTGGGCCTGGCCATCGTCTTCGGCCTGCTCGGCGTCATGAACATGGCGCACGGCGAGTTCGTGATGCTCGGGGCCTATTCGGTGGTGACGGTGCAGAAGCTGGGGCTGCCGCTGGTGGCCGCGGCGCCCCTGGCGGTGGTGGTGTGCGGCGCGCTCGGGTACGTGGTGGAGCGCTGGCTCATACGGCCGCTCTATTCGCGGCCCTTCGATACGCTGCTTGCGACCTGGGCGCTGGCTATGCTCCTGAGAAAGCTCGTCGAGGCGGTCTTCGGCAGGGAGTACCGGAACGTCGAATCGTCGCTGGGCGAGCCGATGACGGTCTTCGGTGCGCAGTACCCGGCCTATCGCCTGGCGCTGATCGTGCTGGCGCTCGCCGTGATGGCGGGGCTCTTCGTCTGGTACCGGCGCAGCGCGGCCGGGCTTCGCGTGCGCGCCATGACGGCGAACCCCGTTCTCGCGCAGGCGCTGGGCATCAACACCCGGCGGCTCGCGTCGCAGGCGTTCGTCATCGGCGTCGTGTTCGCGGGGCTCTCCGGCGTGCTCCTGGCGCCGCTGATCCGCATCGAACCGGGCATCGGCGTCGACTACCTGCTGGACGCCTTCTTCGTGCTGGTGGTGGGCGGCCTCGGCACCCTGGGCGGGATGTTCGGCGGCGTCGGAATCATCGGCGGCTCGCAGGCGATCACCAGCAGCGTGGCAGGGCAGACCAGCGGTTATGCGGTCGTGCTGATGCTCTCCATCCTCTTTCTGTGGCTCAAGCCCCATGGCCTTTTTTCGCGACGCTAGATCGGCGGCCTTCCTGGCCGCGGTCCTGGTTGCGCTGCCGTTCGCGTCCAGCGAGTTCGTGGCGTACCAGATCGCCCTGTTCCTCATCTACGGCATCGCCGCGCAGGGCGTGGCGCTCTGCTGGGGTCGCCTCGGCTTCCTGCCGCTGGGGCACGCGCTCTTCTTCGGACTGGGTGCCTACCTGTTCGGCGGGATGCTCAAGGGCGCGGAGTCGAGCCCCGCCCTGTACCTGGCGCTGCCGCTCGCCGTGGCGGTGCCGGCGCTGCTCGCCTACCTCATCGCGCGCCTGGTCTTCGCCAGAAGCTCGCGCAGCGGGCCCTACTTCTCGCTCATCACGCTGGCGCTGACCATGCTGGGCTTCCTCGCGGCGCAGCAGTGGAGCGGCCTGACCGGCGGCTTCAACGGCATGACGGACATTCCGGACATTCCGGGCACGTCCCGGTACGAGACCTTGTACTGGCTCGTGGCGGCGGTCGCCGTCGTCTCGACGTTCGTGCTCGCGATGCTGGCGGCCCGGCCCATCGGGGTGATCTGGGAGGCGGTGGCGCAGAACGAGGAGCGGCTCCAACTGCTCGGGTACGCGACGGACCGGGTCAAGGCGAACGCCTACGCCTTCTCCGCCTTGCTCGCCGCGGCGGCAGGTGCGCTGTTCTCCGCGCACCAGGGAATCGTGACGCCGCAGGCGATGAGCTTCATCCTCTCGACCGAGTTCGTCATCTGGGCCGCCGTCGGAGGCAAGGGCAGCGCGCTGGGTCCCTTGCTCGGCGCCACCGTGGTGGGCTATGCGTCCGCCGAGCTCCGGGAGCAGTTCCTCTACTGGGAGGTCGCGGTGGCGGCCCTCTTCATCGTCGTGGTGCTGTTCCTGCCGAACGGGGTCGCCGGCCTGCTGAAGCGCCGGGCCGATCCGCGCCACGGCGAGGAATCGCCGGCCCCGGCCTCGCATGAGGCGGCCCCTTCCACGGCACCCGTTTCCTTGAGCCTCGACGGGGTGAAGACGGCCCAGTCGGGCGTGACGATCCTCGACGGGCTTTCCCTGGCGCTCAGCGGCCCCGGCATCCGCTGCGTCATCGGTCCCAACGGGGCGGGGAAGACCTCTTCGTTCAACGTCATCACGGGCCGGCTTCCGCTGCTCGGCGGTGGCGTCATGCTCAACGGCCACGACATCGGCGGCCTGTCCGCCTGGCGCGTGGCGCGCAAGGGCATCGGGCGCAAGATGCAGGTGCCCTCCGTCTTTCCCGACCTCACGGTGCGCGAGAACCTGGGACTGGCGGTCTGGGCCGGGCGGGCGTCCGCTGTCGACACGCTGAAGCGCGCCACGCTGGGATGGCACACCGGCCTTCTCGCCGACATCCTGCAAGAGTTTCCCGCGCTCGCGTCGCAACTCGACGCGCCGGCCGGCACGCTGGCCCAGGGCCATCGGCAGGCGCTGGAACTGGCGATGACGCTTCTGCCCGAGCCGAAGCTGGTGCTGCTGGACGAGCCCTGCGCGGGCCTGTCGCCCGGCGAGACCCATCAGATGATCGATGCCATCAAGGCCCTGGTGGGCCGCATCGGCGCGGCGGCGCTGCTGATCGAGCACGACATCACGGCCGTGGATGCGATGGGCGGCGAGGTGTACGTGCTGCACCAGGGGCGTCTTCTCGACAAGGGCCCGCTCGCGCACATCCAGGCCAGCGCGGCGGTGCGCGCGGTGTACGCAGGAGGTCGCAAATGACGCTGGTCTTCAACGAACTGGTATGCGGCTACGGCGACACCGTCGTGGTCCGCGGGGTCTCTGGAGAAGTCCGGCCCGGCCATGCACTCGCCATCGTGGGAAGGAACGGCGTCGGCAAGAGCACGCTGCTCAAGGCGCTGGCCGGGCAGCTGCCGCTCACGGGCGGTGGCATCGACTGGAACGGCCAGGCGCTCGCCGGCCGGCCGCTGCACGCCCGGCTCGGCCTGGGCATCGCATACGCGCCCCAGGAGAACGTCGTGTTCGGCGAGCTGACGGTGGCGGACAACCTGTGGCTGCACCTCGATGACCGCAACGCCGAACGCTACGCGGAGGTCTTCGAGCACTTCCCGCTGCTTCAACGCCGGCTGAACCAGCGGGCGGGATCGCTGAGCGGCGGCGAGCGGAAGCTGTTGTCCTTCGCCCGGACCATCGGGCTGAAGGCGAAGCTCGCGATGCTCGACGAACCGACCGAGGGTGTGCAGCCGGAGAACATCGACCGGATGGCCGCGATGGTCCATCGCAGGAAGGCCGCCGGCGATTCGTTCATCATCGTCGAGCAGAACCTGGCGTTCGTGGCGGCCTTTGCCGACGCGATCCTGGTGCTGGACCATGGAGAGGTCGTCCTGCAGGGCAGCTTCGCCGCCCTGGGGCGCGAGCGGATCGAGCAGCACATGGTCGTCTGATGCTTCACGCTGCCGTCAGCGCGCGAAGCGCCTCGAGCAGCTTGACCGAAGGGCCCGGCAGCATGCCGGCGCGCCGGCGAAAGGCGGTCAGGATTCTCCTGTCGCTCGCGCCGGGAATGTCGAGGGCATCGATCAGCCCGGCCTTTCGTTCCGCGTCGTACATCGGCGCCGGCATCCACCCCAGAAAGCCCGAGTGGCCGATCAGGCTCTTGAGCGCCATGACCGAGCGCGTCTCGACGACCACGTTGGGCAGCGCGAGATTCTGCCGCGCGAAGACGCTCTTCATGTGCTCGAACGGGCCGGTTCCCTTCGGGAGGATGGCCCAGCGTTCGGCGAGCGTGTCCGACAGCTTCAGCTTGCGCTTCCTGCGCAGCGGGTGGTGGCGGCCAGCGACGACGTAGCTGGTGTCCTCCCATCTGCAGTCCTTGACGGCGACGATCTCTGCCGTGTCTTCGGTGTCGACGCCGAGCGCCAGGTCGATCTCGTGCGAGACCAGCGCGTCCGCCAGCCGGTCCCAGACGCCTTCGATGATCTGGACCTGAAGGTTCGGCCACTTGCTGCAGGTCCGGCCGATGGCCGAAGGGAGCACGAGGCAGGCGATGCTGCCGACCGCACCGACGCGGATCGTGCCCTTCGCCAGCCCGAGCATGGCCTTGATGTTCTCGCTCGCGTGCTCCGATTCGCGCTGCAGCAGCAGCGCATGCGGCTGCAGCGCGCGGCCCACGTCGGTGAGCTGCATTCCCTTCGAATGGCGCTCGAACAGCGGCGCCCCGGCCTGTTCTTCCAGCCTGCGGATCGTCCGGCTCAGCGCGGGCTGCGTGATGTTGAGCGCATCGGCCGCCCGCCCGAGGCTTCCCGACGAAACGATGGCGTTGAAGGCGACGAGTTGCTGCAGGTCGAAAGTCATGCTGAACGGTAATGACTTTTTCTCGAAAAGGCAATTTTCAAGATGAAGTCGGAATTCCACACTCTCGCCATCGAGACAGCATTGCGAGTTCGCGGTGCACAGCAGGAAGAAGCACGCAATGACCGGATCCGCACCGCACGCCGCTGCCGCGACGCCCGCACACCCCGCCACCGCCGCGGGCAGCATCACCGTCCGCGAAGCCGTGTTCGACCTGATGCGCCGTTTCGGCATGACCTCCGTGTTCGCGAATCCGGGGTCGACCGAGCTGCCGATGTTCCGCGACTTCCCGAGCGATTTCCGCTACGTCCTCGGCCTGCAGGAGGCCTGCGTGGTCGGCATGGCGGACGGCTACGCGCAGGCGACCCGGAACGCTTCGTTCGTGAATCTCCATTCGGCAGCCGGCGTGGGCAACGCGATGGGCAACATCTTCACGGCCTTCAAGAACCGCACGCCCATGGTGATCACCGCCGGGCAGCAGGCGCGTTCGATCCTTCCGTTCGACCCCTTCCTGTCTTCGGCCCAGGCCACCGAGCTGCCGAAGCCCTACGTCAAGTGGAGCATCGAGCCGGCTCGCGCCCAGGACGTGCCGCTCGCGATCGCGCGGGCCTACTACCTGGCCATGATGCCGCCGTGCGGTCCGGTGCTGGTGTCGGTGCCGGTGGACGACTGGGACCAGCACACCGAGCTGGTTCCGACCCGGGCCGTGAGCACGCGGACCCGTCCGGCGCCCGAACTCGTCGCCCGGATCTCGGCCGCGCTCGCGGCAAGCGAGCGCCCGGCATTCGTGGTCGGCGCCGCCATCGATCGGGACGGCGCGTGGAACGAAGTCGTCGCGCTGGCGGAAGCGCACAACGCCCGCGTGTGGGTCGCGCCGATGTCCGGGCGCTGCAGCTTTCCGGAAGACCACCGCCTGTTCGCCGGCTTCCTTCCGGCCATGCGCGAGCGCATCGTCGAACTGCTCGAAGGCCACGATCTCGTTCTCGCCATCGGTGCGCCGGCCTTCGCCTACCACGTCGAAGGCGCGGGCCCTCATGTGCCTGCCGGCGCAGCCCTGTGCCAGTTGACCGAGGATCCCGATACGGCGGCCTGGGCGCCCGTCGGCGTCTCGGCGGTGGGCAGCATCCGGCTGGGATTGCTGGACCTGCTCGCGCAGCCGCCGAAGAAGACCCGGCCGCTTCCGCCCGCGAGAAAGGCCGCGCCGCGTGCGGAGCCGGCACCGCTGATGTCGGTCGCCTACGTGCTGCAGACCCTCGCGGGGGCAAAGAAGCCGGACCACATCGTGGTCGAGGAGGCGCCGAGCGCACGGCCCGTGATGCAGGCCCACCTGCCGTTCACACGCAGCGAGACCTTCTACACCATGGACAGCGGTGGCCTCGGCTACGGCATGCCCGCCTCCGTGGGCGTTGCCCTGGGCAAGCCAGGCAGCCGGGTGATCTGCCTGATCGGCGACGGCTCGAGCATGTATTCCATCCAGGCGCTGTGGAGCGCGGCGCAGAACAGGCTGCCGATCACCTTCGTGATCCTGAATAACCGCCGGTACGCCGCCCTGCAGGACTTCGCGCCGGTGTTCGGCTTTTCGCCCGACGACGTCGTGCAGGGCACCGAACTGCCCGATCTCGACTTCCAGTCGCTGGCCAGGGGAATGGGATGCGCCGCGGTGCGCGTGACCGACCCGGCCGATCTGCGCAAGGCGCTCGACGAGGCCCTGGCCAGCGATGCGCCCCGCGTCGTGGAGGTGCGGGTCGCCTGACCCCTTGGTCATCGCCGTTCCGGCGCGCGACGCATTCTTTCAAACCAACCGACGGAGACAAGCCGATGAAGATTTCGATGTTGATCAACGGCGAGCACACGGACGCTCGCAACGGCGCAACCTTTGAGCGGCGCAATCCCCTGGACGGCAGCGTGGCGACGACCGCACCCGCGGCCACCACGGAAGACGCCGTTGCCGCGGTGGAGGCCGCGGCCGAGGCCTTCAAGACCTGGTCGACCACCGGTCCCGGCGAACGCCGGGCGCTGCTCATGAAGGCTGCGCATGCGCTCGAAGCCAAGGCGGAAGCCTTCGCCGCGGCCGTCGCCGCCGAGACCGGCGCATCGGCCATCTGGGCCGGCTTCAACGTCCACCTCGCGGCCGGCATGCTGCTGGAGGCCGCATCGCTCACCACCCAGATCAGCGGCGAGGTCATCCCCTCGGATGTGCCGGGCAGCCTGGCCATGGCCGTGCGGCAGCCGGCGGGCGTCGTTCTCGGCATCGCGCCCTGGAACGCGCCGGTGATCCTGGCCGTGCGTGCCATCGCGACGCCGCTGGCCTGCGGCAACACGGTCGTGCTCAAGGGCAGCGAGATCTGTCCCGCCACGCATGGGCTGATCATCGAGGCGCTGCAGGAGGCCGGGCTGCCCAAGGGCGTCGTGAACTTCGTGACCAACGCGCCCGCCGACGCCGCTGCCGTCGTCGAGGCGATGGTGGCGCACCCCGCGGTCCGGCGCGTCAACTTCACGGGCTCGACCCACGTCGGCAAGCTCATCGCGGCCACCTGCGCCAAGTACCTCAAGCCCGTGGTGCTCGAACTCGGCGGCAAGGCCCCGCTGGTCATCCTGGACGACGCCGACGTCGATGCAGCCGTCAATGCGGCGGTGTTCGGTGCCTTCGCCAACTCGGGGCAGATCTGCATGTCGACCGAGCGCATCGTCGTCGACGAGCGCATCGCCGACGAGTTCGTCGCCAAGCTCAGCGCCCGGGCCGCGAGCCTTCCGCTCGGCGATCCGCGACAGGGGCCGGTGGTGCTCGGCTCGGTGGTCGACATGAGCACGGTCAATCGCTGCAACGAACTGATCGATGATGCGCTTGCCAAGGGCGCCAAGCTCGTCATCGGCGGCAAGGCGAAGGACACGCTGATGCCCGCGACGCTGCTCGATCACGTCACCCCGGACATGCGCATCTTCCGCGAGGAGGCTTTCGGCCCCGTGAAGGGCATCGTCCGGGTCCGCGGCGTGGAGGCGGCCGTTGCCTGCGCCAACGACAACGCGTACGGCCTGTCGGCCGCCGTGTTCGGCCGCGACGTGGCGCGCGCCATCCAGGTGGCGGGGCGCATCGAGTCGGGCATCTGCCATGTGAACGGCCCCACCGTCCACGACGAAGCACAGATGCCGTTCGGCGGCGTCAAGGGCAGCGGCATCGGCCGCTTCGGCGGCAAGGCCGGCGTGGAAGCCTTCACCGAGCTGCGCTGGCTGACGGTGCAGACCACGCCGCGTCAATACCCCTTCTAGCGGACGCACAGGCGCATCGGCGTTCTTGCCGGGCGCCATGCCAGCGCAGGCAGAAGCGAAGCTGCCGCACCCCGATTCTCAAAACCGGAGACAAGAAAATGAAGTTTGGTTCGATGAGCCGCAGGACACTCGCCTGCGCCCTGGTCACCCTGGCCGCCGTACCTGTCGTGGCGCTCGCACAGGATCAGAAGCCGATCGAATGGGTCGTCGGCTATGCCGCCGGCGGCGGCTCCGACACCGTGGCACGGACGATCGCCGAGGAGATGGGCAAGTCGTTGAAGCGCACGATCGTCGTGAACAACAAGCCCGGCGCGGCCACGAACATCGCCGCCGACTACGTGGCGAAATCGAAGGACTACGGGAACATCATGTTCACCGCCGACTTCGCCACGCTCGCGGCCAACCCGGCGCTGTTCGCCAAGCTGCCGTATGACGCGGATAAGGACTTCGTGCCGGTGGGCATGCTCGCACGGTTTCCGCTGCTGCTGGTCGTTCATCCGGGCAACCCCGCCAACAACCTGAAAGAGTTCATCGCATGGGTCAAGGCCAGCCCCAGCGGTGCGAATTTCGCATCGGCGGGTGCCGGCAGTCCCCAGCATCTGGCCGCGGAGCTGTTCAAGGAGCGTACCGGCCTCGCGCTGCAGCATGTGGCCTATCGCGGCGGCGCGCCGGCCGTCATCGATCTGGTGGGAGGCCAGGTCCCGTTCGCGCTCATGGACAGCGCCACGGTCCAGCAGTACGTGGTGTCGGGCAAGCTCAAGGCGCTCGGCGTGGCCAGCAAGGAACGCCTGAAGAATTTCCCCGACGTTCCCACGCTCTCCGAGCAGGGGCTGACCGGTTTCGAGGCATCCGCCTGGCAGGGGCTGGTCGTTCCCAAGGGAACCCCGCCCGAGACCGTCGCCACCCTGAACAGGACGCTGCAGGCCGCACTCGCCTCCACGCCGGTGAAGGCGCGGCTGGAAACCTTGTCGCTCGAAGCACTGCCCGGCACGCCGCAGCAGATGACCACCTATGTGCATGCGGAACGCGAGCGATGGGGCGCGCTGATCCGCAAGAACCAGATCCGCCTCGACTGAAGGGCCACCTCATGAAAACGCAAGTCGCCGCCGTGATCACCGCGGCCGGAGCCATGGCGTACCTGGCGTTGCTGGGTTCGGCGATGTTCTGCGCCATGGTCGCGCTGCTCATCGTTCGCCGGCACATTCCCGGGCGCGAGGCGCTGCTGCGACGCGGTCGGGACCAGAGCTCGCCGGGCGTGTTGCCGCCGCAAGGCATGTCGCAGCAGAGGTCGTCATGAAAATCTCCATCGTCGGCGCAGGGGCGATGGGGTCGTTGTTCGGCGGCCTGCTCGCCGAGGCGGGGAACGAAGTCACGCTGATCGACGTGAACGACGTGCACATCGGCGCGGTCCGCAGCCAGGGGCTTCGCCTCGTGACCGATGACGCCGACCGGCAGGTCACGACGCTGAGGGCACTGCGGCCGGAAGATGCCGTCGGTATCCCCGATCTGCTCCTGGTGTTCACCAAGACGCTGCACACCAGCGCGGCCCTGTCCGGGGTGCGGCATCTGATCGGACCGGGCGTGCATGTGCTGTCGCTGCAAAACGGCCTGGGCAACGTCGAGAAGATCGCCGGCTTGGTGCCGCCGGAGCGCGTGCTGATCGGCGTCACCACCTGGCCCGCGGATATGGTCGGCCCCGGCCACGTGCACTCGCACGGCAAGGGCGTCGTGCGGCTCATGGCGGCCGACGGCATCGACCGCCCCTTCGTTTCCCGGGTGGCCGAAGTGCTCACGAAGGCCGGGCTCGATTGCACCTCGGACAGCACCGTGTGGGCGGCGATCTGGGAGAAGGTCGCGTTCAACGCCGCGCTGAACAGCATCTGCGCCGTGGCCGGCTGCACGGTCGACGAGCTCGGCAAGGTGCCCGACGGCAGCCGCCTCGCGAACGAGGTCGTCACCGAAGTGCTGTCCGTCGCACGGCGCATGGGCATCGATGTCGATCCCGCCGAATGCCGGGGACAGGTGGCGAGCGCCATCGCCCGGCACAAGGGACACAAGCCCTCCATGCTGCAGGACCTGCTGGCCGGCCGCCGTACCGAGGTGGAGAGCATCAACGGCGCCGTCGTGGCGCTGGCCGGTTCCCTGGACATCGAGCTGCCCGTCACGGCGACGTTGCTGTCCCTCGTGCGCCTCGTGGAAGCGCACGCCGTCGCCTGACGCGCAATACGTGAGGATCGGCAGGTCGCCGATGCCATGGGCGATCCAGCCCGAAGGTGGGCCGTGACGCGCCGAGTCAGCGCTTTCGGCGCGGCGCGGCCTGCGGGCGCTCGACCTCCAGCCCCGCAATGCCGTGAAGGAAGAGCTGGGTCGCAATCGGCGCCAGATCGGCGTGCTTGAGGCGTCCATCCGGCTGGAACCAGGTGAACATCCAGTTCAGCATCCCGAAGAGGAACATCGTCAGCACCTTGGGCAGCTGCGTACCGTCCAGGTCCGGGCGAGCCGCGACGACCGCGTCGGCGAACACCCTCACCACCGTGCGCTCCTTGTCGAGCACGCGCGCCTGCGCGTCGGCGTCCAGGAAGCGCACGTCTTCGGTGAGGACCCGATGCGCGTTCTGCGCCTCGGCGTACTCCTGCATGAAGGCATCGATGAGTTCCGGCAGACGCCGTTCAGGCGCCAGCCCCAGGGACTCCACGCCCGTGACGATCTCCGCGAGGCGCGACACGTGGCCGTCGGCGATGTGGAACAGCACCTCGGCCTTGTCCTTGAAGTGGTGGTACAGCCCCGGCTTCGAGAGGCGGCTGGCTTCGGCGATCTCGTTCATGGAGGTGGCCGCATAGCCCTTGCGAGCGAACAGCTCGGCCGCGTTCCTCGAGATCAGGGCGCGCTGTTCGTTGGTTCGGGACGAGGTGTGGTCAACGCTCATGGATGGAGAAGAGGGCTTCCGAGCGAACGCGCTCGGCAGGTGGCCGAATCATAGGGGTTTGTCCCGACGGCCCCGCGCTTGCGTGCGTTCCGACGACTGGGTAGCCTCGCGGTGCCGCCGGACCGACCGGTCGGTCTGTATCCTCAGGAACGCCTGGCCCGAGAGAAGCCAGCCGCAGCTGGTACTTGGCGCCCATACAAAACACTGGAGACAACCATGCGCGATGAACCCTTCCCCCGTGCCTCGCTGTTGAGCGGGCTTGTGATGGCAGCGAGCCTGTCGATGCAAGGCTGCGGTGGCGGCGGCGGCCATGCGCAGGCTCCCGTGTTCGCGCCGATTCCTGCGCCCGCACCCGCGCCAGCGCCGGCTCCCGCGCCTGCGCCCGCACCGGCTTCCGGCCCGACGGCGGAGCAGCTCAAAGCCACCTGCGATTCCCTGGCCGGGCAAGTCATCGCAGGCGTGAAGGTCACGAAGACCACGCGCTTCGAAGCCGTGGCCTCGGTGAGCCCGTCCGGCTTTTGCCAGGTGCTCGGCACCCGTGCGCCTTACCTCGACATCGAAGTCGACGTGCCGGACAACTGGACCGGGCGCTACTGGCAGCAAGGCGGTGGTGGTTTCGACGGCCGCATCCCCTCTGCGCTGACGACGGACTCGAGCGGCAATCTCACCTCGCTCAGTCCGGCGGTCGCGCTCAAGGCTGCGGTCTACGCCGCGTCGAACGGCGGCAACCGCGCCTCCGTGCCGGCGCAGGCCGCGCCTGCCGTGTGGGGGGACGGAACGCCGGAGGGGCGCCAGTCGGCAACGGACTATGCCTACCAGGCGCTGGGCACGACGGTCTACTTCGGCAAGGCGGTCGCAAAGGCCTTCTTCGGCTCCGCCCCCAAGCACAGCTACTTCAATGGCTGCTCCAACGGCGGCCGCAACGCCTACATCGCGGCGCAGCGCTGGCCCGAGGAGTTCGACGGCATCGTGTCCGGTTGCGAGACGATGGACATGGCCGGACAGGCGAGTGCATGGCTGCAGGCCGCCTCCTATGCCGGAACGCCTGCCGCCCTCAGCGGTGCACAGAACAATGCGGCCTGGTCCGCGGCCCTGTCCGCATGCGACCCGCTCGACGGCGCGACGGACGGCCTCATCGGCAATCCGCAGGCATGCGGCTTCGACCCCGCCGCGCTTCAGTGCGGTGCCCCGGGGGCGAGCAGCGACCCCGCGATATGCCTGACCGCCGCCCAGGTCACGACGATGAAATCCTTCATCACGGACCTGAAGCTTCTGAACGGAACCACCGTGCTCTCGGGCTATGCCTGGGCCAGAGGCCTCGGTCAAGGCTGGGGCGGGCTCGGCGGCGGCTTCGCCCTGCTGGCCAGCGGCGACCCTGCATGGCTGACGCCTGCCCGACAGTCCGGCTTCCAGCTGGAAGCCGACTACCACATGCTCGGCAGCGGCCTCTCGCGGATCGGCGCCGACCATGACAAGGCGGCCATCGCGGCCTTCGTCACGGCGGGCAGGAAGCTCATCTCCTGGCACGACGGCAGCGATGGACTTCTGTCGCCGAACGACCATTACCGCAACTGGACGACCATGACGGACATCGCCCGATTCAACGGCCTGGCCGACCCGGGCACCGCGACGCGCTTCTTCATCGTGCCGGGTGCAGGCCACTCGGCCGGCTCGAGCCTGCTGGAAGTGGATTGGGCCAGCGCCATCATGGGATGGGTGGAAGACGGCGTGGCGCCCGCCCAGATGACCTACACGTTCAGAAGCGGCGCCACGACGCGCAGCATGCCGGTCTGCCAGTATCCCCAGTACCCGAAGTACGACGGCAGCGGCGACGTGAATGCTGCCGCCAGCTATGCGTGCACCTCATGAGCTTCCTCAACCCGGGCCGTCGCTCGCGGCCGCGAGGAGCGGCACCAGGACGTCGCTGATCGGCGTCGGAATGCCGTGCGCCCGGCCGCGGCGTGAGACGACACCGTTGCGAACGTCCCATTCGAGCGGCCTGCCGGCTTCGCGGTCCGCGAGGATGGAGGTGCCCATGTCGGCGGGCGAGGCCAGGAACCTGTCGAGGATCGCCTGCGGCACCTCGTCGCCCAGTTCCGCGCCCTCGGCACGGGCGACGGCCAGGCATTCCTGCAGATAGTCCAGGGCGAGCCTCGAGATGTCGCTTCGGCCGAACATGCCGGAGCGGCGGTGCGTGAGCGCCATGAGTCCGGCCACGGCGTTCTGCAGCAGCTTGCGCCAGGCCAGCGATTCGAAATCCGCCGCCAGCTCGACGACGCAGCGCGTGCCGCGCAGCGCCTCGGCGACCACGCGCGACGCCGGCGCGTCCGGCAGGCTGAGGCGCACGTCGCCGCGCAAGCGCACCGAGCCATCGGACTGCGCCTGCGCGGGAAACCACACCACGGCGGGCACGAGCCGCCCGCATGGCAAATGCGGCGCGAGCTTCTCCAACTGCTCGACTCCGTTCTGCAGCACGCACACGACGGTTTCCGGGCCGGTCAAGGCGGCAAGCCATTGCGCCGCTGCTTCGATCTGCGTCGCCTTGACGGCGAGAAAGACGAGATCGACCGGGCGATCGATCCGCGTGGGATCGGTCCGGACCGGACCGGGAATGGTGATGAGGCGATCGCCGTCCTGCAGCGCCAGGTGTCCGCGGGGCGTGCGGCCGCACAGCAGCGGCGTGCGGCCGACCTCGTGCAGCACCGCCGCGACCGTGGTGCCGATGGCGCCCGGACCCAAGACGGCGACGGATCTGTTGATTTCCGAATCCATGGAACGGGGCTCCTGTGGCGTCGCTGCCGAGCACCTGCCCGGCGACGGTTGTCTGCTTCAGGACGGCAATGTAATATATTTCAAATGAGTAATGGTATTGGTAATGCGGTTTCTTCCGACGAAGGGCGGCTCGGGCAATGGATCGGGAGCATCCAGGCCCGCTGCGGCGATCTCGCCGCGAGCGAAGCGAAGGTCGTGGCCCTGCTGCTTGCCGACCCGCTGTTCGTCGGCGCCAGCACGACCGCGCAGGTCGCGGCGCGCGCTGGCGTCTCGCCACCGAGCGTCGTCCGTGCCGCGCGTGCGATCGGGTTCACCGGCTTCACCGAGCTCAAGATCGAGATCGCCCGCGCCCGCGGCACGACCCGGTTCTTCGCGCCGCCTGAAGTGCTCGCCGCGGACGCGACATCGGCCACCGTGCTCGAAACGTCCGTCCGCGCAGGCACCGACGCGCTCACCGCGCTCGGCGGCGCCATCGACCTCTCGGCGCTCGACGAAGCGGTCCGCTCCATCCAGTCCGCGCGGCAGGTCGTCGCCTTCGGTGCCGGGCCGTCGGCGACGGTCGCCGCCGACGCGGTCTTCCGTCTGCGCGCGGTCGGCGTGGTGACCGTCGGCATCCCGGACCACCTGTCGGCGATGATCGCGACGCGCCTGCTCGGCCCCGGCGATGTCGTCATCGCCGTCAGTTCGACCGGACGCACGGCGAGCACGCTCGCCATCGCCGACGCGGCGTCTTCCGCCGGGGCCGCGCTCATCGCCATCACCAATCAGTACGGCACGCCGCTGGCGACGCTCGCGGACGTCGCGCTGGTCGTCGGCGGCGCGCCGCTGCCGGCGCAGATGGCCGCGGCGGGCAGCCGGCTGGCCCAGCTCGTCGTGATCGACGCGCTGGTCGCCGCCCTCGCTCTGCGCGACCCGGCGCGCAGCCGCATGGCGGAGCGGGCAGGCATCGACCTGCCCGACATCGGCTGATGCGCCCCGGCACCGTCGCGCTCGTCCTCGCCGCGGCGACGGCCCATGCGCTGTGGAACATCGCCTCGAAATACAAGCGTGGGGACACCTTTCTGTTCGTCTGGGCCTACACCTGCGCCTCGGCGCTGCTGTGCGTGCCCATCGGCATCGCGCTCATGGCCGAGGGGCACCAGGTGCTGGACGGGCGGCTCGCGGTGGCCTCCGCGGTCTCGGCCGCATTGCACATCGCGTACTCCTTGATCCTGCAGGCCGGCTACGACCGCGCCGAGCTGGGGGTGGTCTATTCGGTCGCCCGCGGCACGGGGCCGATGCTGACGATGGCGTTCGCGGTTCTCCTCTTGGGCGAACGGCTCACCGCGGTCGCGATGCTCGGCGCGCTCCTCATCGTCGCGGGCATCCTCGTCGTCGTCGGCAATCTGTTCAGGCCCGGGATCGGCCGCCCGCTGCCGGGGATCCTGTGGGGCGCCGCGACGGGCGGCACCATCGCCGGATACACCCTCTGGGACGGCTACTCGATCACCTCGTGGCAGCTCGCGCCCGTGAGCTACTACGCAGGCACGCTCCTGTGGCAAGCCCTGATCCTGACCCCGCTCGCGCTGGTGCGGCGCCATCGGATCCCCGCGGTGGTCCGCGCCGACGCCGTGCCGATCCTCGTCGTGGCCGTGTTGTCCCCGCTCGCCTACATCCTCGTCCTCACCGCCATGCAGAGCGCGCCCGTGGCCCTGGTCGCGCCGCTGCGGGAATCGTCCATCGTCATCGGCGCTTTCCTCGCGTGCTGGCTCTTTCGCGAAGACCACCTGCCGCGCCGCATCGCCGGGGGCGTGATCGTGCTGGCGGGGATCGCGGCGATCAGCCTTTGATGCTTCGTCGGCCGGCGCGGGCGATCGACGGACCTGTCGCCGGCCTACAGCGGCGCTCTCCCTCGCCCGACGCGCCGGGCGGGCGGCGGGCGCCAACCTTCTGCCGTACAGCATGGTGCCGCCCGCCGCATGAGATCGCCTTCGTCCCTGTTTCCGCCGACCCTCCTCTTTCCGTCCCGCGAAGGAATCCGCCGATGAACGGGGCGCTCGACCTCGTTCAGTGGCCCGCCTTCGTCGCCTCGATCGCGGCGGCGTGGCTCGTGGCCTCGCGCCACAGGCGCCGCCGCAATCTCGGCTTCTGGGTCTTTCTTGCAAGCAACGTGTTGTGGACCATTTGGGGCGTCCACACTTCGGCCATCGCGTTGATCGCGCTGCAGGTGTGCCTGGCCGCCCTCAATGTCCGCGGGCTGTTCAAGACCGACCCCGATCCCGACGCGAAGCGCGGCGGCTGAAGCGCGCGGTTCACGCGCTGCTGCAGGCGCATTCCGACACGGCGACGTGCCTGGCGGCGCAACGCTGACGAGGCGCCATCCTCCGGCGTGCATCGCGCGCGCCTACAACGCCGCCCGTTGCGGCCGCATACAAAGTTCGTCATCCCATAGAACAAGGAGCCGGGCCATGCCGCTGCAGCGAACGATCGAAACATCCGAGGGTGCTTCCCTGCGGCGCTGGCTGGCGATCGGCGGGGTCGCGGTACTGGTGGCCATGTACGTGTTCTATGCGACGCTGAAGGACATCGTGCGCGACAGCGCGGCGCGCGTGCCGCGCCTGCCGCCGTCGATCGCGGAGGTCCACCATCCCGAGCCGGCGCGTCCCTTCGTGGCGGCCGCGGCGCTCTCGCCGCCCGCGCCGGTCCGCGCCCCGCGCTACGCCTATCCCGCATCGCTGGCCACACCCGCTTCGCACGACACGCCGGCGCGCACCGACACGGCGGCGGTGATGATCGAAGTCCACAAGTGCGCCGGGCCCGAAGGGGCGAGCTATACCGACGGCCCCTGTCCCGTGGGCGAGCACGTGGAGACGCTGCGGCTGCCGGGTGCGGCGGGCGCCGCCGCTGCCCGGCTCTGAGGCGCTTGCCTCAATCGATCTTGAGCTTCGCCACCTTCGCGAGGTTCTGCCAGGTCTCGATGTCCTGCCGCACCGTGGCCGCGAACTGGTCGGCGTTCTTGATCGGCGGACGGGCCATGTTCTGCGCCGCGAACTTCTGGATCACGTCGTCCGAGGCGAGGATGCGGTTGATCTCCTGGTTGAGCCGCTGCACGATCTCGCGCGGCGTGCCGGCGGGCACGAAGACGCCGTACCAGCCGTCGACGTCGAAGCGGTAGCCCTGCTCGGTCAGGGTCGGCACCTCGGGCAGCGCGGGGCCGCGCGAGGAGCCGGTGCAGCCGAGCGCGACGAGCTTGCCGCCACGGATGTGCGGCACGGGCGAGGCGATGTCGGCGAAGGCGACGCCGATGTTGTTCGCGAGCACGTCGGTCACGACCTGCGCGGCGCCCTTGTACGGCACGTGCGGCATCGCGAGGCCGTAGTGCGCCTTGATGCCTTCCATCGCGAGGTGGCCGGTCGAGCCGCTGCCCCACGACCCGTAGGCGAGCTTGTCGGGGTTGGCCTTCGCATGGCGCACCATGTCCGCGAGCGACTTGAAGCCGGTCGACGGATGCGCGATCAGCAGGATGCCCGCGGCGCCGACCTGCGCCACGGGCACGAGGTCCTTCTGCGTGTCGTAGGGCATCCGGGGCTGCACGATCGGGTTGATCGAGATCGCCGACGAGGGCGCCAGCAGGATCGTGTAGCCGTCGCCCGCGGCCTTGGCGACGGCGTCGTTGCCGATCAGGCCGTTGGCGCCGGCCTTGTTGTCGACCACCACGGGCTGGCCGAGCGCGTTCTGCAGCGACACGCCGACGAGCCGCGCGAAGATGTCGGAGCCCGCGCCCGGCGGACCCGGCACGACGAGGCGGATCGGCCGGTTCGGCCAGGATGCGCCCGCGGCGGCGCCCTGGGCCCGGCCCAGGGCCGGCAGCGCGAGCAGGGTCGAGGCGGCGCCGCCGGCCAGCAGCAGTCGCCGGCGGCGAGGATCGGTGGTGGCGGTGGTGGTGGTGGGGTTCATGGCTCTGTCTCCTTGTCGTGGTTCGAATCGCACGCGCTGCCGGCACCGGGCCGCAGCACCTGCCCGGTGAGGAACTGGGCCCGCGCGCCCGCGACGTAGTCGAGGAGCGGCAGGCAGGCGGCGGGCGAAGTGCCCGCGGCGGGCTGCAGCGCATTGATGCGCAGGCCGTGCGCCCCCCATTCGGCCGCGAGCGTGGCGACCAGCATGCGCGCCGCGGCCGCATCGCCGGCCAGCGTCCAGTCGGCGTCGGGTGCGGCGGCGCCGAGCAGCAGCGTGAGGCTGGCCTCGGCCTCGTGCCGCGCGCGGAAGCGGCGCGCCGAATGCAGCACCGTCTCGAGCATCCGGCCCGGCGCCGCCGCGAGCGCGGCGCCGTCCACCACCGCGGTGTAGCGCTCGCCGGTGGGTTGCGCAAGCGCGCCGCACCGCGCCGCCAGCGCGTCGCGCCAAGCCACGTCGAGGTCGAGCGCGTGCAGCCGCGTCGGCAGCGCGAGCGGCCGCATCGGCCGTTCGGCCGGCGGCAGCGCCGTGCTGCCGCCGTGGACCGAGGAGCCGCCGTCGAGCACCAGCAGCTGGCCCGCGAGCACGCCGGCGCCGGGGCTCGCGAGGAAGCACAGCGCCTCGGCCATCTCCTCGGGCTCGGCCATGCGCCCGAGCGGAATCTTCGCGACCGCCTGCGCCGGGTCGAGCCGGCCGCCGTCGATCAGCCGCTGCACGAGCTCGGTGCGCACGAAACCCGGCGACAGCGCGCTCACGCGCCAGTCGGGCCGCGCGCGCGCCAGCGCCCGCGTCTGCGCGATCAGGCCGGCCTTGCTCGGGCTGTAGAGGCCGCGCCACGGGATCGCGCGCAGGCCCGCGCCCGAGGCGAGGTTCACGATGCGCGCGCCCGGCGCGAGGCGGGGCGCGCAGGCCTGCACCAGCCGCGCGGGCGCCTCGAGGTTGAGCGCGAGCAGCCGCGCGGCCGTGCCGTTCACGTCGTCCTCGCCGCCCGCGAGCGCATCGCTGCCGCCGGCCGACAGCCCGGCGTTGTTGATCAGCGCATCGAGCGGCGGCAGCGACTGCGCGGTGCGCGCGATTTGCGCGGCGTCGGTGAGGTCGCAGACGCGCATCTGCGGTTCGGCGCCGTGCGCGGGCCAGTCCCCGCGCAGGCGGTCGAGCCCGGCGCCGTCGGCATCGACGAGCACGCAGCGCCAGCCGTCGCGCGCGAAGCGCAGGGCCGCCGCGCGCCCGATGCCCGAGGCCGCGCCGGTCAGCAGCACCGCGGGCGCGGCGTTCATGCGGCGCTCCCCGCGCGCACGGCCTCGAGCAGGCCGTAGAGCGCATCGTGCGGCGCCGCGCGGCCCACAGGCCGGCGCAGGCCGAACAGCGCCGCGTCGTCCTGCGCGAGCTCGGGCCGCTCGCGCTCCTCGATCCAGTCGTAGACCACGGTGCGCGCCGCGATGCGCCAGTCGCCGCCGCGGCGCTCGAAGCGGTCGAGGTAGCGGCCGCAGAGGAAGGTCTCGCGCGCCGGCGCCGCGGCCGGTGCCTGCAGCGCGAAGAAGGCGCTCTCGACCGCGGCCGTGTCGCCGTGCAGCTCGATCGCGACGTTCGTCACCTGGTGCACACGCCGCCCACCCTGGCGCAGCCGCGCCAGCGCCTGGTCGATGAAGCCGCCCGCGCTGCCGTTCCAGGCGCCGTGGCAGTCGGTCGCGTCCTCCCAGTAGGCCGAGCGCAGCGCGGCCTCGTCGGCGCGGTCGATGCCGCGGCAGTAGCGGAACAGGCACTCGCGGATCGCCTCGCGGTCGAGCAGCGGCTGCAGGGCGTCGGCCACAACGGTCATGCCTTCCCCGCGCGCCGGAACAGCTGCACCACGTTGCCCTCGGGATCGCGCAGCGACATCACCGCGCCGTGCGAGCCCATGTCGCGCGTGCCGAGCACCTGGCCGCCCGCGGCCTCGATGCGTTCGCGTGCGCCCTCGAAGCCGGCCACCTCGAACACCATCACGAGGCCGGCCGTCGCGGGCGCGGCTTCCTCATGGCAGGCCAGCGCCACGTTGGTGTGGCCCACGCCGTACTGGAACCAGCGCGCCTGGTCGCTGAACTTGAGTTCGAGGCCGAGCGCCGACGTGTAGAAGGCATGCAGCGCGGCCGGTTGCGCCGCCACCACATAGACGTTCTGCAGCCGCTCGGGCGCATGCGTGGGGGCGCTCACAGCGAGGTCTCCGACGCACCGCCGTCGAGCCGGATCACCTCGGCATTGACGAAGCGCGCGCCGTCGCCGGCGAGGAAGCAGATCGCATCGGCGATGTCGTCCACCGTGCCGAGCCGGCCGAGCGGCGTGCGCGCGATGCGCTTCGCGTCGAGCTCGGCATTGCGGTGCTTGGCCGTGCCCTCGGTGGGCACCGCGCCGGGCGCCACCGCGTTGACGCGGATGCGCCGCGCGCCCAGGTCGGCCGCCGCGGCGCGCGTGATGCCGAGCACGCCGGCCTTGAGGCCGCTGTAGACCACCGAGCGCGCCGGCGACTTGAAGGCGGCGATCGAGGCCACGTTGACGATCGCGCCGCCGCGTTCCGGGTCCATCGCTTCGGCCGCGGCCTGGATGCCCCAGATCACCGACTTGAAGCCGATCTCGACCATGCGGTCCATCACCTCGGGCGTGATCTCGGCGAGCGGCTGGTAGCGCACCCAGGCCGCGTTGTTGACCAGGATGTCGAGCCGGCCGGCCTCGCGCGCGAGCTGCTGCACCGCCTCGCGCATGCCTTCGCGGCTCGCCACGTCGCGCGCCAGTGGAACGGCCTTGCCGCCGAGCCCGCGGATCTCGGCCGCGGCGTCCTCGACGAACTCAGGCTTCAGGTCGTTGACCCCGACCGTGGCGCCCAGGCGCGCCATGGCAAGCGCGGTGGCGCGGCCGATGCCGTGGCCCGCGCCGCTGATGAAGGCCACGCGGCCTTCGAGCGAAGTTGCATTCATGGGGTGTTGTCCTTGGTTGCAGGCACCAGCAGCGCGTCGAGCGCGAAGGCGCCTTGTCCCTGGTCGAGCACGACCAGCGGGTTGATGTCGATCTCGGCCACGCTGTCCGCGTGCTGCGCGGCGAAGCGCGAGAGCGCGGCCACCGCGCGCGCGGCCGCCGCCACGTCGGCGCGCGGCCGGCCGCGCGCGCCGTCGAGCAGCGCGAAGGCCTTGAGCGAGCGCAGCATGCGCATCGCCTGCTGCTCGCTCACGGGCGCGGGCTGCAGCGCCACGTCGCGCAGCACCTCGGCGAAGATGCCGCCCAGGCCCACCATCACGACGGGGCCGAAGACCGGGTCGCGCGTGGTGCCGAGGATCAGCTCGGTGCCGCTCTGCGCCATCTGCGCGACGAGCACGCCCGCGATGCGCGCCGCGGGCGCCTGCTGCGCGACGCGCGCGCGCATCGCGTCGTATTCCGCGGCGAGCTGCGCCTCCGAGGCGATGCCGACCGCCACGCCGCCGACCTCGGTCTTGTGCGCGATGTCGGGCGAGACGATCTTGAGCACCACCGGAAAGCCGATGTCGCGCGCCGCCGCGAGCGCGCCGTCGCGGCTCGTCGCGGTGGCTTCCCTGAGCACCGGCAGCCCGGCCTTCGCGAGCCCCGCCTTGGCGCTGGCCTCGCCGGCGAAGGCATCGGCCGGCAGCGGCGCGGCCGGCGGCAGCGCCGCGACCGCTTCGGCCGGCAAGCCGGCCGCGCAGCCGAGCCGCACCAGCGCCGCCAGCGTGGCGCAGGCGGCGTCGATGGTCTCGACGGTCGCGAGGCCGAGGCGGTGCAGCTGCGCGGCCGTGTCGCGCGGCGCCTTGCAGCACAGCAGGATCGGCTTGGACGGATGGTCGCGGCGCACCTGCGCGAGCGCGGCGAGGTAGACGTCGCGCAAGCGCGGCATCTGGAAGGCGTAGGCCGACTGCAGCAGGATCGCGTCGCAGCCCGGGTCCTCGGCCACGGCCGAGAGCACCTGCACCAGCAGTTCGGGCCGGCTCGAGACCTGGGCCGTCATGTCGACCGGATTGCCCGGCGACGCATAGGGCAGGGCGGCGAGGATGCGCGCCTGCGTCGCCGCCGAGAGCTTGGGCAGTTCGAGGCCCTGCGCGCTCGCGGCATCGGCCATCAGCACGCCGAAGCCGCCCGAGGCCGTGACCAGCGCCACGCGCGGCCCGCGCGGCAGCCCCGCGGGGCCGGCCACGGCGAGCGCATGGCCGACCTCGATCAGCTGCTCGATGCTCGGCACGCGCAGCGCGCCGGCATTGGCGAGCACGGCGTCGAACACCGCGTCCGAACCCGCGAGCGCGCCGGTGTGCGAGGCCGCGGCCTCGCTGCCGGCCGACGAGACGCCGACCTTGAGCACGATCACCGGCTTGCCGGCCTCGCGCGCCATCGCGAGCGCGCGCACCAGCTTGCTGGCGTGGCGGCAGGTCTCCATGCAGCAGAGGATCACGCGCGTGTCCGGGTGCTCGGCGAGCGCGGCGATGCCGTCGGCGATGTCCACGTCGCACTCGTTGCCCGTGGTCAGCAGCCGGCTGATGCCGATGCCGCGTTCGACCGCGAGCCGCATGGTGTAGCTGCCGAGGTTGCCGCTCTGCGAGACGATGCCCACCGGACCCTCGTTCGGGAACGCCGCCTCGAGCGCGACCGAGAAGGTGGCGATGCTGCGCTCGGGCACGCCGATCGCGCCGAGGCAGTTCGGCCCGACCACGCGCATGCCCGAGCCGCGCGCGACCTCGCCGATCTCGGCCTGCAGCCGCGCGCCGGCCTCGCCCATCTCGGAGAAGCCCGAGGACAGGATCACGGCCGCGCGCACGCCGCGCGACGCGCAGTCGCGCACCGCCTCGAGCACGGCCTCGGGCGGCACCGCCATCACCGCGAGATCGGGCGGCTGCGGCAGCTCGGCCAGGCTCGCGTGCGCGGCCAGCGACTGCACCGTGCCGCCCTTGCGGTTGATCGGATGGATCGCGCCGCGGTAGCCGTACTTCTGCAGGAACTGCAGCGGCCGGCCGCCGATCTTGGTGACGTCGTCCGAGGCGCCGAAGATCGCGATCGAGC
>CBHTTS010000026.1:0-30841 GCA_966095775.1 uncultured Variovorax sp. | reverse complement strand
GCAACGCGCGCAAGATGATCGACGAGGACAAGGTCGACGTGATCATCGGCACCGCGGGCTCGCCCGGCGCGCTCGCGATCGCGGGCGTCGCGCGCGAGACCAAGACGCCGCTGATCTCGATCGCCAACGCCAACCTGCCGGGCGAGGAGGGCGCCTGGATGGTGACCGTGCCGCAGCCCGCGCCGCTGATGCTCAGCGCGGTGGTCGAGCACATGAAGAAGTCGGGCGTGAAGTCGGTCGGCTACATCGGCTTCTCCGACGCCTGGGGCGACCTGGTCTACGACGCGCTGAACAAGAGCGCGCCGGCCGCGAACCTCAAGGTGGTGAGCAACGAGCGCTATGCGCGCGCCGACGCCTCGGTCACGGGCCAGGTGCTGAAGATCGCGGCGCTGCGCCCCGACGCGGTGATCACCGGCACCTCGGGCACGCCCGGCGCGCTGCCCTACCTGGCGCTCGCCGAGCGCGGCTACAAGGGCCAGATCTACGGCATGCATGCGCTGATCAACCCCGATTTCGTGCGCGTGGGCGGCAATGCGGTCGACGGCCTGCTCGCGCCCACGGGGCCCGTGATCGTGGCCGAGCAGCTGCCCGAGTCGAACCCGATCCGCAAGGTCTCGCTCGACTTCCGCGCGGCCTACCAGAAGGCCAACGGCGCGCCGCCGACCGACGCCTTCTCGGCCTACAGCTTCGACGCCTGGCTGATCTTCCTCGACGCCGCGCAGCGCGCGATCGCGACGAAGGCCGAGCCCGGCACGCCGCAGTTCCGCGTCGCGCTGCGCGACGCGATCGTCTCGACCAAGGAGCTGGTCGGCACACACGCGGTCTACAACTTCAAGCCCACCGACCGCTACGGCGCCGACGAGCGCTCGCGCGTCGTGGTCAAGCTCGAGAAGGGTCAATGGAAGCTGGTGCCCTGACATGACCAAGAAGAACCACACCCTCTCCCGCCTGCTCGCCGCGACCGCGTTCGCGTTCGGCGCCTCGCTCGCCGCCTCGCAGGCCGTCGCGGCCGATCTCAAGATCGGCTTCATCAGCTCGCTCTCGGGCCCCGTGGCCGCGCTCGGCGTACCCTACGAGAAGGGCATCCGCGCGGCGCTCGCCGAGCATCCGCAGATCGCGGGCCGCAAGGTCGAGCTGATCGTGCTCGACGACGCCTCCGACCCGACCACGGCCGGGCGCAACGCGCGCAAGCTCGTGGTCGAGGACAAGGTCGACGTGCTGATCGGCACCTCGGGCGTGCCCGGCGCAATGGCGATCGCCGCGGTGGCGCGCGAACTCAACACGCCGCTGATCTCGCCCACGCCGGTCACGATCCCGGGCCCGGAAGGCGCCTGGACCGTGACCGTCTCGCAGCCCTTCCCGCTGATGGTCGCGGGCGTGGTCGACCGCATGAAGCAGTCGGGCGTCAAGACGGTGGCCTTCATCGGCTTCTCCGACGCGCTCGGCGACCTGGCCTACGACTCGCTCGTCAAGAGCGCCGAGAAGGCCGGCATCAAGGTGGTCGCGAACGAGCGCTATGCGCGCAGCGACTCCTCGGTCGCGGGCCAGGTGCTCAAGATCGTGGCGCAGCGCCCCGACGCGGTGTTCGCGGGCAACTCCGGCACGCCGGGCGCGCTGCCCTACATCGCGCTCGCCGAGCGCGGCTACAAGGGCCGGATCTACGGCACCCACGGCCTGATCAACGCCGACTTCGTGCGCGTGGGCGGTGCGTCGATCGAGGGCCTGCAGGTGCCCAGCGGCCCGGTGCTCGTGGCCGACCAGCTGCCCGACAGCAACCCGATCAAGAAGGTGTCGATGGGCTTCCGCGCGGCCTATCAGAAGGTGCACGGTTCGGTGCCGACCGACGCCTTCTCGTCCTACACCTACGACGCCTACCTGCTGCTCGCCGACGCCGCCAAGCGCGCGAAGGGCGAGCCGGGCACGCCGCAGTACCGCACGGCGCTGCGCGACGCGATCGTCTCGACCAAGGAGCTCGTGGGCACGCACGGCGTCTACACCTTCAAGCCCGACGACCGCTACGGCTCCGACCAGCGCGGCGTGGTCGTGGTGCAGATGCAGAAGGGCCAGTGGAAGCTGGTGCCCTGACGAACCTGCCGGACCCGCGCCGATGACCCGCAGCACCAGCTACCGCGACCATCCCGAGCGCCTCGCCGCGCTCGTGCAGAGCGACCGCGTGCACCGCGACCTGTACCTGAGCGAGGAGATCTTCGCGCTCGAGCAGGCGCACCTGTTCGCGAACACCTGGATCTACTTCGGCCACGCCAGCCAGGTGCCCGAGCCCGGCGACTTCGTGGCGCAGGAGATCGCGGGCCGGCCGCTGGTGATGGTGCGCCAACCCGACGGCGAGGTGCGCGTGCTCTACAACCGCTGCGCCCACAAGGGCACGCAGCTGGTCACCGACGAATGCGGCAACACCGGCCGCTTCTTCCGCTGCCCCTACCACGCCTGGACCTACAGGCTCGACGGCGCGCCGCTGGGCGTGCCGCTCAAGAAGGGCTACGAGGGGACGCGGCTCAAGGAATGCGAATCCGGCCGCGGCATGGCCGCGGTGCGGCACGTGAAGGTGTACCGCGACTTCGTGTTCGTGCGGCTCGCCGACACCGGGCCGGACTTCGAGGACTACTTCGGCGAGGTGCTCGGCGCGATCGACAACATGGTCGACCGCTCGCCCGAGGGCCGGCTCACGGTCGCCGGCGGCGTGCTGCGCAACATCGTGCACTGCAACTGGAAGATCTACCTCGAGAACATCAACGACACGGTGCATCCGATGTCGACCCACGAGTCGGCCACCAAGGCGGCCGAGGCGCTCTGGGAAGGCCACGCGCCCGGCGATCCCAAGCCGATGGCGATGGAGCAGATCCTGCCCTTCGGTTCGGGCTACGAGTTCTTCGACGACATGGGCGGGCGGGTGTTCGCCAACGGCCACAGCGTGCTCGGGGTGAACTTCAGCATCCATTCGAACTACGCGCAGCTGCCCGACTACGAGGCCGCGATGCGCGCCGCGCACGGCGAGGCGCCCGGGGCGGAGATCCGGCAGCGCGCGCCGCAGACCTCGTTGCTCTACCCGAGCCTCTCGGTCAAGGGCTCGCCGCCGGCGATCCGCGTGATCCGGCCGCTCGCGGCCGACCGCACGCTGATCGAGGCCTGGAGCTTCCGCGCCGCCGGCGCGCCCGCGCTGCTGCTCGAACGCGCGATGAGCTACAACCGGCTCGTGTTCTCGCCGATGTCGGTGGTGGCGCACGACGACGTGCACCTGTTCGAGAGCATCCAGCAGGGCCTGCGCGCCGAGGGCAACGACTGGGTCAGCCTGCACCGGGGCTACGACGCGGCCGAGCACGCGCAGACGACCGTCACGACCAACGGCACCAACGAGCTGCTGATGCGCAACCAGTTCCGCGCCTGGGCGAGGGCGATGGAGGCGGCGCGATGACCGACCCGCGCGACTTCGCCGCCCACGAGGCCGAGCTGCTCGACGCGCGCCGCTTCGACGAGTGGCTCGCGCTGTTCGCCGACGACGGCCATTACTGGGTGCCGCTGCTCGGCGCGGCCCAGGCCGATCCGTTCTCGCACAACTCGCTGGCCTACGAGGACCGGCTGCTGCTGCGGCTGCGCGTCGACCGGCTCAAGAACCCGCGCGCGCACTCGCAGCATCCGATGAGCCGCAGCCAGCACGTGCTGCAGCCCTCGCGCATCGAGGCGGACGACGGGGAGGGCGGCGAGCTGCTGCTGCGCACCCCCTTCCTCTACATGGAGTCGCGCGGCGATGCGCAGCTGCTGCTCGGCGGCACCGCGCGCCACCGGCTCGTGCGCACCGCCTCGGGCTTCGCGATCCGCGAGAAGCGCATCGACCTGCTCGACGCCGGGCGCGCGCTGCCGGCGATCCAGTTGTTCATCTGAGTTTCCCTTCCTTCCACCCTTTTCTCGTCAACGGAGCTACGACATGAAGAGCCTGATGCAGACCCTGACGCGCGGCGCCCTCGCCGCGGCGCTGACCGCTTGCGGCATCGCGAGCGCCTTCGCGGCCGACCTCAAAGTGGGGCTGAGCGTCTCGCTCTCGGGCCCCAACTCCTCGCTCGGCGTGCCCTACGCGAAGGGCATGCAGGCCGCGCTCGCCTACAAGGGCGAGGTCGAGGGCCGCAAGATCCAGCTCATCGTGCTCGACGACGGCTCCGACCCCACCACGGCCGGCCGCAACGCGCGCAAGCTGATCGAGGAGGACAAGGTGGACGTGCTCATGGGCACCTCGGGCGTGCCGGCCGCGATCGCGATGGCGCAGGTCGGCAAGGAGGCGAAGGTGCCGATGATCGGCCTCACGCCGATCCTGCTCGACGCGGCCGAGAACCCCTGGGTCATGACGGTCGCGCAGCCGACCCAGCTGATGATCGACGCGGTGGTCGAGCGCATGAAGCGCAACAACGTCAAGACCGTGGGCTACATCGGCTTCTCGGACGCCTGGGGCGACCTGGTCTACAACGCGATGATGAAGGCGGCGCCCGCGGCCGGCATCAAGGTGGTGAGCAACGAGCGCTATGCGCGCGCCGACGCCTCGGTCACCGGCCAGGTGCTGAAGATCGTCGCGCTCCGGCCCGACGCGGTGATGACCGGCGGTGCCGGCACGCCGGGCGCCTTGCCCTTCCTCGCGCTGCAGGAGCGCGGCTACAAGGGCGGCGTGTACGGCCAGCACGGGCTCATCAACCCCGACTTCGTGCGCGTGGTCGGCGCCGCGGGCCAGAACGCGCTGATGCCCACCGGCCCGGTGATCGTGGCCGAGCAGCTGCCCGAGAACTATCCCACCAAGAAGATCGCGACCGACTTCCGCGCCGTGTTCCAGAAGGTCAACAACGCGCCGACCAGCGATGCGTTCTCGGCCTATTCCTTCGACGGCTGGCTGGTGTTCGCCGACGCGGCCGCGCGCGCGATGAAGAAGGCCGAGCCGGGCACGCCCGAGTTCCGCGTGGCGCTGCGCGACGCCATCTTCAGCACCAGGGAGGTGGTGGGCACGCACGGCGTCTACACCTTCAAGCCCGGCAACCTCTACGGCGTGGACGAACGCGCGCGCGTGATCGTCAAGCTCGACAACGGCCAATGGAAGCTCGCACCTTGAACCGACCCATGTCCCCGACAACGACAACGATGCTGCAGGGAGCTTCTTCATGACCTGGGACGTGGCGCTGATCCTCGTCACCGACGGCCTCGCCAACGGTGCGATCTATCTGCTGGCCGGCCTCGGGCTGGTGCTGATCTTCTCGGTCACGCGCGTGGTGTTCGTGCCCTTCGGCGACCTCGCGGCCTTCGCGGCGCTGTCGCTCGCGGCCTTCGAGACCAACCGCGTGCCGCCGACCATCGGCATGGTGGCCGTGCTGGCGGCGCTCGCGCTCGCGACCGAGATCGGCAGCCTCTGGCGCCGCGGCGAGCTGGCGCGCATCCCGCGCGCGCTGCTGACCTGGGGCGTGCTGCCCGCGGTGCCCTGCGTGCTCGCGTGGCTCGCGGCGCGGCCGGGCGTGCCGGTGGCGGTGCACATCGCGGTCGCGGTGCTGCTCGTGGTGCCGATCGCGCCGCTGCTCGCGCGCGTCGTGTTCCAGCCGATCGCCGACGCCTCGGTGCTGGTGCTCTTGATCGTCTCGCTCGCGCTGCACTTCCTGCTCTCGGGCCTGGGGCTGCTGTTCTTCGGGCCCGAAGGCTCGCGCACCACGCCGCTGACGAGCGCGATGTTCACGCTCGGCGACGGCTTCACGGTCAGCGGCCAGGTGGTGCTGATGGTGGGCGCGGCGATCGTGCTCAGCGGGCTGTTCTTCCTGGTGTTCGAGCGCACGGTGGCTGGCAAGGCGCTGCGCGCCACCGCGGTCAACCGCGTGGGCGCGCGGCTGGTCGGCATCCGCCCGGTGCGCACCGCGCTGCTGGCCTACGGCTGCGCCTCGCTGCTCGCGGGCTTGATCGGCGTGCTGATCGCGCCCGTCACCACCATGTACTACGACTCGGGCTTCATCATCGGCCTCAAGGCCTTCGTGGCCGCGATCATCGGCGGGCTCGTGAGCTACCCGATGACCGCGCTCGGCGCGCTCGCGGTGGGCGTGGTCGAGAGCTTCGCGTCGTTCTGGAGCGGCGCGCTCAAGGACGTGATCGTGTTCAGCCTGCTGATCCCGGTGCTCATGCTGCGATCCTTCCTGGCGGCGCATTCGGAAGAGGAAGAAGACGAGGTGGACCAATGAACCAGACACTGCGTCGCAAGCACGCGGCCTGGACGGCCGCGGTGGTGGCCGTGCTGGCGCTGCTGCCGGCCGTGGCGGGCAGCTTCACGGTCTCGCTGCTCAACGACGTCG
The DNA here is from genome assembly GCA_966095775.1 of uncultured Variovorax sp. Lineage (GTDB taxonomy): Bacteria > Pseudomonadota > Gammaproteobacteria > Burkholderiales > Burkholderiaceae_C > Variovorax. Next base: position 24,521 of record CBHTTS010000026.1, on the reverse strand, counting down.
GCATCGGCGCCCTGGTGGCGCTGGGCCTGGTGCTGCTGACCGGCGTGGGCGGCGCGACCTCCTTCGGGCAGGCGGCGTTCGTCGGCATCGCGGCCTATGCCACGGCCTGGCTCACGACCACGCAGGGCATGTCGCCCTGGATCGGGCTGCTGTTCGCGCTGCTGCTCACGGGCCTCTCGGCGCTCGCGATCGGCATGCTCACGCTGCGGCTCGGCGGGCACTTCCTGCCGCTCAGCACCATCGCCTGGGGGCTGTCGATCGCGATGCTGTTCGGCAACGTCGACGCGCTCGGGCGCCACACGGGCCTGTCGAACATTCCGGCGCTGCGCATCGCGGGCTGGTCGCTCGCCGATCCGCGCGCGATGTACTACCTGATCTGGAGCGTGGTGGGCCTGGCCTTCCTGTTCAGCCACAACCTGCTCGCGTCGCGGCCCGGCCGCGCGATCCGCGGCCTGCGCGGCGGCGCCACGCTGCTCGCGAGCGTGGGCGCCGACGCCTACCGCGTGCGGCTGTCGCTGTTCGTCACGGCCGCGCTGTTCGCCGGCCTCGCGGGCTGGCTCTATGCGCACATGAACCGCTTCGTGAGCCCGTCGCCCTTCGACGTGCGCGCGAGCATCGAGTACCTGCTGATGGCGGTGGCCGGCGGCCTCGGCCAGCTCTCGGGCGCGCTCGTCGGCGCGGGGCTGGTGCTGGTGCTGAAGAACGGGCTGCAGGACGTGCTGCCGATGCTGACCCAGCGCGCCGGCCAGCTCGAGGCCGTGGCCTTCGCGGCGCTCTTCATCCTGCTGCTGCACTTCGCGCGCAGCGGCCTCATGGGCCTGCTGCGGCGCTGGACCGCGCGCCGCGCGGGGCCGCCCTCGGCCTCGCGCCACACGGCGCCCGACGTGGCGCCGCTGCCGCACCGCGCGCTGCCGGCGCGCGGCACGCAGGTGCTCTCGGTGCAGGGCGCGGTCAAGCGCTTCGGCGGGCTGGTGGCCGTGAACGACGTGAGCTTCGAGGTCCATGCGGGCGAGATCGTCGGCCTGATCGGCCCGAACGGCGCGGGCAAGTCGACCATGTTCAACCTGCTGACGTGCACGCTGCCGATGACCTCGGGCCGGGTGCGCTTCCTCGGGCAGGACATCGGCGGCATGCCGCAGCGCGCGGTGGCGCGGCTCGGCCTTGCGCGCACCTTCCAGCACGTGAAGCTGCGCCCGCACATGAGCCTGCTCGACAACGTCGCGCTCGGCGCGCACTCGCGCACGCGCGCGGGCATCCTCCAGGCCGGGCTGCGGCTCGACCGCGCCGAGGAGATGCAGATCCTGCAGGAGGCGCAGCGCCAGCTCGACCGCATCGGCCTCGGCGACCGCGCGCACGAGCTCGCGGGCAGCCTGCCGCTGGGCACGCAGCGCATCCTCGAGATCGCGCGCGCGCTCGCGGCCGACCCGGTGCTGCTGGTGCTCGACGAGCCCGCGGCGGGCCTCAGGCGCAAGGAAAAGATGGCGCTCGGCGAGCTGCTGCGCAAGCTGCGCGAGGAGGGCGTGACCATCCTCATCGTCGAACATGACATGGACTTCGTGATGAAACTCGTGGACCGGCTCGTGGTGATGAACTTCGGCTCCAAGCTCGTGGAAGGCGTGCCCTCGGCGGTGCGCGCCGATCCGCGCGTGCAGGCGGCCTACCTGGGCAGCGTGGTGGAGGCCGAGCCGGCGGCGCCCGCGGCAGCGGCACCCACGCGCAGCCTGGAGGCCACGCCATGACCGCGATGCTCGAGATCGGAGATCTGCATGTGTCCTACGGCCAAGTGGAGGCGGTGCGCGGCGTGTCGCTGGCACTGCAGCCGGGCCAGATCATTTCGGTGATCGGCCCCAACGGCGCCGGCAAGACCACGCTGCTCGCGGCGGCGATGGGCCTGCTCCCCTGCAAGGGAACGCTGCGCTTCGAAGGCGAGGACCTGCAGGGCCTCGACGTCGAAGCGCGCGTGGAGCGCGGCCTGTGCCTCGTGCCCGAGAAGCGCGAGCTGTTCGGCGAGCTCACGGTGCTCGACAACCTGCAGCTCGGCGCCTACGCCAAGCGGCTGCGCGGCGATGCGATGAAGCGGCGGCTGCAGTCGGTCTACGACCGCTTCCCGCGGCTCGCGGAGCGCCGCGCGCAGCGCGCCGACACGCTCTCGGGCGGCGAGCGCCAGATGCTCGCGGTCGGCCGCGCGCTGATGTCGGCGCCGCGCCTGCTGATGCTCGACGAGCCCAGCCTCGGGCTCGCGCCGCTGATCGTGCGCGACATCCTCTCGATCGTGTGCAGGCTGCGCGACGACGGCGTGTCGATCCTGCTGGTGGAGCAGAACGCGCGCGCCGCGCTCGAGACCTCGGACCACGGCTACGTGCTCGAGACCGGGGAGATCGCGCTGTCGGGCGCCTCGGCCGAGCTCGCCGACGACCCGCGCGTGCAGGCCACCTACCTCGGCGGGGGCACGCACGATGACGAATAGCGCCGCGCCGCGCGGCGTGCCGCCCGCGCAGCGCACGCTGCCCGCGATGCTGCAACGGCAGGCGGCGCTGTTCGGCGGGCGCGCGCTGCTGCGCGTCGCGGCGCAGCGCTGGTCGCATGCCGATGCGGCGCGTTCGCGTACGTGTACTACCTTCGCTCGCGCGGGTTGCTGCACGGGCTGGCGGGGGTGTTCGGGGGGCGCGCGCTGCTCCGGGCCGCGGCGCAGCGCTGGTCGCATGCCGATGCGGCCCGTGCCGCCGCCGGGCGCGCGGGCGCGCTCGCCGAGGCCGGCCTCGTGCGCGGCGACCGCGTCGCGCTGATGTGCGGCAACCGCATCGAGTTCCTCGAGACCTTCCTCGGCGCGGGCTGGCTCGGCGCCGTCACGGTGCCGGTCAACACGGCCTCGATGGGGCCGCAGATCGGCTACTTCCTCGCGCACAGCGAGGCGCGGCTGCTGGTGATCGAGGCCGGCTTCCTCGAGCGGCTCGACACCGCGGAGCTCGCCCAGAGCCGGCTCGAGGAGATCTGGATCGTCGGCGAGGCGCCGGCGGACTGGCGCCCGCGTGCGGACCTGCGCGTGCGCGCCTGGCCCGTGGCCGGTGCCGCGCTGCCCGCGGCGGACGTCGGGCCCGGCGATCCGCTCGCCATCCTCTACACCTCGGGCACCACCGGCCCGGCCAAGGGCGTGGTCTGCCCGCATGCGCAGTACTTCTGGTGGGGCGTCAACAGCGCCGAGGTGCTGGGCGTCGGCGCCGACGACGTGCTCTGCACCACCCTGCCGCTGTTCCACATCAACGCGCTCAACACCTTCGCCCAGGCCGCGCTCACGGGCGCTGAGGCGGTGTTCGAGACGCGCTTCTCGGCCTCGGGCTTCTGGCCCGCGATGCGCGCGAACGGCGCCACCGTGGTCTACCTGCTCGGCGCCATGGTGCCGATCCTGCTCGCGCAGCCCCAGGGCGACGCCGAACGCGGCCACCGCGTGCGCACCGGCCTCGGACCCGGCGTGCCGCAGGCGGCGGGCCAGGCCTTCTTCGAGCGCACGGGCGTGCGGCTGCTCGAAGGCTACGGCTCGACCGAGACCAACTTCGCGATCGCCACCGCGCCCGACTCGCCGCGCGGCGGCGTGATGGGCTGGCTGCGCCCGGGCTTCGAGGCGCGCGTGGCCGACGAGGCCGATGCCGAACTGCCCGCGGGCGAGGCCGGCGAGCTGCTGCTGCGCGCCGACGAGCCCTTCGCCTTCGCGAGCGGCTACTTCCACATGCCCGAGAAGACCGTCGAGGCCTGGCGCAACCTCTGGTTCCACACCGGCGACCGCGTGGTGCGCGATGCCGACGGCGCCTTCCGCTTCGTCGACCGCATCAAGGACGCGATCCGCCGGCGCGGCGAGAACATCTCCTCGTTCGAGGTCGAGCAGGTGCTGCTGAGCCATCCGGCGGTGGCGGCCTGCGCGGTCTATCCCGTGCGCTCCGAACTCGCCGAGGACGAGGTGATGGCCGCGCTGGTGGCGCGCGAGGGCGAGCGCATCGATCCCGAGGCGCTGCTCGGCTTCTGCGAGAGCCGGCTGCCGTACTTCGCGCTGCCGCGCTACATCGACGTGCTGCCCGACCTGCCGCGCACCGAGAACGGCAAGGTGCAGAAGTTCAAGCTGCGCGAGCGCGGCGTCGGCCCCGGCACCTGGGACCGCGGCCCGGCGTCGCGTCCCGTCCCGCGAACGGCATGAACGCATCGCCCGTGCTCGCCGGCCGTGCCGCCTTCGTGACCGGCGCCGCGCAGGGCCTGGGCGAGGCGATCGCGCGCGGCCTGGCCGAGGCGGGTGCGCGCGTGGCGCTGGCCGACATCGACGGCGAGGGCGCCGATCGCGCGGCGGCGCGCCTGCGCGGCGCCGGCGCGGAGGCGATCGCCATGGCGCTCGACGTGCGCGACGAGGCGGCCTTCGTGCGGTGCTTCGATGCCGCTGTCGCGCGCTTCGGTGCCGTCGACCTGCTCGTCAACAACGCAGCGCGCACCGCCTTCGGCCCGGTCTGGGACATCACGGCCGAGGCGTGGGACGACGTGCTCGCCGTCAACCTGCGCGGCAGCTTCTTCGGCTGCCGCATCGCGGGCCGCCACATGCGCGGGCGCGGCGAGGGGCGCATCGTCAACCTCGCCTCGATGGCGGGCCAGCAGCCCAGCGCCGCGACCGGCGCCCACTACGCGGCGAGCAAGGCGGGACTGCTCGCGTTGACGCGCAGCTTCGCGCAGGAACTCGCGCCGCACGGGGTCACGGTCAATGCGGTCGCGCCCGCGGCCGTGCGCAGCCCCGCGCTCGACGCGCTCGCGCCGGCGCGGCAGCAGGCGCTGCGGCAGTCGATCCCGCTCGGGCGCTTCGGCGAGCCGGGCGAAGTGGCGGCCGCGGTGGTCTACCTCGCGTCGCCCGCCGCGGCCTTCATGACCGGCGCGACGCTGGACCTCAACGGCGGGCGCTTCATGCGCTGAGCCCGGGCGCATCCGCGGACCGGTTAAAATAGTTCAGAACTAAACATTTCAGGTATGAACGCAAATCCACTCGCCGGGCGCCATGCCCTCGTCACCGGGGCCGCGCGCGGCATCGGCGCGGAGATCGCCCGCACCCTGGCCGCCGAAGGCGCCACCCTCACATTGCTCGGCCGCGACATCGAGGCGCTGCGGCGCCTGGCCGCGACGCTCCCGGGCCGCGGCCACGGCGCGGCGGTGGCCGACGTGGCCGACGAGGCCGCGGTGCGCGCGGCCTTCGCGCAGGCGGGCGCCGAGCGCGGGCCGGTCGCCATTCTCGTCAACAACGCGGGCGCGGCCGAGAGCGCGCCGTTCCTCAGGACCTCGGCCGAGCTCTGGCGCCGCATGCTCGACGTGAACCTGACCGGCACCTTCCTCTGCACCCAGGCCGCGCTGCCCGGCATGCTCGAAGCGGGATGGGGCCGCATCGTCAACATCGCGAGCACCGCGGGCCAGAAGGGCTATGCCTACGTGGCCGCCTACACCGCGGCCAAGCACGGCGTGGTGGGCCTCACGCGCTCGCTCGCGCTCGAGGTGGCGCGCAAGGGCGTGACCGTGAACGCGGTCTGCCCGGGCTACACCGACACCGACATCCTGCGCGCGAGCGTGGCCAACGTGGTCGGCAAGACCGGGCGCAGCGAGGCCGATGCGCTGGCCGAGTTCTCGAGCGTGAATCCGCAGAAGCGCATCGTGCAGCCGTCCGAGGTCGCCGACGCGGTGCGCTGGCTCTGCGGCGAGGGCGCGGGGTCGGTCACGGGGCAGTCGATCTCGGTCTCGGGCGGGGAGGTGATGTGATGCGCAACGACGCCTCGCACGCGGCGCTCAGCGACGCCGAGGAGCTCGGCCACGAGGCGCGCGCGGGCCGCGACGACCACGCCAAGCTCCGGCTGTGGCTGCGCATGCTCGCCAGCACCACGCAGATCGAGGCCGAGATCCGGCGCCGGCTGCGCGAGCGCTTCGGCATCTCGCTCGCGCGCTTCGACTACATGGCGCAGCTGCACCGCTACGAGGAGGGCCTCAAGATGCGCGTGCTCTCGCGCTACCTGATGGTGACCGGCGGCAACGTCACGGGGCTGACCGACGAGCTCGAGCGCGAGGGCGTGGTGGTGCGCACCCACAGCCCCGACGACCGGCGCTCGTGGATCGTGAGCCTCACGCCCAAGGGCCGCGCGGGCTTCGAGATCATGGCGCGCGAGCACGAGCAGTGGATCCTCGAGATGTTCGCGGGCCTCGACATGAAGACGGTGCGGCAGATGCATGCGCAGCTCGGCCAGCTGCGCGTGCACGTGATGCGCGGCGAGGCCGCGGGCGAGGAGGACGCATGACCGTCGAACGCGAGTTCCAGCGCCCACGCATGATCCGCTTCTCGGACTGCGACCCGGCGGGCATCGTCTTCTATCCGCAGTACTTCGTGATGCTCAACGGCCTGGTCGAGGACTGGGTCGGCGAAGGCCTCGGCATCGACTACCACGCGCTCATCGCGGCGCGGCGCATCGGCCTGCCGACGGTGCGGCTCGAGGCCGACTTCCGCGCCGTGAGCCGCATGGGCGACCACGTGACGCTCGGCCTCGCGGTGGAGCGGCTCGGCTCGCGCTCGATCGCGCTCGCGCTGCGCTGCTTCGATCCGGCGAGCGGCGAACTGCGCATGCAGCTCAGGCAGGTGCTCGTGACCACCTCGCTCGAGAGCCACCGCGCGGTGGAGATCCCCGCCGACCTGCGCGCCGCGATCGTGCGCGAACACGCGCCGGCCGGCTGAACCTCAGGCCCCGGCCTCGCCGGCGCCGCGCAGGCGCTGCCGCAGCCAGCCGTTCAGCTCCTTCTTGCCCTTGGCATTGGCCTGGCGCCAGGCCTCGCGCGCGGCCGCGACGAAGCGCTCCTCCGCGGCATCGGGCACCTGTTCTTCGGCGAGCTCCTCGCGGTCGAGCCAGCCCGGCTCGACATCGCAGTGGCGCTCGATCTGGCGCGCGAGCTTGTCGCCGATCGGGCGCGCGCTCTTGATCTGGCTCCACATGCTCGGGGAGATCTCGATCTTCCTGGCGAAGGCCTGGTCCAGGCCCTTCGCGGGCAAGCCGGCCGCAATGGCCCCTTCGAGAAAACGGCGGTGCAGCGCAAGAACATTGCGACGGCGCGCGACGGTGAGATTGGGCACTGTTTGAAAACTACAACAAGACGAGAAAAGATTGTCCCGGTTGTTGACGCTGCCGTAAACACTATTTACAGTCCGGCTCATTCGCGGTTCAGGCCGCACCGGATTCCAGGACTTCAGACCCACCCGCTCCCGCCACGCACTTCGACCCGAACGCCATCATGACCCACGCACCGATCCTCGCCAGCATTCGACCCGCTTCGGGCCGATCGGTCGTGCGCGTTGCCGCGTTCGCCAACAAAGTGCAGTTGCCACCGGGTGGAGCTTGGCGCTAGCGCCGCTCCCAAGCGCTCTTCTCCAGAGGCCCGGACACCGCAAGGTTCCGGGCCTCGTTGTTTTTGTTCGTTCGTTTTTTCGGCCATGCCATTTCGGGTGTGCCTTCGCCACACCGCCAGATCCAGCCGCGTCGACGGCCTGGCGGGATGTGCAGGAAAGTGGACCGTTCCTGTGCAGCGACGTCGATCGGGGCTTCAGGCATCCGCCTGGGGTCCGTCGCGCGAGGACACAACCGAAATGGCGCCGCCGTCCCGTTGAAAGGATCCGCCATGCGCAAGCGCAGCAGCAGCAGCAACACCCCGATCCGCACGATCGCCGTGCGGCCCGCGCTCGCGCGCGAACGCGTGGCGCGCTCGATCGCACGGCGCTTCGCCGCCGCGGCGGCCGGGGTGCGCGCCATGGCCGACGCGCCGCGTGTGCCACCGGAGCCCGGGCTCGAACAGCTCGATCTTGACGAGCGCGTGCGCCTGGTCGGCGAGTGGTAGCGGGGTGGGGCAGGCCGGGTTTCGCGGGCCAAAAAAAACCCGCCTGAGCGGGTAAAAAAACAGCTTGCGCTTCGGACGCGAGATTCGTTGTCGTCGTCGTCTTGTTCTTCTTCTAGTCGATGCGTGACAGCAACCTGCAAGATGCCATGCCTCGCGGCCTCCGGGCGTAGGTGCGGGCCGGTTGTCGCCTCATTTCCCAAGCAAATCCGTGAAATAGTGCCGCATTGAGCGAAAAATCGACGGCGGCCGCTGGGCGTGGGCGCAGGACATGCGCCGTTTCGAGGCCGCGCCGCGCGGCGGGAACGCACCATGAAAAAAGCCTGCCACCGCGAGGGTGGCAGGCTTTTCATGTTGGTTGGTGGGCCCTGAGTGACTCGAACACTCGACCTACGGATTAAGAGTCCGCTGCTCTACCAACTGAGCTAAGAGCCCTTGCTTTTCAAACGGCTGGCGTTTTTTGGCAAGACCGCAAGTATAGCGTAAAAATTCGGGGGCTCAACGATTTTGTGTGCGGCGGGGTTAGCATCGGCCTCGTCCACCGGCACGAACCTTTCGCAAGGAGCACTTCCATGACCGACACCCACACCATGCCGCACGTGGTGGTCACCGGCGCCGCGGGCGCGCTGGGCCGCGCGGTGGTCCAGCACTTTCTCGCGCAGGGCGCGCGCCTCGCGCTGATCGACCATCGTGCCGACCGCCTGGCCGAGGCCTTCCCCGGACTCGACAACTCGCAGCACCTGCTGCTGCAGGGCGACGTGACCTCGACGGCCGAGATGGCGGAGCTCGCGACGCAGACCTGCAAGGCCTTCGGCCGCATCGACGCGCTGGTCCACATCGCGGGCGGCTTCGAGATGGGCGAGGCCACGCATGCGCTCACGCGCGCGAGCTGGGACCGCATGATGGACCTCAATGCCTGGTCCTTCGTCGCGGTCACGCAGGCGATCCTGCCTTCGATGATCGAGCGCGGCGCGGGGCACGTGGTCGCGGTCACGGCGAAGGCGGCCGCGCGCGGCGTGCCCGCGATGGCGGCCTACATCGCGTCGAAGAGCGCGCTGCAGCGGCTCGTCGAAGCGATGGCCGCCGAGGCCGCGCCGCACGGCGTCACCGTCAACAGCGTGGCGCCCAGCGTGCTCGACACGCCGGCCAACCGGCAGGCGATGCCCGACGCGAACCCGGCCGAGTGGGTCTCGACCTCGGTCGCCGCGCAGACCATCGCCTTCCTCGCGTCGCCCGCGGCGGCGGCGCTGCACGGCCAGCACCTGACGCTCGACCACTGAGCCGCACCCGAGCGGATCCCGCGAAGGCCCTGGCGCAATGCCAGGGCCTTTTTCGTTGGCGCGGCCTCGCGCCGCACAGGCGCTTTGTCATGGTCGGGTCCCGGAGCGGCCGGGGCGCTTGTCTCCCTGGACAAAGGGGCGCAGCGCTCATGTGCGTGCGAGGTGCGATTCCTACAGTGACCCCCACGGCACAACCACCTACCGGGGAACACGATGGAACCGCTCAACCTGCTGCCAAGAAGCTTCATGAACCTGCTGCGCGAGGACGCGGGCATGTCGTTCATGGAGTTCGCGCTCATCGGCTCGCTCGTGCTCGTCGTGTGCCTGCTGCTGCTGCTCGCGATCCGCCGCAGCGCCTGACGAGGGACGGACACGCCATGCGCGAATTCGACGCCTTCCTCGAACTGCTGGCGATGCTGGCCACCGACTTCCGCATGGGCGGGCTGCTCGTGCTGCTGCTGATGGCCGCGGTGAGCGACTGGCGCTTCTACCGCATTCCCAACTGGCTGACCTTCGGCGGCATGGTGTTCGCGCTGGTCTACGGCACCTTCGCGGCGCGCACGCCCGCGGCGGGCGCCACCCATGCGCTCGGCGGCCTGGCGACCGGCTTCGCGATCATGCTGCCGTTCTACGTGCTCGGGATCATGGGCGCGGGGGACGTGAAGCTGATGGCGATGGTCGGCGCCTTCCTGGGGCCGCAGCAGACGCTCGTCGCGATCCTGTTCACCTGCATCGCGGGCGGCGTGGCCGCGATCGCGTTCGCCATCCACCGCCGCCGCCTCGGCCACATGCTGGCCAACGTGAGGGATGCGGCGCAGGGCATCGTCGTCTCGGGCATCGCCGGCATCCGGCCGAGCGGCGCGGTCGACGCGCGCCAGTCGATCGGCAAGCTGCCCTACGGCATCTGCATCTGCGCGGGGACCGTGGCCGAGGTCTTCGCGCACCAGCTGGGCTACGTCTAGCCCGTCATCCATCCACCCCTTCCTTCATCCGCGGAGACTCGCATGAAAAACATCAAGGCGCTCGGGCTGCTGCTGCTGGCCCTCCTGACCGGCCTCGCGGCCGCCATCTATGCGACGGGCTGGGTTTCGCGGCAGGGCGGCGTCGCGTCCAACAAGGTGATCGTCGCCGCGGTCGACATCGAGCTCGGCAGCCGCCTCAACCCGCAGATGCTCTCGGTGATCGACTGGCCCAGCGGCTCGGTGCCGGCGGGTGCGTTCAAGGACGCGAAGTCGCTCGAGGAGCGCGTGGTCAGGGTCGGGGTGCTGCGCGGCGAGGCCATCCTCGAAGGCAAGCTCGCGCCCGTGGGTACCAAGGGCGGCCTGTCCGCGGTGATCGCGAGCGGCAAGCGCGCGATGACGGTGCGGGTCAACGACGTGGTGGGCGTGGCGGGCTTCGCGCTGCCGGGCAACTACGTCGACGTGATGGTCAACGCCCAGCAGGAGAAGGGGCGCGGCGAGGAGGCCAGCCAGATCAGCAAGACCGTGCTCGAGAAGGTGCTGGTGCTCGCGGTCGCGCAGGAGGCCAACCGCGACGAGACCAAGCCCAAGGTGGTGAGCGCGGTGACGCTCGAGCTCTCGCTCGAGGACTCCGAGAAGCTCGACCTCGCGCGCAGCGTCGGCACGCTCTCGCTGGTGCTTCGCAACCAGATGGACCGCACCACGGTGGCCACGGCCGGCATCACCAAGGGCCAGCTGTTCGGCGACAAGCACATCGTGCCGGTCTCGACCGCGGCGCCCGCACCGGCGGCACCGCGCCCGGCGCGCCCGGCCGCCATCGTCCCGCGGCAGCCCGAGTGCGTGGAGGTGATCCAGCACGCGGCGCGCACGCTCACCTGCTTCTGATCAGCCCGCCTGGAGGAACCTCAAGTGCAACACCTCTCATCTTCACGCGCCGTGCTGCTCGCGGTGCTCGCCATGGTGGCCGTGCCCGCAGGCGCGGCGGATGCGGTGGCGCCCGCGGCGACGCAGGTCGCGGTAGCGTCGCCCGTCGCCGCCGCCGCGGCGCCGGCCACCGCCCCCGCGGCCGCGGCCCCGGCGACGCGGCGCTGCAGCGCGATCATCCCGGACGACGAACCCACGCGCGCCGTGCTCGGCAAGTCGGTCGTGATCCCGCTCAAGACGCGCGTCGCGCGCATCGTGGTCAGCGGCACGCCGCCCGGCGGCGCGCCCGCGATGCAGGCCGCCGCCGCGGGACAGCCCGCGCCCGCGGCACCGTCCGCGGCCATGGCGCGCAATGCCGGCGAAGGCATCGCCGACGTCGACGTGACGCTGCTGAGCCCGACCGACCTGTTCTTCCGCGGCCGCCAGGCGGGCTCGATGAACGTGGTGCTGCAGAGCGCCGACGGCACCTGCTACATCAAGGACGTGATCGTCACCATCGACCCGGGCGCGCTGCAGGCCAAGCTCGCCGAGCTGATGCCCGAGGAGAGCCGCATCCGCGTGCGCAGCGCCGAGCGCTCGATCGTGCTCACGGGGGAGATCAGCGACGCGCTCAAGCTCGACGACGTGATGAGCCTGGCCTCGGCCTACGGCGCCGACGGCAAGAAGGTGGTGAACCTGCTGCGCGTGGCGGCGCCGCAGCAGGTGATGCTCGAAGTGAAGATCGCCGAGGTCAGCAAGACGCTGCTCGACCGGCTCGGCGCGCGCGTCGGCCTGCGCCGCTTCGGCAACGGCGGGCTCGACAACTACACGCTGATCTCCGACTTCCTGAGCGGCGGCGCCGGCCTGCTCGAGGCCTTCCGGGTCGGCCGCACCACGGTCGGCCTCGACGGCCAGAAGGACGACGGCCTGGTGCGCATCCTGGCCGAGCCCAACATCATGGCGATCAGCGGCCAGGCGGCGAGCTTCCTGTCGGGCGGCAAGATCTTCATCCCCGTGGCGCAGAACGCGACCGGGCGCAACAGCGCGACCATCACGCTCGAGGAGAAGGAGTTCGGCATCGGCGTGAAGTTCACGCCCACGGTGCTCGGCGGCGGACGCGTGAACCTGAAGATGGTGTCGGAGGTCTCGGACCTCTCGCAGACCGGCTCGCCCTTCACCACGATCAACGGCGTGACCGCGGTGCTGCCCTCGCTCACGGTGCGGCGCGCCGACACCACGGTGCAGCTCAACGACGGCCAGAGCTTCGTGATCGCGGGGCTGATCAAGAGCAACGTCACCGAGACCGTGAAGCGCTACCCCGGCCTCGGCGAAGTGCCCGTGATGGGCGCGCTGTTCCGCAGCACCGAGTTCCAGAACGACCAGACCGAGCTGATGTTCGTGATCACGCCGCGTCTCGTGCGCCCGCTCGCCGAGTCCCCGCGCGTGCCGACCGACAACCATGTGGTGCCGAGCCGCATGGAGGTCTACATGAACGGCGCCCTCGAAAGCGCCACCCCCGCACCGGTCGCCCCGGCCGGCAACACCCCCTGAGGAGCATCGCCATGTTCAAGGCCACCACGCTCGCGCTCGTGCTCCTTCTGGGCACCGGCTGCACCCATGTCACGCCGCACTACGACGCCCGCTTCGGCGACGCCGTGCGCGACGCGAGAAAGAAGATGACGCTGAACCCCGACGCGGCCAGGAGCGCCGACCCGGTCACGGGCATGGACGGTCGCGCCGCGCGCGAGTCGATGCAGCGCTACCAGGACTCCTACAAGAAGCCGCCGCCGGTGGTCAACGTCATCAACATCGGCGGAGCGATCGGCGAGAACAAGTAGCCGGCGCGCTCCTTTCCATTCCACCGTTCTGCAAGAAAGGAGAGGCCAACGCGCAGATACCACTCTCTTTCCAAGCCATTCATTCATTCACTCACGAGATCCATTTCTCAACCGGAACCTTGAAAGGAAAAATCATGAACCAAGTTCTTCAGCACCTCGGCCAATCCACCCGCGCCTTCCTGCGCGACGAAGAGGGCGCACAGGTCGTCGAGTACGCACTGATCATCGCGGTCGTCTCGATCGCCCTGGTGGTGGCGCTGCAGGCTCTCACCAACACGAGCTTCTCGACCTTCATCGACCGCGTGGGCGTGTGCCTGACCGGCCCGGGCCCCTGCGCCTGAGCCGTGTGGTCGGCGGGCAGGGTCGTTGCCGGCCCAGGCCCGCCTCCTGTTCCCGCCTTCCTTCTTCATTCAACGGGGTAGCCGCCATGTTCAAGTCATTCCTGCAGGACGAATCGGGTGCGCAAGTCGTGGAGTACGCATTGATCATCGCGGTCATTTCCATCGCGCTCGTGCTCGCGTTGCAGCCGGCGACGATCGCAGCGGACTTCGACAGCTTCATCGATCGGGTGGCCGCCTGCCTCGGCGCGGGCCCGTGCGTCTGACCCCGCCGAAGACCCGAGTCGCCGGAAGCCGATCATGCAAGCCCGTCGCCTCCACCGCCACCGCCAGCGCGGTGCGATGATCATCACGACCGCGCTGTTCCTGCTGTTCCTGCTGGGCTTCATGGGCATCGCGCTCGACTTCGGCCATCTGTTCGTCGTCAGGACCGAGCTGCAGACGGCCGTCGACAGCTGCGCGCTCGCCGCGGCGCGCGAGCTCGACAAGCAGCCGACCGCGATCGCGCGGGCCCAGAGCGCGGGCCTGACGGCCGGCAACGCCAACCGCGTGAACATGCAGTCGGCGACCTGGAGCGGCCAGGGCCAGCTCACCGCCGCCGAGGTCAGCTTCCGCGATGCGGCCTATGCGCCGACCGCCGATCCCGCGCTCGCCACCTATGCGCAATGCGCCCACACCCAGCCCGGGATCGCGATGTGGCTGATGCAGGCCATCGGCGTCTTCTCGGGCGACACCGCAGGCAATCCGCCGACGCGCAGCGTGAGCGCGAGCGCGGTGGCCAAGCGCGCGAGCGCGCAGACCACCTGCCCGATCCCGGTGGCGATGAAACCCAAGGCCGGCGGCACCGCGCCGAACTACGGCTTCGTGGTCGGCGAATGGGTCGAGCTGATCCAGGCGCAGAACGCCGCCGCGGGCGGCCAGATCGGCTGGGCCAACCTCGACGGCAGCAACAACGCCTCGGAGACCGAGGCCGAGCTCAACGGCCACTGCGGCACCAAGGTGGGCGACACGCTCGGCACGCCCGGCGTGCAGACCTCGGTGGTCGACGTGTGGAACCAGCGCTTCGGCATCTACAAGAACAGCGGCAGCCCCGCCACCGGACGGCCCGACTACACGGGTTATGCCTATACCGCGCTCAACTGGCCCGCGAAGTTCAATGCCTACGACGGCAGCGCGGGCGCCGGCGCGCCCGCGAGCGCGGCCAACTTCCTGACCAAGCGCGGCCTCTATGCGTCCTGCGCCGACACCGGCACCAACGTCAAGGGCGCGAACAGCTGCGAGTCGATCACCGGACTCTCGCTCAACGGCTTCCAGAAGCTCGCGCCGCCGGGCAACGCCACGGGCGGCCACAAGCAGTACGGCCTCGACCGCCGCATCGTGCTGGTGCCGGTGATCGACGGCGCCTCGCACGTCATCGACTACGCCTGCATGCTGATGCTGCAGCCGCTGTCGATCCCGATGACCAACACCTGGCTCGAGTTCCGCGGCAATGCCGGCGCCGCGGGCAGCCCCTGCACGACCAGCGGTCTGGCGGGCGGCACGGCCGGGCCGCTGGTGCCGGTGCTCGTGAGGTGATGCGATGAGAACGAGATCCTCTTCCAGGCAGGGCGGGGCGGCGCTGATCGAGCTCGCGCTGATCACGCCGCTGCTCCTGATCCTGACCTTCATCACGACCGAGTTCGGCCGCGCGATGTACGAGTACAACAGCGTGACCAAGTCCACGCGCGACGCGGTGCGCTACCTGTCGGTGCAGACGCCGGGCACGCACATCACGGAGGCGCGCAACCTCGTGGTCTACGGCAACACCACGGGCACCGGCAAGGCGCTCGCGCGCGGCCTGAGCCTCGCCAACGTGCCGGTCGCGACCTGCTGCGTCTGGACCTCGGCCGGCGCGAGCCCGGTGATCACGACCGTGACGGTGCGCGTGAGCGGCTACACCTTCCATTCGCTGTTTCCCTCGGTGATGGGCCTGCTGTTCGCCGATGCGAACGGCGACCTGGTCTTCAGCGACATCACCGCGACGATGAGGGCGCCGTCATGAAGCGCAACCGCATGAACGGCGCCACCACCGTCGAGTTCGCGCTCGGGCTGCTGGTGTTCCTGATGCTGGTGCTCGGCATCGTCGACTTCGCGCGCATGCTGTTCACCTGGAATGCCGCCAACGAGGCCACGCGCGCGGGCGCGCGCTACGCCGTGGTCTGCGACGACACCGGCCAGGAGGCCGCGGTGCTGGCGCGCATGCAGGCGCTGCTGCCGCAGATCAGCGAGATCGAGGTGGCCTGGTCGCCCGCGGCCTGCACGGCCGCGACCTGCGAAGGCGTGACCGTGAGCATCACCGGACTGAACTACCAGTGGATCTCGCCCATCGTCGGCGCCGCGGCGCCGCTGATCCCGATGCCGGGTTTCTCCACTTTCCTGCCGCGCGAAGTCATGCGGGCCGACCCGCACAGCGCGGACATCTGCTCCTAGCCACGAAACGGACACCGCCATGAAGATCTCGATCATCTCGCCCAACCCCGCCCACCTGAACGACATGCGCCGCACGCTCGAGGCGCGCGGCCACGCGGTGTCGCCGTTCGAGGGCGGCAAGAGCCGCATGCAGTGGGTGGTCGACCGCTCGGCGCCGGAGCTGCTGCTGGTCGACGGCATGTGCTGCGACCCGGACGAGCTCTCGCTCGTGGAGCAGCTCACGATGCGCCATCCCGCGGTCGCCGTGGTGCTGCTGTGCGCGATGCAGACGCCCGAGTTCCTGATCCACGCGATGCGCGCGGGGGTGCGCGAGGTGCTGCCTTCGCCGCCCGAGCCCGCGGCGCTCGAGGCCGCGGTGGAGCGCATCGCGCAGAAGCGCGCCGGCGCGCAGGCCCGCGAGCCCGGCCAGGTGGTGGCGTTCCTGCCCTGCAAGGGCGGCAGCGGCGCCACCTTCCTCGCGACCAACATCGCGCACCAGCTCTCGCTCCGGCGCTCGGTGCTGCTGATCGACCTGAACCTGCAGTTCGGCGACGCGCTCTCGTACGTGAGCGACCTGCGCCCCACGGCCACGGTCGCGGACGTGGCGCGCGACATCGGCCGGCTCGATGCCTCGCTGCTGGCCGCGAGCACGGTGAAGGTGGCGCCGGGCTTCAGCATCCTGCCCGCGCCGGAGGACCTCTCGCGCGCGCTCGAGGTCAAGGCCGAGCACGTCGACGCGATCCTGCAGGTGGCGGCGGCCCAGCACGACTTCGTGCTGTTCGACCTCGGGCTGCGCATCGATCCGCTCGCGATCCGGGTGCTCGACCGCGCGGACCGCATCTTCGCGGTGCTGCAGCCGGGACTGCCCCACATCCGCAACGTGACGCGGCTCATGCAGGTGTTCAAGTCGCTCGGCTACGCGGCCGGCAAGGTCGAGCTGCTCGCGAACCGCCACGACGCGCGCGGCGAGATCGGGCTCGCGGACATGCGGCGCTCGCTCGCGGGCGCCACGCTGGTCAGCGTGCCCGACGGCGGCAAGGACGTGGACGCCTCGATCAACCGCGGCGTGCCGTTCGCCGAGCTGTCGCGCGGCAGCCCGCTCGCGAAGCGGCTCGAGGACATCGCCCACACGCTGAGCCCGCGTCCGAAGGAGGCGGCGGGCCTCATCGGCCGCCTGTTCCGGCGCGCCTGAGCGCGCGCCGCGGCGTTTCGTTCCCGCTTCTCTTCCAGCAAAGGCAGGTCCCCATGTCGTTCAGAGAACAGCTCAATGCCATCGAAGCCGAACCGGTGCTGCACGCGCCGGGGCGTTCGCCCGCCGAGGTGCCGGTGTCGTCCTTCGCCTCGGACGCCTACAAGCTCCTGAAGGAGCGCATGCACCTGAAGCTGCTCGACCGCTTCGACCTCGCGACGCTCGAGACGCTCAAGCCCGAGGCGCTGCGGCAGGAGATCTCCTCGATGGTCGGGCGGCTGCTGCAGGAGGAGCCGGAGCCGCTCAACGACATCGAGCGGCGCACGCTGATCCGCGACATCCAGCACGAGATGCTCGGCTTCGGGCCGATCGAGCTGCTGATGGCGGACCCGACCGTCTCGGACATCCTGGTCAACTCGCACGAGCAGATCTACGTCGAGCGCAAGGGCCGGCTCGAGCTCACCGACGTGAGCTTCACCGACGAGAAGCACCTGCTGCGCATCATCGACAAGATCGTCTCGCTGGTCGGCCGGCGCATCGACGAATCGAGCCCGATGGTGGATGCGCGGCTGCCCGACGGCTCGCGCGTCAACGCGGTGATCGCCCCGGTCGCGCTCGACGGGCCGATGATGTCGATCCGGCGCTTCGCGAAGGTGCCGCTGCGCATGGAGAACCTGGTCGACGACCTCAAGACGCTGACGCCGCAGATGGCGCAGATGCTCGAGGGCCTCGCGAAGGCGAAGACCAACATGCTGATCTCGGGTGGCACGGGCGCGGGCAAGACCACGCTGCTGAACATCCTCTCGGGCTTCATTCCGCCGAGCGAGCGCATCATCACCATCGAGGACGCGGCCGAGCTCCAGCTGCAGCAGCCGCACGTGGCGCGCATGGAGACGCGGCCGATGAACATCGAGGGCAAGGGCGAGATCACCCAGCGCGCGCTGGTGCGCAACGCGCTGCGCATGCGGCCCGACCGCATCGTGATCGGCGAGGTGCGCGGCGCCGAGGCCTTCGACATGCTGCAGGCGATGAACACCGGCCACGAGGGCTCGCTCACCACCATCCATGCCAACACGCCGCGCGACGCGCTCTCGCGGCTCGAGAACATGATCGGCATGGCCAACCTCAACCTGCCGCACCGCACGGTGCGCCAGCAGATCGCCTCGGCGATCACGGTGGTGATCCAGGTGCTGCGGATGGTGGACGGCCGGCGCAAGGTCACGAGCATCCAGGAGATCACCGGCATGGAAGGCGAGGTGGTCACGATGCAGGAGATCTTCGCCTTCCACCAGACCGGCATGGGGCCCGACGGCCAAGTGCGCGGCTACTTCCACGCGACCGGCGTGCGGCCGAAGTTCGCCGAGCGGCTGCAGGCCTACGGCATCCAGCTGCCCGATGCGATGTTCGACCCGACGAAGCACTACGAATAGGAGGCCGCCATGCTCGACAACCTCGTGGGCGATACGCTCGTGACCCTCGCGGTGCTGGTCTTCGTGACCGTGCTGATGATCGTCGAGGGGCTCTACCTGCTCTGGCGCTCGTACCATGGGCCCGACGCGCGCCGGATCGAGAAGCGGCTGCAGGCGCTGTCGGCCGGCGCCGGCCCGGCGGTGCAGGCCAGGCTCGTGAAGGACCGCATGCTCGGCGACGCGCCCTGGATGCAGCGCGTGCTGCTGGGGCTGCCGCGGGTGCGGCACCTGGACCGCTTCATCCTGCAGGCCGGGCTCGAATGGACCGTGTCGCACGTGCTGCTCGGCTGCGTGCTGGGCGGGGTGCTCGCGTTCGCCGCCGCGTCGCTGCTCGCGAAGCAGCCGCTGCTGGTCGCGCTGCCCGCCGCCGCTGGCGGCGCCGCGCTGCCGCTCTTCTACCTGCAGCACCTGCGCGGCCGGCGCCTCGCGCGGCTCGAGCGGCAGCTGCCCGACGCGCTCGACCTCGTGACGCGCGCGCTGCGTGCCGGCCATTCGTTCGCGAGCAGCGTGCAGATGATCGGCGAGGAGATGGCCGAACCGATCGCGGGCGAGTTCCGCATGGTGGCCGACGAGGTGAACTTCGGCGTCTCGCTGCAGCAGGCGCTCACCAACCTCAGCGAGCGCGTGCCGCTGACCGACCTGCGCTACTTCGTGGTGTCGGTGCTGATCCAGCGCGATTCGGGCGGCAACCTCACGGAGGTGCTCGGCAACCTGAGCCGGCTGATCCGCGAGCGGCTCAAGCTGCTCGCGCGCGTGCGCGTGCTGTCCTCGGAAGGGCGGCTCTCGGCCTGGCTGCTGATCGTGCTGCCGTTCGCGCTCGCGGGGCTCATGAACGTGTTCAACCCCGCCTTCATGACGCCGCTGTGGACCGACCCGATGGGCATCGCGGTGGTCAAGTACATGCTCGCGTCGATGGTCGTGGGCATGCTGATCATGCGCAAGATCGTGAAGATTCGTGTCTGAAGGAGACGACCATGCTGTTCCCCGTCCTGGTGTTTCTCGCGGTGACCCTGGCCATCGGCGCCGCCGCGGTCTGGCTCGTGCCCACGCGCACCGAGCAGCGCTTGCAGGCGGTGGCGCCTTCGCAGCGCAAGTCGGCGTGGACCGAGACGGCGGTGAAGATCGTCGGGCCCTTCGCCCAGCTCTCCTCGCCCACGGGCGAGGGCGACGCGACCCCGCTGCGGCTGCGCTTCCTGAACGCGGGCATCCGCCATCCCGAGGCCGACCTGTTCTACTTCGGCCTGAAGACGCTGCTGCCGCTGGGCTTCGCGGCGCTCGCCTTCATGGCGCTGCGCACCGCGGGCGCGGACGCCGGGCTCAAGATGCTGCTCTGGCTCGCGGTCGCGGCGCTCGCGGGCTGCTATCTGCCGAACGCGGTGCTGTTCGTGATGGCGAGAAGCCGGCAGCGCGAGATCTTCGAGAACTTCCCCGACGCGGCCGACCTGATGCTGGTCTGCGTCGAGGCGGGCCTCGGGCTCGACGCGGGCCTGGTCAAGGTCACCGAGGAGATCCGCGTCAAGAGCCCGGCGCTCGCGCAGGAATTGCACTGGACCACGCTCGAGATCCGCGCCGGCGGCACGCGCGAGAAGTCGCTGCACAACCTCGCGCTGCGCACCGGCGTGGAGGAGATCGGCACCTTCGCGACCATGCTCACGCAGGCCGACCGCTTCGGCACCAGCATCGGCGATTCGCTGCGCGTGTTCTCCGACGACCTGCGGCACAAGCGGCAGATGCGTGCGGAGGAGCTCGCCGCCAAGGTGCCGACCAAGATGCTGGTGCCGCTGGTGGTGTGCATCTTCCCGTGCATCTCGCTCGTGATCCTCGCGCCGGCGGCGATCCGGGTGGTGCGCACGATCATGCCGATGCTTGCCGGAGGTTGAGGACGCCCCCCGAGGCGCCTGCGGCGCCCCCCCCCACGGGCGCCTTGGCACGAGTCAGTGCTGCACCAGGTGCAGTTGGTGCTTCATCGCGTAGATGTAGAGCTCGAGGCGGTTGGCGACCTCGAGCTTCTGGTAGATCGAGGTCAGGTGGTTGCGGAAGGTGTGTTCGGTCACGAACAGGCGCGCCGCGAGGGTCTTGTTCGGGGCGCCGCTGCCTTCGACGACGGCGCGGATGATCTGGCGCTCCTTCTGCGTCAGGCTCGCGAGCTTCGCGGCCTCCGGGTCGGCCTTGGCCGGCTTCTTCGGCGAGGTGAGTTCGGAGAACACGCGGCCCATGGCCTGGGCGTCGATGCAGAGTTCGCCCTGGTGGATGCGCTCGATCGCATCGAGCACCTGCTCGGCCGAGGCGTCCTTGCACAGCACGCCGCGCGCGCCGCTGAGCACCGCGAGGTCGAGCGTCTGCTGCTTGCGCTCGGCCGTGAGGACCAGCGCGCGCGAGACTTCGTTCGCGAGCAGCATCGGAAGGATGTCGAGCGCGCTCTGGCCCGCGAGGTCGAGGTCGAGCACGATCACGTCGGGCACCACGGCCTCGCTGCGCTCCAGGGCGTCCTTGCAGCAGTTGGCGGTGGCGACGACCTTCATGCGCGGCTGCTCGCCGTCGATCAGTCTGGACAGCCCCCAGAGCATCGTCTGGTGGTCGTCGACGAGCATGACGCCGATCGGGTGTGCGGTGGCGGTGTGGGGTTGCATGTTCTCACCTGTCCCTTCCCTCTAGATGGGTATTTCGACCAGTACGGCGGTCGTGCCGTTCGTGCCTTGGTGCACATGCGCGCTGCCGCCCAATGCGGCCGCGCGTTCACTGATGGACCGCGGGCGGAACGCCGCGGCCTCGGTGTCGGTACCCTCGTTCTCGATCCGCAGCTGCACCTTGCCGTCGGCGCATCCGATGCGGATGCAGCCGTGGCGTGCATGGGTGTGCTTGCAGATGTTGTTGAGTCCTTCGCGCGCGAGCTGCAGCACCTCCGCCGTCACGCGGTCGTCGAGGTGGACGTCGCCCTCGACCACGATGTCGATGTCGATCCCGTAGAGCACCTTGATGCGCGCCGCATGCCGGTGCAGGTGCGGCAGGATCACCGCGCAGGGGTTGTCGGCGCCGCCGCGGCGCACCGTGCCCGCGTAGTGCCGCAGCTCGGCCACCACGCTGTCGGCCATGCAGGCCAGCTTGTCGAGGTCGTCGATCAGCGGGTTGTCGGCCGAGGCCTTCTTGCGCAGCGCGCTGAGCCCCAGCTTGAGCCCGATGTAGGGCTGGATCGCGGTGTCGTGCAGGTCCAGCGAGATCTTCAGGCGCTCCTTCGAGGCCGCGTCCGAGGCCATGCGGTCGAGCACGCGGATCGTCTCGATGACCGGGAACACCTGGTTCATGATGTGCGCGAGGAAGAGCGCATCGGACTTGCGGAACAGGCCGTCGCGCGACGCCACGTAGACGCGCCCCTCGCCCTGGCACATCGCGACCGGCGCGGTGATGAAAGCCCGCACCTCGAGCATCGCGGCCACGGCGGCGCTGCGCCGCCGGCCCTGCGCGTCCTGGGGCGACCAGCGCTGCACGCGGGCGTCGCAGTCCAGGCTCTGCGGGCGCAGCAGCCGCAGCGGCCAGCGCAGGCGGTTGCTGAGCACGATGCGCTCGGCGCCGAGCGCCATCAGCGGCGAGTCCGACAGGTGGTCGATGACCTGCACGCCGCCGGACTCGCCGGTCTCCGTGCGCCCGAGCATCCGCATCACCCAGGCGCCGTCGGCCGTCTCGCGCGTCAGCAGGATGCAGTGGCTCGCGTGGAAGAAGGCCAGCATCTTCTCCATCGTGCTCGCGAGCGTGCGCTCGACGCCGAAGCGCGGGTTCGACAGCCGGCTCACCTGGCTCAGCAGCGCCAGGCGCCGCCGCAGCGCCACCTTCGAGCCGCCCCAGTGGCCCACCATGTGGCCGAGCGCGAGCAGGAAGGTGGTGCGCATCAGCAGCTGCGGCGTGTATTCGCCCGTGTGCGCGCCGAGGCTGCAGGCCGCGAACGAGGCCACCGAGGCCATCGTGACCCGGGCGCCTTCCTCGTAGCCCCAGCGGAACGAGGAGGTGAGGATGGCGAAGAAATAGAAGAGGAAATAGAGGCTCTGGGCGCCGCCGGTTGCGAAGACCATCAGCGTGAACCACATCACGTCGAACCAGTGGATCGTCCTGCCGAGGAAGTAGGGCTGGCCCGAGCGCGTGCAGGCGTAGATGCCGAGGCTGTAGACCGCGTAGCCCGAGAACGCGAGCCAGATGCCGCCGTCCAGCGGCTCCTGCGCAGCGTCAACCGCGACCGCGAGCAGTGCCGAGACCGAGAGCACCAGCCGCATCCGCGCCACCATGAGCGCATCGACGGCGACGCCGGGGTCGGTCCCGCATTCCGGGTCGGAAGGTTGAGCTTGCACGATGGTTCTTCCAGTGCATCACGGCGCTCATGCCCGGAACTTCTTCCAACGCGACAAGGCGCCCGCACCCCTGCGAGGGAAGCTGGAGAACGTAACACCTTGGTTCACTTTGGAGTTAGTTTTAATAACTGTGAACTTGCACGGTACTACTTTTGTAGTCGAAAGCAATACTTTTTTCTGAAACCCTACTGCCGAAGTGTACTTTTGTTACTCGCGTACAAGAGTGCGAACAAATCGGCCGGGCAGGGCACCCTCGATGCGGTACCCCAGGGGAGGAGGCGCCGGGGCACCAAAGAAAAAGGCCTTGGGGTGAGCCAAGGCCTTTGTCGGGAAAATCGTTGGTGGAGAGGAGGAGGATCGAACTCCCGACCTCCGCATTGCGAACGCGGCGCTCTCCCAGCTGAGCTACCCCCCCAACGCAACGCGGATTTTAACCCGGATTTGCCGCTTTGCGCCTTGCCGGGGCCGTTCGCCATGCCAAGATGCGGCCCGCTGAAAAGAACAAGGAGCAGCGTTCGCATGATGGCCGTTTCGCACGATCCCGCCTGGCTCGAAGGCATGTACAACAACCTCGCGCGCGTGAAGGAACACCCGGCGTACTTCGCCCGCTGGGCGCGCGAATCGGCCGCGGCGCGCGAGAGCCTGCCGTGCCGCATCGACCTGCCCTACGGCGAGGGCGTCAACGAGACCCTCGACCTGTTCCCGGCGCCGGTGCCCGGTGCGCCGGTGCTGGTGTTCATCCACGGCGGCTACTGGCGCGCGATGGACAAGCGCGACCATTCCTTCATCGCGCGCGCCTTCAACGACCGCGGCGTCTGCGTGGCGATGCCCAACTACGCGCTGTGCCCCGGCACGCCCGAGCGCCCGGTCACGGTGCCGGACATCCTGCTGCAGATGGTGCGCGCGCTCGAATGGGTCTGGCGCCATGCGGCGGGGTGGGGCGCCGATCCCTCGCGCATCACCGTGGCGGGGCATTCGGCCGGTGGCCACATGGCGGCGGCGCTGCTCGCCTGCGAGTGGCGCGCGGTGGCGCTCGACCTGCCGGCGCGGCTGGTGCGCAATGCGCTGTCGATCTCGGGCCTGTACGACCTCGCGCCGTTGCAGCGCACGCCCTTCCTCGCGCCGGTGCTGCGGCTTTCCGATACCGACGTGCGCCGCGCGAGTCCCGCCCGCTGGCCCGCGCCGAAGCGCGGCCAGCTCTATGCGGCGGTGGGCGGCGACGAGAGCGAGGAGTTCCTGCGGCACAACGCGATGATCCGCGAGGCCTGGGGGCCGCACGCGGTGCCGGTGTGCGAAGTGCTGCCGGGCCTCGACCATTTCGGCGTGGTCGACGCGCTGGCCGACCCGGCGCACTGGCTGCACCGGCTCGCGGTGCAGTTGCTCGACGCCTGAGCGGCCGCGGCGCGGCGCTACATCAGCAGGTGCTCGCCGGCGTTGTCGCCGCCCAGCGTGACGTAGTTGACCTTGCGGATGTCCATGAGGGTGCGCCCGCCCGCGTAGCTGATCGAGCTCTGCACGTCCTGCTCCATCTCGACCAGGGTGTCGGCCAGCTTGCCCTTGATCGGCTCGAGGATGCGCTTGCCCTCGACGTGCTTGTATTCGCCCTTGTTGAAGTCGCTCGCGGAGCCGTAGTACTCCTTGAACAGCGTGCCGTCGACCTCGACGGTGCGGCCCGGCGACTCCTCGTGGCCCGCGAACAGCGAGCCGATCATCACCATCGAGGCGCCGAAGCGCACGCTCTTGGCGATGTCGCCGTGGTCGCGGATGCCGCCGTCGGCGATGATCGGCTTGGTCGCGACGCGCGAGCACCACTTGAGCGCGCTGAGCTGCCAGCCGCCGGTGCCGAAGCCGGTCTTGAGCTTGGTGATGCAGACCTTGC
>CBHTTS010000025.1:0-31081 GCA_966095775.1 uncultured Variovorax sp. | reverse complement strand
AGTCGGGCGTGAACACGCGGCCGATCTGCGTGGGCTCGATGTCCACGTGCACGAACTTGCGGCCCTTGGTGTAGACGTCGATCGAGCCCGTGTGGCGGTTGGCCCAGCGGTTGCCGATGCCGAGCACGAAGTCCGATGCCAGCATGGTCGCGTTGCCGTAGCGGTGGCTGGTCTGCAGACCGCACATGCCGGCCATCAGCGGATGGTCGTCGGGGATCGAGCCCCAGCCCATCAGGGTCGGGATCACCGGCACGCCCGTGGCCTCGGCGAAGCGCACCAGCAGTTCGCTCGCGTCGGCGTTGATCACGCCGCCGCCGGCCACGATCAGCGGGCGCTCGGCCGCGTTGAGCATCGCGATCGCCTTCTCGATCTGGGCCCGCGTCGCGGCGGGCTTGTACGGCACGAGCGGCTGGTAGGCGTCGATGTCGAACTCGATCTCGGCCATCTGCACGTCGAACGGCAGGTCGATCAGCACCGGGCCCGGGCGACCCGAGCGCATCAGGTGGAAGGCCTGCTGGAACACCTGCGGCACCTGGCCCGGCTCGCGCACCGTGACCGACCACTTGGTGACGGGCTTGGAGATCGACTCGATGTCCACGGCCTGGAAGTCTTCCTTGTAGAGCCGCGCGCGCGGCGCCTGGCCCGTGATGCAGAGGATCGGGATCGAATCGGCCCAGGCCGAGTACAGGCCCGTGATCATGTCGGTGCCCGCCGGCCCCGAGGTGCCGATGCACACGCCGATGTTGCCGGCCACGGCGCGCGTGTAGCCCTCGGCCATGTGCGAGGCGCCCTCGACGTGGCGCGCGAGGATGTGCGCGATGCTGCCGCGCTGCCGCAGCGCCGAGTACAGCGGATTGATGGCGGCACCGGGCACGCCGAAGGCCTGGGTCACGCCTTCCTTCTCCATCACCAGCACTGCGGCCTGAACCGCCTTCATCTTTGCCATGAACAGTCTCCTTGTGGAGCGCCCACTGTAGGAAGCGCGGGCGCCGCGAAGAAGACGGCCCCGGGCCATAAAGCCTATTCCGATATGGAATAAGTGACTACGATGCGGCCATGGACAGATTGCTAGCGATGGAGATGTTCGTGCGCGTGGTCGAGACCGGCAGCTTCTCGAAGGCCGCGCGCGAGTTCCACACCACCCAGCCCACCGTGACCAAACAGGTCGCGGCCACCGAGGCGCGGCTCAAGGTGCGGCTGCTCAACCGCAACACGCGCGGCGTGAGCCTCACCGAGCCCGGCGCGCTCTACTACGAGAAATGCAAGACCATCGTGCGCGAGGCCGAGGAGGCCGACAGCATCGTGCAGCTGCGCCAGAACCAGGCCCAGGGCCTGCTGCGCGTGGGCACCTCGGTGGCCTTCGGCCGGCGCGTGGTGGTGCCGCTCGCGCTCGAGTACATGCGCCGGCATCCGCAGGTGCAGCTCGACCTGAGCTTCGAGGACCGCTACGTCGACCTGATCGCGCAGGGCATCGACGTGGCGATCCGCATGGGCAAGCTCGCCGATTCCTCGCTCGGCGCGCGCTACCTCGGCACCAACCCCTGGGCCATGGTGGCCGCGCCAGGCTACCTCAGGAAGCACGGCACGCCGCGCCGCGCGCAGGACCTGAGCGCCCACGTGGCGCTGATCTACAGCAGCGTGGTCGGCGACGAGTTCTGGCGCATGCACACGCCCCGGGGCGACCCGGTCACCGTGCCGGTCTCGGGCCGCTTCCGCTCCAACAACCTCTCGGCCGTGCTCGCCGCCGCGCGCGACGGGCTGGGCATCGCGCTGATGCCGCGCTACGTCGCGAGCGAGTCGCTGGCCGCAGGCAAGGTGGTCGAGGTGCTGGCCGACCATGCGCTGCCCGAGCAGGAGATCCACGCCGTCTTCCCCTCGCCCAAGCTGGTGCCGGGCAAGGTCTCGGGCTTCGTGGCCTTCCTGCAGGGGCGCTTCGGCGAGGGGTGGTGGGGGCGCTGAGGCTCAGGCCGGCATGAACACCCCGTGCAGCCCCAGCGGCAGCGCGTAGGGCAGCGTCGCCTGCGCCACCGGCCCCGCGGCGAGGCGGTCGGCCGCGAAGCACGACAGCACCGTCTTCCGCGCGCCGAAGTCGAGCACGGTGCCGAGCACCCAGCCGGGGCCGCGGCGGTCGGGCACGAAGACGTGCTCCTCGACGATCGCCTGCGCGCCGTAGTCGTAGCGCTCGCTGCGGCCGGTCTCGACGTCGGTCCGCGCCACCGCGCTGAAGCCCGGGCGGTCCGGCAGGCCGCGCGTCGCATGGACCACGTGGCGGTGACGCAGGCCGACGCGGCGCGGGTCGAGCCGCGGGAACTCGGCATCGAAGGGCAGCGTGGTCTGTTCCGCGCGGCCGGTGCCGAGGTCGAGCGTGGCCACGGTCAGCTGCGGGGCGGGGCGCGCCACCCAGCGTGCGCGCATGACCTCGCGGCTGGTGGTGAACACCGTGGCCGCGGTCTCGGAGCGCACGTAGTCGACGTGGATGCGCGTGCCGGCGGGCGTCTCCTCCTCCCAGGCGTTGCCGACGTGGAACAGGAAGCCCGCGGGCAGCGCGAGCATGCGCTGCCGCGTCCAGTCCTTCTTCTCGACCACCAGCACGCGCATGCCGAGCTCGGGCCGCCAGACGTGCGCATCGAGGAAGCTCGCGCCGGCCGCCTTGCGCTTCGGGTCGTAGACCAGCGGCGGCATCAGGAACACGAGGTGCCGCGCGGTCACGGCGAAGTCGTGGATCATCGGCAGCTCCGGCACGGCGATCGCGTCGGCGCGGCGCAGCGCGCCGTCGGGCGCGATCTCGTAGAGCGCGAGCATGTTCTGCCCCGAACCCACGCCGAAGTTCCACACCGTGCCGTCGGGATCGACGCGCGGATGGGCCGAGAACGGCATGCCCGCGAAGTCGCGGCGCCAGGTCTTCAGCCCCAGCGTGTCGAGGGTGCGCGCGTCGAGCCGCACGGCGGAGCCGCCTTCCCAGAGCGCGAGCAGCTCGCCCGCGAGCGCGAGCAGGTTGGTGTTGGCCACGTTGATGCTGTCGGGCGAGGGCGGCGGCTCGGCGCCCGGCGGCAGCGTGCCGAAGGCCTCGACCAGCCGCCGGCCGGCGCGCAGCTCCGCCTGGCGCTTGGGCGTGGCGACGTAGCGGCCCTCGTGCCGCACCTCGCCGCCTTCGATCACGAAGCGCTGCACCATGCCGTCGCCGTCGAACCAGTGGTGGTAGCGCTCGCCGCCGAGGTCGTGCCCCGCGGGACCGTTGCGCAGCAGTGTGCCCGCCACCGCGTCGGGAAAGCGGCCGCGCACCAGCGCGCGCACCGGCGGCAGGTCGGCCGCGGGCGTGGCGAAGCCCGGTTTCCAGGGCGCCCGCGCGGCCTCGAATTCGGCCTGCCAGTCGTCCTGCAGCGTCGCGGCGCGCGCGAAGGCGCCGCGCCCGGGAAGGGTGCCGGCCGCGGCCAGCAGGCCGAGCAGCAGTTCGCGTCGGGGAAGTGCCATGGCGGACCTCAGCGCAGGTGGATCACGGCCGCATGCCCGGCGGTGCCGAGATCGATCGCGGCGGCCTCGAAGGCCGGCGCGCCGCGGTTGCCGCGGGCATCGTTCGAGAAGCCGTAGCGCTCGAGCGGCAGGCCCATGGGGTTGGCGTCGAGCTTGCCGTTGCCGTTCTCGTCGGCGAACACGCGCAGCGCATAGCGCCCGGGCGCGAGGTCCGCGAAGCGCAGGCTGGCCGCCCCGTCGCGCATCGGCGCGGTCCGGGCCGCCACGGGCTGGCCGCCCGCGAAGGCCTCGGCGCTGTCGTAGAGCGCGACGTAGAGCGTGGCGCCGGCGGCCGGGCCGTCGGCCACCTGCAACTCCAGGTCGGCCGCGAGCGCGGCCAGCGGCGCGGCCAGGAGCAGCGGAAGCAGGCCGGCGCGCCATGCGCGCGGCCGCGAGGGAAGGCGGAAGTTCGTCATCGAAGGACCTCGTGGAAGTGGAGGCCTCGACGATCGCGCAACGGGCGCGCGGCGCCCAGCGCGATGCGACGGAATGCGCGCAGCGGCGCGCGGGATGCGCCCCGGCGGCGCGGGCGGCAGCGCGTCGCCTCAGTCCGCCTTCTTCGGCGGGGGCACCTCGAGCTTGTGCGAGGCCATGAACAGGCTCCAGGCGGCCATGAACAGCGCCGCGATCACCGGCCCGATCACGAAGCCGTTGATGCCGAAGATCGCCATGCCGCCGATGGTCGACATCAGCACGATGTAGTCGGGCATCTGCGTGTCCTTGCCCACGAGCACGGGGCGCAGGATGTTGTCGACCAGCCCGATCACGAACACGCCCACGAAGATCAGGATGCCGCCCTGCCAGAAATGGCCGGTGGCGATGAAGTAGATCGCCACCGGCCCCCAGATCAGCGCCGCGCCCACCGCGGGCAGCAGCGAGAGGAAGGCCATCAGCACCGCCCACAGCAGCGCGCCCTGCACGCCGAGGAACCAGAAGGCCAGGCCGCCGATCGTGCCCTGCGCGACCGCCACCGCCACGTTGCCCTTGACCGTGGCGCGGATCACGGTGATGAACTTGTTCAGCAGGTACTCGGTGTGCGGCTGCGCCAGCGGCAGGGCCTCGCGCATGGTCTTCGACAGGTTCGCGCCGTCGCGCACGAAGAAATAGAGCAGGTACAGCATCACGAAGAAGCTGACGAGGAAGTCGAAAGTGTTCTGTCCGATCGTGAGCGCCTGGCTCGCGATCAGCTGGCTGCCCTGCGCGGCGCCGGCCGAGATGCGCGCCTGCCAGGCCTCCATGTCGCCGAGGTTGAAGCGGTTGAAGATGTTCATCACCCACTGCGGCATCGCCGCGAGGATCTGCTGGAAATAGTCCGCGAAGTTGATCTGCCCCGAGCGGATCTTCTGCGTGACCTGCACGACCTCCTGCACCAGCGACACGCCGATCATCGCGATCGGCAGGATCACGATGAACAGGCAGATCGCGAGCGTCGAGAGCGCCGCGGCGTTCGGCTTGCCGGGCATCCGGCGCAGCAGCCGCCGGTAGAGCGGCGTGAACAGGATCGCGAGCGACACCCCCCAGAGCACCGCGCCGAAGAACGGCATCAGCACCCAGAGGAAGGCGACGGTGACGGCGGCGAGCAGGGCGAGGAAGACGCCGCGCTGGAGTTGGGGTGAATTCATAGGTGAACCGGACTGTAGCCGAGCCCGGCCGCGCCGCCGTGTCGGCCGGCGCGCCCTGCTGCCGCCCGCTCAGCGCCGGCCGCGCAGCGGCAGCACCACCGGCGCCAGGGTCGCGCGCAGCCGCGCCGGCGCATCGGGCTCGGCGGCGCTCTCGACCTCGAGCGAGCGCTCCACGTTGCCGATGTGCTCGAGCATGAGCCGGCGCGCCCGCTCGGTGTCGCCGGCCTCGAGCGCGGCCACGATGGCGCCGTGCTCCGCGCAGGACTGGCCGGCCTCGTGCCTCGACTGGTAGAGCGTGGCCGCGAGCGTGGTGCGCGCCGTGAGGTCGCGCAGCACGTCGACCAGCAGCTGGTGGCCCATCTGCTCGGCCAGGCAGACGTGGAAGTCGGCCAGCAGGAAGGCGCGCGTGGCGGCATCGGCCCCCTCGATCGCGCGCCGCTCGTCGGCGATGTGGTCGCGCAGCTTGCGGATCGCCTGCGCGAGCGGCCGGCCCTCGCTCTCGGCGAGGATGCCGGCCTCGACGATGCGGCGCGCCGCGAAGGCGTCGCGCGCCTCCTCGGCCGAGGGCTCGACCACGTACCAGCCGCGGCGCGACTGCACCTCGACGAAGCCGCGCGCCTGCAGCTGCATCAGCGCCTCGCGCACCATGGTGCGGCTGACCGCGAAGTTCTCCGCCAGCGCCTGCTCGCCCAGGCGCTCGCCGGGTGCGAGCTTCTGCGCCAGGATGGCCTCGACCACGCGCTCGGCGATCGAGGTGGGAGTGACGTCCGCGCCCATGGCGTTCAGTGGCTGCCCAGGCGCGCCGCGCCCAGCGGAGGCAGCTCGGGCGCTTCGGCCACGGCTTCTTCCTCGGGCACCCAGGTGCCGTCGAGCACCGCATGGGCGCGCTCGCGGTCGATGTCGCCTTCCCAGGCCGCCACCGCGACCGTGGCGACGCAGTTGCCGATCAGGTTGCCGAGCGCACGCGCGATGCCCATGAACCAGTCGACCGAGAGCACCAGCACCAGCCCGATCGCCGGGATCGCCGGAATGGCGTGCAGCGTGGCCGCGAGCACCACGATCGCCGAGCCCGGCACGCCGTGCGCACCCTTGGAGGTGACCAGCGCGATCGCGAGGATGGTCAGCAGGTCGCCCATGCCGATCGGCGTGTTGGTGGCCTGCGCGATGAACACCGCCGCGAGCGTGATGTAGATCGAGAAGGCGTCGAGGTTGAACGAGTAGCCGGTCGGAATCACCAGGCCGACGGTCGAGTCGCGGATGCCCATGCGGCGCAGCTTGGCCATGATCTGCGGCAGCACGCTGTCGGAGGAGGTGGTGGCGAACACGATCGCGAGCTCCTCGCGCAGGTAGCGCAGCAGCTTCCAGAGGCTGAAGCCCGACATCCGCATCACCGCGCCGAGCACCACGAACACGAACACCAGCACCGCGCCGTAGAACAGCGCCACCAGCATGCCGAGCTGCTTGAGCGAGCCGATGCCGTACTTGCCGACCGTGAACGCGATCGCGCCGAGCACGCCCAGCGGCGCGAGCTTGATGATGATGCCCATGATCTTGAACAGCACCAGCGAGAGCGCGTCCACCACCACCGCCACCGGCCGGCCGCGCTCGCCCAGGAGCGACAGCGCGCAGCCGAACAGCACCGCGAACAGCAGCACCTGCAGCACGTCGCCGGTCGCGAAGGCGTTGACCACCGTGGTCGGGATCAGCTTCATCAGGAACTCGACCGTGCCGCCGCTCGTGAGCTTGTCGGCGTTCGAGGCATAGGCGCTCATCGCCGCCGCGTCGAGCTTGCCCGGGTCCACGTTCATGCCCACGCCGGGCTCGAACACGAAGGCCAGCACCAGCCCCATCGCGAGCGCGATCGTGGTCAGCACCTCGAAGTAGATCAGCGCCTTCACGCCGACCCGGCCCACGCGCTTCAGGTCGCCCGCGCCGGCGATGCCGTGCACCACCACGCAGAACACCAGCACCGGGATGATCATCTTGATCAGCTTGATGAAGCCGTCGCCGAGCGGCTTGAGCTTGACGGCGAAGTCCGGGGCCGCGAGCCCCAGCGCCACGCCGACCAGGAGCGCGAGCACGACCTGGCCGAAGAGGGAGCGGGTGAAACGACGCATGGTTGTCTCCTGTTGTGCATGCATGCAAGTCGTCAGCAATCTTGCATACAAGCAATGTAGGCAAGAACGGGCCTGGCCGGGCAGAGGGTATTCCCGGGGCCGGAAAGGGTTGAAGGGACGGAAACAGCGCGGCTCAGCCCGCCGCCACCACCACCCGGTCCCGCCCCGCGGCCTTCGCGCGGTAGAGCGCCTCGTCGGCGCGGCCGAGCAGGTCGTCGATGTCGGCGCCCGGGCGGTGCGGCGCCACGCCGATGCTGACGGTCACGGCACCGACGGCCGCGAGCGGGGAGTCGGGCGGCAGCGCTTCGCGGGCCTGCGCGCCCAGGCGCGCGGCGAGTTCGGCGGCCTCGGCGGGCGAGGCGTCGGGCAGCAGCACCACGAACTCCTCGCCGCCGTAGCGCCCGAGCAGCCCGTGCGCGCCGAGCGCGCGCTCCATGCGCCCGACCACCTCGCGCAGCACGGCGTCGCCGGTCTGGTGGCCGAAGCGGTCGTTGATCGGCTTGAAGTGGTCGACGTCGACCATCATCAGCGCGAGCCGCTGCGCCTTCGCGCCGCCTTCGCGCGCGGCCGCGGCGAGCCGGTCCTGGCAGGCCTCGAGCAGCGCGCGGCGGTTGAGCACGCCGGTGAGCGGATCGCGCGTGGCGAGGAACTGGAACTCCGAGCGCATGCGGTCGGTGGCCATGAGGATGGCGGCGATCGTCAGCAGCAGCACGGTGAACGAGTACATCGAGATGTAGAGCGACTGCAGCCAGGTCGCGTCCATCAGGCTGCTGCCGGCCATGCCGAGCAGCACCGACACCAGCCGCGCCGCGGCCACCGCCGCCTGCAGCAGCAGCAGCCCGGTCATGAGCTGCATGCCGAACACCCGGCCCTCGTGCCGCAGGTAGAGCGCGGCATGGTTGAAGAACAGCGCCGCCACCAGCGCGGTCACGACCAGCAGCCGCATCGCGTAGTCGGGCTTGACTTCGCTGTACCAGAAGAGCAGCACGCCCATCAGCAGGTTGATCGCGGTCCAGGCGCGCGTGTCGCTGCGGCCGCGCAGGAAGCGCTGGCTGCCCGCGTAGTAGAGGATGCAGGCCTGGAACAGCACCATGTTCGCGACCACGATGGTGAAGACGTCGGGGATCACGTCGCGCGCGGCGAACAGCATCGTGCTCGCGAAGGCGACGAGCGGCGCCCACGACCATTCGCGCAGGCCGCCGATGCTCGCCGGATAGGCGCGCCGCATGAAGAACACGACGACCGACATCACCATGCCCATGAGGCCGGCCAGCACGATGATGGACCGGGGGTCGAGAACGGAAGGCAGCGCACCCATGTGGCCCGATTCTGCCTCGGCGCGCGGGCCGGGGCCGCGCCGCGGGTCAGATCATCGCGAAACCGCCCGAGGCGCCCAGCGTCTGGCCGGTCACGAACAGCGCGCGGTCCGAGGCCAGGAAGGCCACCACGCCCGAGATGTCCTCGGGGCGCGAGAGCCGGCCCACGCCCTTGGAGATCGGATAGACGTTGAGCATCTTGGGCAGCCGCTCGTCGTTCTCGACCGTCGCGTCCACGCGCAGCGGCCCGTCCTTGATGCCCGCGTGCGAGACCGCGCCGAGCGCGATCGAGTTGACGGTGATCGCATGCCGGCCGTGCTCGCGCGCGAGCGCCTTGCCGAAGCCGGCGATCGCGGCCTTCGCGCCCGAGTAGACCGCCATGTTGGCCTCGCCGATGCGGCCGGCCTCCGAGATGATGTTGACGATGCGCCCGCCCTTGCGCGCGACCATGCCGGGCAGCACGGTGCGGCAGCAGTGCATGGTGCCGTAGACGTTGAGGTTGACGATCTTGGCCCAGTCCTCGACCGGCATTTCGAGGAAGGGCGGCGTGCGCCCGCCCTTCTCGCGCCGCTCGGGGATGATGCCCGCGTTGTTGACCAGCACGCTCACGGGCGCGTCGAAGTGCCGCGCGCCCCTGGCGACCATGGCCTCGACCTCCTCGGCGCGCGTGATGTCGGCCGGCGCCGCGAGCGCCTGGCCGCCCGCGGCCGCGATCTCGGCGGCCACCGCCTCGGCGCGCCCGGCGAACAGGTCGTTGACGATGACGCGCGCGCCCTCGGCCGCGAGCTCGATGCAGATCTGCCGGCCCACGCCCTGGCCGCCGCCGGTGACGAGCGCGACCTGGCCTTCCAGTCCGAGTTTCATGGTGTTGTCTTCCTTGGCTATGTCGTTGGGAACAGGAGGAGAAGAAGCGCGTCTCAGCGCCCGGTGAACACGGGCTTGCGCTTCTCGACGAAGGCGCGCATGCCTTCCTTGCGGTCGTCGCTGTCGATGATCATGGCGGCCGCATAGCGCTCGTATTCGAGGCCCGAGTCGAGGTCGGTCTGCATGCCGCGGTTGATCGCGCGCTTGGCGAAGCGCACCGCGAGCGGCGGATGCTCGGCGATGCGCTGCGCGAGCGCGAGCGCGGCGGGCATCAGTTCGGCGTCGGGCAGCACGCGGCTCACGATGCCGTAGCGCAGCGCGGTCTCGGCGTCGACGATGTCGGCCGTGAGGATCAGCGCCTTCGCGCGCGCCTCGCCGATCAGCCGCGGCAGCCGCTGCGTGCCGCCGGCCGCGGGGATCACGCCGAGCTTGATCTCGGGCAGCCCGAAGCGCGCGCCCGCGGCCGCGAGCCGGATGTCGGCGCACAGCGCGAGCTCGAGCCCGCCGCCGAGCGCGACGCCGTTGATCGCGGCGATCACCGGCTTCTCGAACTCCTCGATGTCGCGGAACAGGTCGTGCGTGGCCTTCTGCGCCACGAAATAGTCGGTGCCGATCGCCTGGTTGCCCGCGCGCTCCTTGATGTCGGCGCCGGCGCAGAAGGCGCGCTCGCCGCTGCCGGTGACGAGCACCGCGCGCACGCGCCCGTCGGCGCGCGCATAGTCGAGGAAGGCGCGGCCGAGGTCGGGCTTCATCGAGCCGCCGAGCGTGTTCATGCGCTCGGGCCTGTTCAGCGTGACGACGGCGACGTTGCCGCGCACTTCGTACAGCAGCGTGTCGAGCGGGGGAGGGGTCTCGGGATTCATGGGGTTTCCTTCGTGGGTGAACGGATGCCGGCGTGCGTTCAGGCCGCGGGGCCGCTCAGCACGTGCGCGATCGCGACCGAGCCGAGGCCGATCATGTGGGCCATGCCCCAGCGGGCGCGAGGGTGCTGCCGGCCCTCGGCCTCGCCGCGCAGCTGGCGGGTGATCTCGGCGATCTGGCCGATGCCCGTGGGCCCGAGCGGATGGCCCATGCCGATGAGCCCGCCCGAGGCATTGATCGCGCAGCGCCCGCCGATGCGCGAGTCGCCGCGCGCGAGGTAGGCCGCGCCCTCGCCGGGCCCGCACACGCCCACGGCCTCGCTGTAGAGCAGCTCCTCGACCGAGAAGGCGTCGTGCAGCTCGAGCAGGTCGAGCGCGGTGGGCGCGATGCCGGCCTGCGCGAGCGCGGCCTGCGCGCTGTCGCGCACCAGCGCGACCGGACCCTCGCCGTAGCGCGTCTCGTCGCGTTCGCTGCAGGCGGCCGAGGCGCGCACGCGCACGCAGCGCTTCGGATCGAGTCCGAGCCGGCCGAGCGCGCGGCCCGAGGCCAGCAGCACCGCGGCCGCGCCTTCGCCGCGCGGGCAGCACTGCTGCACCGTGAGGTCGCCCGCCACCTTGGGCGAGGCCAGCACCTGTTCGAGCGTGCGCGGCTTGCGGAACTGGGCGTACGGATTGAGCGCGGCGTTGCCGTGGTTCTTCACCGCCACCTGCGCCATCGCCTCGACGCCGCCGCCGCGCTCGCGAAGGTAGCTGCGCGCCATCAGCGCGAACTTCACGGCCGGGATGGTGGCGGTGTCGCTGAGCCGTTCGAGCCCGTCCTTGTTGGCGGCGCGGCGGCCGTCGCCGTGCTTGTCGACGCCCATTGCGAGCACCACGTCGCTGATGCCGTGGGCCACTTCCATGCAGGCCTGGCGGAACGCGAAGGAACCGGAGGCCGAGGCGTTCTCGACCTGCGTGACCGCGAGCCCGGTCGAACCCAGGTGGCGGAACATCACGCGCCCCGCGGCCATGCCGATCGAGGTGGTGCCCACATGGGCGCTCTGCACCTGCCCCCATGCGAGGCCCGCGTCGGCCAGCGCGGCGCGCACGGCCGCGAGGCCCAGGTGGGTGTAGGGGGTGTCGCTCGGGAACTGGTAGGGGTGCAGGCCGATGCCGACCACGTACACGCCGCCGCTGCCGTCGAGCCAGTCGCCGCCGCTGCTCATGCCGCGGCTCCGGTCGCGTCCGCCGGCACGAAGGCGCAGCCGTAGTGCTCGCCCGAGGCGAGCGGCACCGCGACCGCACGCATCATCATGCCGGGCGCGAGCAGGCTTTCGTCGGCCACGCCGATCACGCCTTCCTCGACCACCTCCGGCGCGATGCGGATGTCGCCCGCGATGCTCGGCGCGGCGAGGCCGGGCGCGAGCGGCACGTGCAGCGTCACGTATTCGAGTAGCGTGCCGCCGCCGGGCCGCGCCACCTGCGCCGAGGCGTCGACGGGATGGCCGCAGTGCATGCAGCCGGGCGCGTTGGCGGGAAAGCTCAGGCCGCCGCATTGCGGGCACTGCGCGAACAGGAAGTCGAGCGAGCGGCCGTCGGCCGCGAGCCGGTAGAGCGTGGGCCGCAGGGGCTGCCGCGTGGTCAGGTCAGGGGTCATGGACGAAGGGTCGGAGGAGGAGGGAAGAAGAAAAGGGGAGCGGTGCCGGCGCCGGGTCACTCCAGCTTCGCGCCCGACTGCTGCACCACGTCGCGCCAGCGCACCATCTCGGTCTTGACGAATTCGCCGAGCTTCGCGTCGCGCAAACCGGTGAGCGGCACGCTGCCGTACTTCTCGGTCACCTGCCGCATCTCGGGGTCGGCGATGGCGCCGGCGATCGCGTCGCCGAGCTTCCTGGCGATCTCGGGCGGCGTCTTCGCGGGCAGGAACACCGCGCTCCAGGCGGCCGATTCGGCGCGCGCGAAGCCGAGCTCGCCCACCGTGGGGACATCGGGCGCGATCGCGAGCCGCGTCTTCGCCGTGACTGCGAGCGGCTTGAGCTTGCCGGCCTGGATCAACGGCGTGACCACCACCGGGTAGTCGAACATCAGGTCGAGGTTGCCGGCCATCAGGTCGTTGAGCGCCGGGCTGCTGCCCTTGTAGGGCACGTGGGTCATCTTGATGCCGGTCGCGACCTGGAACAGCTCCGCCGTCAGGTGCGTGCCGGTGCCCGGGCCGGCCGAGCCGAAGTTGAGCTTGCCCGGATGCGCCTTGGCATAGGCGACCAGCTCGGGCACGGTCTTGAAGGGCCGGCCCGGGTGGACCACGAGCAGCAGCGGCGTCTCGGACATCGCGTGCACCGGCACGAAGTCCTTCACCGGGTCGTAGCGGATGTTCTTGTAGAGCGCGAGGTTCGCGGCCTGCGTGCCCTGGGTGCCGTAGATCATGGTGTAGCCGTCGGGCGGCTGGCGCGAGGCCGCCTCCACGCCGATCGAGCCGCCCGCGCCGGGCCGGTTGTCGACCACCACCGGCTGGCCCAGGCGGTCGCCGACGAGCTTGGCGAGCATGCGCGAGGTGCTGTCGGTGATGCCGCCGGGCGTGAACGGCACCACGAAGGTGATCGGCCGCGCGGGCCATGCGGCCTCGCCCGCCGCATGGGCGCTGCCGCCCGCGCCCCAGGCCGCCGCCGCCGCGCTCAGGGCCGCCAGGGCTGTCTTCCAGAACTTCTGCATCGGTGTCTCCGGTTTGTTTTGGGCCTCGTTTGTCTACGAGTAATCGCAATATACTTCGATGTATCGTAGAAAAACAAGAGGAGATTCGCCGATGCGGTCGTGGATCGGGAAAGCGAAACTCTTCGGTAAGGAAAGCGAATCCTTTGCCCGTGCCTCCGCTAATATTCGTGGATCTCTACGAAATACCGGAGGAAAAAATGCCCACACTCGTCCCTGCCGCCGCCCGCACCATGGCCCTTCTGGAACTGTTCGCCCGCGAAAAGCGCGAGTTGTCGAACTCCGACCTGGCGCGGCTCATGGACCTGCCCGAGAGCAGCTGCTCCGACCTGCTGCACACGCTGCACGAGCTCGGCTACCTGCTGCGCACCGCGCGCAGCCGGCGCTTCTATCCGACCGCGCGGCTGCTCGCGGTGGCCAGGGAGATCTCGGCCAGCGATCCGCTCTATGCCGTGGCCTCCGAGGCCGCCGAGCTGCTGCGCGACAAGACCGGCGAGACCGGCCTGGTCGGCCGCGTCGAGGGCGGCGTGGTGAAGGTGCTGGCCTTCACCGAGGGCCGGCATCCGCTGCGCTACATGCAAAACGTGGGCGACAAGCTCAGCCTGCACGTCTCGGCGCTCGGCAAGATGGTGCTCGCGCTCGGCACGCCCGAGGAGGCGGCGCGGCAGCTGCGGCTCAAGCCGCTGCGCAAGCTCGCCGAAGGCACGATCACCGACCTGGCCGCGCTCGAGGCGCAGGTGGCCCAGGCGCGCGCGCAGGGCTGGATCTGGGTCGAGAACGAAGGCGGCGATGGGCTCTCGGCGCTCGCCGTCGCGGGCTACGTGGGCGGCGAGCCGATGGCGCTGTCCGTGGCCGGCCCCACCGATCGCCTGCGCCAGCAGCGCGAACCTTTCCTGGCCGCCCTGCAGGAAGTGCAGGCGCTGGTCTTCCGTCCCCGCAACGCCAAGGAGCCCGGCGCGCCATAGCGCGCCGGGCGCGCGGCACGCGCCCTTTTTCCATCCACGCCACAGAGGAGACAAGCGATGAATTTCACCCCCGATGCCGACCAGGAACTGCTGCGCGACAGCGTCCGGCGCTTCATGAAGAGCGAGGTGGCTCCCCTGGTGGCGAAGCACGACGCGGAGAAGACCTTCCCGTTCGAGCTGCTGAAGGAACTCGCGCAGTTCGGCTACATCGGCGGGCGGCTGCCCGAGTCCGAAGGCGGCATGGGGCTCGACCAGTTCACCTGGGCCATGCTGATGGAGGAGGCCGGCTACACCTGGCTGTCGCTGCGCACCATGCTCAACATCACCAACGGGCCGATCCACAAGCTCGCGGCCGAGGGCACCGCGGCGCAGAAGGCGCGCTTCCTCGCGCCGCTGCTCGCGAGCGAGCGGCGCGTGTTCACCGCCATCAGCGAGCCCGGCACCGGCTCGAACATCGCCCAGGTCCAGACCCGCGCCGACCTCGAAGGCGACCACTACGTGCTCAACGGCCGCAAGCTCTGGATCACCAACGGCGCCTTCGGCGACTTCGGCATCGTGGTCGCGCGCACCTACAGCCCCGACTGCCAGGGCCAGCTCTCGACCTTCATCGTCGAGCGCGACATGCCGGGCTTCGAATCGCGCCGCGTCGACACCATGGTGCTGCGCAGCACCGGCACCGCCGAGCTGAGCTTCGACAACGTCAAGGTGCCGCGCGAGAACCTGCTCGGCGAGGAGGGCAGCGCGCTCAAGCGCATGCTCGTGGGGCTTGACGGCGCGCGCGTCAACATCGCGATGGGCGCCGTGGGCGCGGCGCGCGCCGCGCTCGAACTCTCGATCGACCATGCGCGCACGCGCACGCAGTTCGGCAAGCCGATCGGCAGCTTCCAGCTGGTGCAGAAGCTGATCGTCGACATGACGGTGCGCGTGGAGGCCGCGCGCGCGCTCGGCCTGCGCGCGGCCGCGGCGCTTGATGCGCAGCAGGCCGACGCGCGCATGGCCTGCTCGATCGCCAAGCTCTACGCCACCGAGGCCGCGCACGAGGTCGCGAGCATGGCGCTGCAGGTGCACGGCGGCCTGGGCTACGCGACCGACTATCCGATCGAGCGCATCTTCCGCGACACGCGCGGCGGCACCATCCCCGAGGGCACGACCGAGGTGCAGACGCTGATCGTCGGGCGCGAGATCCTCGGCATGTCGGCGATCGCCTGAGCGAAGGAGCGCAGACATGAACGACCGCACCCGGCCCCCCGCAGACCTCTCGCGCCTCGTCGACCCGCGCTCCGTCGCGCTCGTGGGCGCCTCCGACCGCGAGGGCAGCATCGGCGAACGCACGCTGACGAACCTGATCGCGCATTCCGACTTCGGCGGCGAGGTCTACCTCGTCAATCCTTCGCGCGCAGAGATCCGCGGCCGGCGCTGCTGGCCCAGCATCGCCGCGCTGCCCGCCACG
The DNA here is from genome assembly GCA_966095775.1 of uncultured Variovorax sp. Taxonomy (GTDB): domain Bacteria; phylum Pseudomonadota; class Gammaproteobacteria; order Burkholderiales; family Burkholderiaceae_C; genus Variovorax. The sequence continues at coordinate 15,692 of CBHTTS010000025.1, read as the reverse complement.
CCCGACGTGGCGGTGGTGGTGGTGCCCGCGAGCGGCGTGCTCGCGGTGATCGAGGAATGCGCCGCGCGCGGCGTGGCTTTCGCGGTGGTGCTGAGCTCGGGCTTCGGCGAGGCCGGCGAGGAAGGCGAGCGCGAGCAGCGCCGCATGCAGGAGATCGCCGAACGCGGCGGCGTGCGGCTGTACGGCCCCAACTGCCCGGGCCTCGTCAACGTCAACCGGCGGCTCGGCCTGACCTTCTCGCCCTCGTTCCCGCACGACCTCGTGAAGGGACCGATCGGCCTCGCGACGCAGGGCGGCGGGCTCGGCCGCAACGTGATGCAGGCGATGGAGCGCGGCATCGGCATCGGCTTGTGGGCCTCGACGGGCAACGAGGTCGACCTGCAGGTGGCCGACTTCATCCACCACATGGCCGAGGCGCCCGACATCAAGGTGGTGGTCACGCTGCTCGAAGGCATCAAGGACGGCGCGAAGTTCGCGGCCGCGGTGCAGCGCTGCGCGGCCAGGGGCAAGCCGGTGATCGGGCTCAAGGTGGGGCGCTCGGAATACGGGCGCAAGGCGGCGCAGTCGCACACCGCCTCGCTCACGGGCTCGGCCGAGGTCAACAGCGCGGTGTTCCGGCAGTTCGGCGTGATCGAGGTGGGCGACATCGACGAGCTGGTCGACACCGCCTGGCTGTTCGCGCGCGCGATGCCGCCCGCGCGGGAGGCGCTCGGCATCTACTGCTCCTCGGGCGGCACCGCGGCGCTCACGGCGGACGCGGTGGGCGCGGCCGGCCTCGAGCTCGCGGCCTTCGCGCCCGAGACCACCGCGGTGCTGCGCGAGCGGCTGCCGGCCTACGCGGCGATCGGCAATCCGGTCGACACCACCGCGATGGTGCTCAGCGACCGCACCGTGGTCGAGACCACGCTGGGCTCGGTGGCCAACGATCCGAACACCGGCCTCACCATCGTCCCGATCGCGATCGACTACGGCGAGACGACGGTGCGCATGGCCGACAACATCATCAACGCGCAGAAGGCCAGCGCCGCGCCGATCGTGCCGATCTGGATGAGCGACCGGCTCGGCGAGGGCTACCGCAAGCTGGTCGCGGCCGGCTTCGCGCCGCCGCGCTCGGTCAACAAGGCCGTCGCCGCGATCGCGCGCTGGGTCGCCTACGGGCGCTGGTCGCGCGCCAACGCGGCGCAGGCCCAGGCCGCGCCGGTGCTGCCGACGGCCGCGCCCGCCGGCCCCTTCACCACGCGCGGCCTCTCGGAGTCGCAGGCCAAGGCGCTGCTCGCGGAGGCCGGCATCGGGCTGCTGCCGCAGGGCCTCGCGCGCTCGGTCGAGGAGGCGCGCGCGCTCGCCGATGCGATGGGCTATCCCGTGGTGGCGAAGATCGCGAGCGCGCAGATCCTGCACAAGTCCGACATCGGCGGCGTGAAGCTCGGGCTGCAGGATGCGGACCAGGTGGCCGAGGCCTGGCGCGCGGTGATGGCCGCGGCCGCGCGGCACCAGCCCGATGCGCGCATCGACGGCCTGCTGGTCGAGAAGATGGCGCCGCGCGGCGGCACCGAGCTGATGGTCGGCGTGACGCGCGACCCGGTGTTCGGCCACGTCATGACCTTCGGCCTCGGCGGCATCTACGTGGAGGTGCTGCGCGACGTGACGCGGCGCATGCTGCCGATCGGCGCGCCGGACGCGGCCGCGATGGTGCGCGAGATCCGCAGCTTCGCGCTGCTCGACGGCGCGCGCGGCCGCCCCCGGGCCGACCTCGCGGCGCTCGAGGCGCTGCTCGTGCGCGTGTCGGACTTCGTGGGCGCGCATGCCGACCGCATCGAGGAGATGGACCTGAACCCGGTCTGGGTCGGCGCCGCGGGCGAGGGCGCGCTGCCGCTCGACGCGGTGATCGTCGAGCGGGTGCCGGCATGACGGCCGCCGGCGACGCGGCCGTGCGGCCGCCGCTCGACGGCCTCGTGGTGGTCGATTTCAGCGAGCTGCTGCCCGGGCCCTTCTTCACGCAGAACCTCGCCGAGCTCGGCGCGCGCGTGGTCAAGGTCGAGCGTCCGCCGCACGGGGACAACGTGCGGCGCATGGGGCCGGGCGTGTTCGAGGCCGTGAACCGCGGCAAGGAGAGCCTGCTCGCCGACCTCAAGGACGAGGCGCAGCGCGCCGAGGTGCGCGCGCTCGTCGCCACCGCCGACGTGGTGGTCGAGTCGTACCGGCCCGGCGTGATGGCGCGGCTCGGGCTCGATGCGGCGAGCCTCTGCGCCGAATTCCCGCGGCTGGTCTACGTCTCGCTCAGCGGCTACGGCCAGCAGGGGCCCTGGGCCGGCCTGCCGGGCCACGACATCAACTACCTCGGCGCGGCCGGCGTGCTCGCGGTCTCGGGCGTGCCCGGCGGCGGGCCGGCGCAGAGCTTCGGGCTGCCGGTGGCCGACCTCTGCGGCGCGATGTACGCGCTCTCGGCCACCCTGGCCGCGCTGATGCAGCGCCAGCACACGGGCCGGGGCCAGCACCTGGACGTGGCGCTCGCCGACTGCGCGCTGCACTGGATGAACGCGCGCCTCGGCGCCTGGCATTCGGCCGGCGCCGACACGCTCGAGGCGCAGCGCGAGGCCACGCTCGTGAAGGCCGGCTACGGCGCGTTCCGCTGCCGCGACGGGCGGCACGTGTCGGTGGCCGCGCTCGAAGACCACTTCTGGGCCCGGCTGTGCGAGGCTCTCGACATGGCGCCGTTCGACGGCGAGGCCTTCCGCGCCCACGGCGCGCGCAGGAAGGCGGCCGCGGCGATCAACGCGCGCATCGCCGAACTGCTGGCCGCGATGGACGCCGACGCGGCCTTCGCGCTGCTGCAGCGGCACGACGTGCCCGCGGCGCCCGTGGTCGAGCCCGCGGCGCTCTCGGCGCTCGCGCAGTTCGCGGAGCGCGGCAAGTTCGAGCGGCACGGGACGCTCGCGCTCGCGCGCTTCCCGGTGCCGATGGCGGGCGTGGCGCCCGGTGCGCTGGCGGGCGCACCGGGGCTCGACAGCGCGCGGGGCTGAACGCGATGGCGGCGCCGCGCTTCTTCCGCACCCGCATCACCGAGCTGTTCGGCATCGCGCATCCGATCCTCGGCGGCGGGCTGATGTGGCTGTCCGATGCGCGCTACGTGGCCGCGCTGGTCAACGCGGGCTGCATGGGCTTCATCACCCCGCGCTCGTTCGCCAGCGACGAGGCCTTCGCGGCCGCGCTCGGGCAGTGCGCCGAGCTCACGGGCGGGCGGCCCTTCGGCGTCAACCTCACGCTCTCGAAGCGGCCCGAGGCCAACGCAGGCGTGCGGCGCTGGATGGAACTCGCGCTCGCCCACGGCGTGCGCCACTTCGAGACCGCGGGCTATGCGCCGGCCGAGCTGATCGGCACGCTGCACGCGGCCGGCGCGGTCGTGGTCCACAAGGCGCCGGGGCTGCGGCATGCGCTCTCGGCCGAGCGCGCGGGCGCCGATGCGGTCGCGATCGTCGGCATGGAGGAGGGCGGCCACCCGGGCGCCAACGAGCTGCCGACGATGGTGCTGGGCGCGCTCGCGGCCGAGCGGCTGCGCGTGCCGGTGGTGCTGGGCGGCGGCATCGGCCACGGCCGGCAGATCGCGGCCGTGCTCGCGCAGGGGCTCGACGGCGTGCTGATGGGCAGCCGCTTCCTCGTGGCCGAGGAAGTCGCCGCGCACCCGGCCTACAAGCGGCACCTGCTCGACTGCGACGAGCATTCCACCGTGCGGCTGCTGCACACGCTCGGCAACACCTGGCGCGTGCTGCGCAACGAGACCGCCGAGGCGGTCGACGCGATCGAGCGCGCGGGCGCGGCCGACCATGCGGCCTTCGGCGCGCTGATCGACGGCCGCGTCGCGCGCGACCGCTGCTATGGGCAGGGCGACTGGCGCCATGGCATGGTCTCGCTCGGGCCCGCGATCGCGTTCGCGCGCCGCATCGAGCCGCTGGGCGCGATCGTGGCCGAGCTGCTCGCGCAGGCGCAGGCCGCGCTCGGGCGCCTTCCTTCGATCGTCCATCCGCTGCAGGAGCCCGCATGACGCGCGCACGCCTTCCCTTCCTCGACCGCCTCGCCGTGCCCGTGATCGCGGCGCCGATGCTGCGCGTCTCGGGCATCGAGCTGGTCTCGGCGGCCTGCCGCGCCGGCGTGGTCGGCGCGTTCCCGACCGCGAACGCGGACTCGCTCGACGAATTCGGCGCCTGGATGCAGCGCCTGAACCGCGAGGCCGAGACGGCACGCGCCGCCGGCCGCGCGCTCGCGCCCTGGTGCCCGAACCTCATCATGCGGCGCGATCCCGCGCGCGTGCGGGCCGAGGCGGCGCTGATCGTGCGCCACCGCGCCGAGCTCGTGATCACGAGCGTGGGCTCGCCCGCGGCCGTGGTCCCGGTGCTGCACGACGGCGGCTGCCTGGTCTTCGCCGACGTGGCTTCGGTGCACCATGCCGAGCGCGCGGTCGAGGCCGGCGCCGACGGGCTGGTGCTGCTGAGCGCGGGCGCGGGCGGCCACACCGGCTGGGCCAATCCCTTCGCCTTCGTGCGCGCGGTGCGGGCCTTCTTCGACGGCCCGCTGGTGCTCGCGGGCGGGCTGTCGGACGGCGTGGCGCTGCGCGCCGCGACCGTGCTGGGCTGCGATCTCGGCTCGATGGGCACGCGCTTCATCGCCGCGCGCGAGAGCCTGGCCTCCGCGCCGTACAAGGCGATGCTCGCCGCGAGTTCGCTCGACGACGTGATGACCACGCGCGCCTTCACCGGCCTGCCCGCCAACTTCCTGCGGCCTTCGGTCGTGAACGCCGGGCTCGACCCGGCGGCGCTCGACGAGACGGTGTCGGTCGAGGAGGCGCGGCGGCGCTTCGGCGGCGGCTCCGAGGGCGCGGTGATCCAGCGCTGGGCCGATCTCTGGAGCGCGGGCCATTCGGTCTCGGGCGTGGCGGGGCTGGCGCCGGTCGAGGCGGTGGTGCGCGAACTGCGGGCCGAATTCGAGCGCGCCGGGCCATCGGCGCAGGCCTAGGGTTTTCCCCTAAAAGCCCGTCCGAAACGCCGGACGGGCCCGGCCGGCCTCGTCCGGAAGCGCGGCGGCGCGGCTGCGTATCGGCAAGATTGCTCCAATGAAATCAACGACTTGGAGCGGTCCGGCGTGCGATTTCGACTGGCATGTGCGTTGCTGAAGGTCCCGGCCCGCCGCCGCATGGGCGGCGCACGAAAAGCCAAGGAGATAAACCCGTGGACCACGCAGCCCCTTCCGCCCCCAAGCCCTTCTACAAATCCCTGTACTTCCAGGTCGTCACCGCCATCGTCATCGGCGTGCTGCTCGGCCATTTCTATCCCGACACCGGCGCCGCGATGAAGCCGCTCGGCGACGGCTTCATCAAGCTCATCAAGATGATCATCGCGCCGATCATCTTCTGCACCGTGGTGGTCGGCATCGCGGGCATGGAGGACATGAAGAAGGTCGGCAAGACCGGCGGCCTGGCGCTGCTGTACTTCGAGATCGTGAGCACGATCGCGCTGATCGTCGGCCTGGTGATCATCAACGTCGTGCAGCCCGGCCACGGCATGAACGTGGACGCGAGCCAGCTCGACACCAAGTCGATCGCGGCCTACACCGGCCCGGGCAAGATGGCCTCGACCACCGAGTTCCTGCTCAACGTGATCCCCAACACGGTGGTCGACGCCTTCGCCAAGGGCGAGATCCTGCAGGTGCTGCTGATCGCGGTGCTGTTCGGCTTCGCGCTGCACCGCTTCGGCGGCCGCGGCACGCTGGTGTTCGACGTGATCGAGAAGTTCTCGCACGTGCTGTTCGGCATCGTCGGCTACATCATGAAAGTCGCGCCCATCGGCGCCTTCGGCGCGATGGCCTTCACGATCGGCAAGTACGGCGTGGGCTCGCTGGTGCAGCTCGGCGCGCTGATGGCCACCTTCTACGCCACCTGCCTGTTCTTCGTCTTCGTGGTGCTCGGCGCGATCGCGCGCGCGCACGGCTTCAGCATCTGGAAGCTGATCAAGTACATCAAGGAAGAGCTGCTGATCGTGCTCGGCACCTCCTCGAGCGAGGCCGCGCTGCCGCGCATGATGGCCAAGATGGAGAACCTCGGCGCGAAGAAGTCGGTGGTCGGCCTGGTGATTCCCACCGGCTATTCGTTCAACCTCGACGGCACCTCGATCTACCTGACGATGGCGGCGGTGTTCATCGCGCAGGCCACCAACACGCCGATGACGCTGACCCAGCAGCTCACGCTGCTGGCGGTGCTGCTGCTCACCTCCAAGGGCGCGGCCGGCGTGACCGGCAGCGGCTTCATCGTGCTCGCGGCCACGCTCTCGGCCGTGGGCCACGTGCCGGTCGCGGGCCTGGCGCTGATCCTCGGCATCGACCGCTTCATGTCGGAGGCGCGCGCGCTGACCAACCTGATCGGCAACGGCGTCGCCACCCTCGTGGTCGCCAAGTGGACCGGCGACCTCGACAGCGCGCGCATGACGCGCCACCTGAACCAGGAAAGCGGCGCCGAGGCCGACGAGCCCGAGCGGGTGCTCGACGCGACCGAGGCCCACATGCCGGTCGCGACCAAGGCGCTCTGAACCGCGCGCGGCGCCGTTCTGCATTAACCTGCCGAGCCATGGAGCCATCCACGTGACGATCAGGCCGCGCACCCTTCGCTCGGCGCTGCGCTGGAGCGCCGCGCTGGCGCTGGTGGCGCTCGCGGCCTTCGTCGGGCAGCGCATCGCGCTGCAGGCGGGGCTCGCGCGGCTGTCGGAGGCGGCCGAGCACCGGCTCGACATGATCGCCACCGGGCTCGATGCCGAACTCACGCGCTTCGACTACCTGCCGGCGCTGCTCGAGATGACGCCGGTGGTGCCCGAGCTGCTGCGCGCACCCGCGGATGCGACGCTGCGCGACGCGGCCAACCGCTACCTCGCGGGCGTCAACGCCACGGCGCGCGCCGAGATGCTCTACGTGCTCGATGCGCGCGGCACCTCGCTCGCGGCCTCCGACTGGGACCAGCCGGGCACCACGCTGGGCCAGGACTTCTCCTTCCGCCCCTACATGATCGATGCGCTCGCGCAGGGCCGCGGGCATTTCTACGGCGTCGGCATCACGAGCCGGCGCCCCGGCTACTACCTGTCGTACGCGCTGCGCCGCGAGCAGTCGCTCGGCGTGGTGGCCGTCAAGATCAACCTCGAGGACAACGAGTCGGCGTGGCGCAAGCTGCCCGGCGACGTGGTGGTGGTGGACCAGCGCGGCGTGGTGATCCTCTCCACGCGCGAGGACCTGAAGTTCCGCCCGCTGCGCCCGCTCGACGCGGCGCAGCGCGCCGAGGTGCAGCGATCGCGGCCCTACGGCGAGGCCGCGCTCTCGCCGCTGCGCTGGGAGCGCACCCGGGCGCTGGCGCCGGGCGTCGAACGCGTGCGCGTCGAGGGCACCGAGATGCTCGCCTCGAGCCGTGCGCTGCGCAACGCGCCCTGGCAGTTGCTCACGCTCGACGACCTGGCCGCGCTGCGCGTGGGCGCGCGCAACGCCGCGGCCACGGCCGCGCTCGGCATGGTGGCGCTGCTGCTGCTCGGCGTCGCGCTCTGGCACCGCCGCCCCCCCGCGCGCCACAACCTCGCCAACCAGGCCGCGCAGCAGGCGGCGCACGACAGCCTCGAGGCGATGGTGGCGGCGCGCACCGCGCAGCTGCGCGCGGCGCAGGACGAGCTGGTGCAGGCCGGCAAGATGGCGGCGCTGGGCCAGATGTCGGCCGGGCTCGCGCACGAGCTGAACCAGCCGCTGACCGCGATGCGCACGCTCTCGGAGAGCGCCGGCATCCTGCTCGACCATGGCCGCGACGACGAGGTGCGCGCCAACCTGCAGCGCATCCGCGACATGGTGGACCGGCTCGCGCGGCTGACTGCGCAGCTCAAGACCTTCTCGCACAAGAGCCGGCTCGGGCCGGCGCCGGTCTCGCTGGCGCATGCGATCGACGATGCGCGCGTGATCGTGGCCGGCGCCGAGCGCAGGCACGGGGTGGAGGTCGAGGTCGACATCGATCCGCCGCAGCTCGCGGTGATGGCCGACGAGGCCGCGCTCGGCAGCGTGCTCGTGAACCTGATGCGCAACGCGATCGAGGCGATGGAGGAGATGCCGCAGCGCGTGCTGCGCCTCGAGGGCCGGCTCGGCGCCGACGGCCGCGCGGTGCTCACCGTCAGCGACACCGGCCCGGGCATCCGCGAGGACGTGGCGCCGCGGCTGTTCGAGCCCTTCGTCACCACCAAGGCCGCGGGCGCCGGCCTCGGGCTCGGTCTGGTGCTCTGCGCGCAGCTCGTGCGCGCGATGAACGGCGGGCTGCAGGCCGCGAACCGGGACGGCGCAGGCGCATACTTCGTGGTCGACCTGCCCGCCGCGCCGCCCCAGACCCCGCCATGACCGCCCCGCCACCCGCCGCCGACGAAGTGCCCGCGATCCGCGTGCTGCTGGTCGAGGACGACGACGACGTGCGCCTGAGCACCACCCAGATGCTGAGCCTCGCGGGCTTCGAGGTCGAGGCCTTCCCGAGCGTGGAGCGGGTGCGGCCGCACATCGCCTTCGGCGTGCCCGCGGTGGTGGTCTGCGACGTGCGGCTGCCGCGCACGAGCGGCACCGAGTGGCTGCCCGAGGTGCGCGCCATCGATCCCGAGCTGCCGGTGATCCTGGTCACGGGCCACGGCCACATCGCCATGGCGGTGGCGGCGATGCGCGAGGGCGCCTACGACTTCATCGAGAAGCCCTTCACCACCGAGCGGCTGGTGGCGATCGTGCGCCACGCGATCGAGCGCCGCCGGCTCGCGCTGCAGGTGCGCAGCCTGCGCGAGGCGCTCGAGAACTGGAACGGCATCCAGTCGGTGCTGATCGGCCGCTCGGCCCAGATGCAGCAGGTGCGCCGCAACGTGATGACGCTGGCCGGCACCTCGGCCGACGTGCTGATCTACGGCGAGACCGGCACCGGCAAGGAGCTGGTGGCGCGCTGCCTGCACGACCATAGCGCGCGCCGGCGCCAGCACTTCGTGCCGCTCAACTGCGGCGGCCTGCCCGAGGCGCTGGCCGAGAGCGAGCTGTTCGGCCACGAGGCCGGCGCCTTCACCGGCGCCAGTCGCGCGCGCGTGGGCAAGTTCGAGTACGCGAGCGGCGGCACGCTGTTCCTCGACGAGATCGAGAGCATGCCGATGGCGGTGCAGATCAAGCTGCTGCGCGCGCTGCAGGAGCGCAGCGTGGAGCGCATCGGGGCCAACAAGCCGATCCCGTTCGACTGCCGCGTGGTGGCCGCGAGCAAGGACGACCTCAAGGAACTCAGCGACCAGCAGAAATTCCGCGCCGACCTCTACTACCGCATCGGCGTGGCCTTCATCGAGCTGCCGCCGCTGCGCGAGCGGCGCGAGGACATCCCGCTGCTGTTCGAGCACTTCGTGCTGCAGGCCGCGGCGAAGTACGAGCGCCCCGCGCCGATCCCGAGCGCGGCGCAGATGGCCGACCTGATGGCCCATGCCTGGCCCGGCAACGTGCGCGAGCTGCGCAACGTGGCCGACCGCTTCGTGCTGGGGCTGCTCGGCGAGCGGCTCACGCAGGTGCGCGGCGTCGGCCTGGCCGATGCGCCCGCGCTGCCGCAGGCGCTGCCGCAGCAGGTCGAGGCCTTCGAGCGGGCGGTGATCGTCGAGGCGCTGCGCCGCCACCACGGCGACCAGCCCGCGACCGCGGCGGCGCTCGGCATCGCGCGCCAGACGCTGTTCGACAAGCTGCGCAAGCTCGGCATCGCGGCCGAGGAATTCAAGTAGTCCGCATGTGGCATTCGGCCGGCGCTAGCATGGCCCGATGCGAACACTCTCCTTTCCCCAAGGCGCCGGCGACGGCCACGAGATGCCCGTGCTCGGGCTGGGCACCTGGCGCATGGGCGAGGCCGCGGGCCGCCGCCGGGCCGAAGTGGCGGCGGTGCGCGAGGCCATCGCGCTCGGCTACCGCCTGATCGACACCGCCGAGATGTACGGCGAGGGCGGCGCCGAGACCGTGGTGGGCCAGGCCGTGGCCGAGGCACTGCGCGCCAACGAGGTGCGGCGCGACGAGCTCTTCGTCGTCAGCAAGGTCTATCCGCACAACGCGAGCCGGCGCGGCACGCCCGAGGCCTGCGAGCGCAGCCGGAAGCGCCTGGGCCTCGATGCCATCGACCTCTACCTGCTGCACTGGCGCGGCAACCATCCGCTGGCCGAGACCGTCGATGCACTGCAGGCGCTGGTGGCGCGCGGCCGCATCGCGCGCTGGGGCGTGAGCAACTTCGACACCGACGACATGGAGGAGCTGGCGCCGCTGGGGCGCGGCGGCCCGTCGTGCGCGGCGAACCAGGTCTACCTGTCGCTCGGCGAGCGCGGTCCCGAGTTCAGCCTGCTGCCCTGGCAGCGCGAGCGCGGCATGCCGCTGATGGCCTACAGCCCGATCGACCAGGGCGCGCTGGCCGATGACGAGGGGCTTGGCGAACTCGCGGCGGAGCTGGGCGTGAGCGCGGCCCAGCTCGCGCTCGCCGCGGTCATCGCGCGGCCGGGCGTGGCGGCGATCCCGAAGGCGGTGGGCAGCGCGCACCTGCGCGAGAACTTCGCCGCGGCTTCGCTGCAGCTCGATGCGGATGTGCTCGCGAAGCTCGACCGGCTGCATCCGCCGCCGAAGCGCAAGACGGCGCTGGCGATGATCTGAGGCTGCCCGCTCCCGATTTCAGTGTGCGTCCGCGTGCTTCGCGGCCGCGATCACCGCCTCCTCGTCGTGCTTCGCGCCGTTGAGGAACAGGTTCAGCGCCACCGCCGCGATCGACGCGAGCAGGATGCCCGACTCGATCAGCGAATGGATCCCGTGCGGCATCCACTGCTTGAAGTTGGGCGCGATCAGCGGAATCATGCCGATGCCGATCGACACCGCGACGATCATCGCGTTGTGGCGGTTGTTCTTGAAGTCCACGCCGCCGAGGATGCGGATGCCGGTGGCCGCGACCATGCCGAACATCACGAGGCCGGCGCCGCCGAGCACCACGGTCGGCAGCGATTCCACCAGCGCCGCCATCTTGGGCAGCAGGCCCAGCACGATCAGGATCACGCCGCCGGCCACGCACACGAAGCGGCTCTTGATGCCGGTCACCGCCACCAGGCCCACGTTCTGCGAGAAGCTGGTGTAGGGGAAGGTGTTGAACACGCCGCCGATCAGCGTGCCCAGGCCGTCGGTGCGCAGGCCCTTGGCGAGGTCCTGCTGCGAGATCCGGCGCTCGGTCATCTCGCCGAGCGCGAGGAACATGCCGGTCGATTCGATCATCACCACGATCATGATCAGCGTCATCGTGAGGATCAGGACCGGATCGAACTGCGGCATGCCGAAATGGAACGGCAGCACCACGTCGAACCAGGCGGCCTTGCCGACCTTCTCGTAGGTCATGAGCCCGGTGAGCGAGGCCACCACGGCGCCGATCACGATGCCGAGCAGCACCGAGATGTTGGCGAGGAAGCCGCGCGCGTACTTGACGATCAGCAGGATCGAGACCAGCACCAGCGCCGCCACGCCCAGGCCCGAGAGGTCGGCGTACTTCGGGTTCGGCACCGTCGGCATGATCGCGAAGCCCTTGGGCACCTCGGGGATCGAGCTGCCCGGCGAGGTGACCTCGGCGAGCCACTTGGCGTAGACCGGGTCGACCAGCGCGGGCGCCGTGGGTCCGACCGGGTTGCCGAAGATCCAGTTGATGCCCACGCGCATCAGGCTGATGCCGATCACCGCGATGATCGTGCCCGTGACCACGGGCGGGAAGAAGCGCAGCATGCGGCTGACGAAGGGCGCGATCAGGATCGACACGATGCCCGCGCCGATGATGGCGCCGAACAGCAGCTGCGCGCCGTTCTGGCCCGGGTTGGCATTGGCGATCGCGACCATCGGTGCGACCGAGGCGAAGGTCACGCCCATCATCACGGGCAGCCGGATGCCGAACCACTGCGTCGCGCCGAGCGACTGGATCAGCGTCGCGATGCCGCAGCAGAACAGGTCGGCCGAGATCAGCAGCGCCACCTCGTCGGGCGAGAGCTTGAGCGCACGGCCGACGATCAGCGGGACCGCGACCGCGCCCGCGTACATCACCAGCACATGCTGCAAGCCCAGGGCGGTGAGCTTGCCGGCGGGCAGGCGCTGGTCCACCGGATGGACTGAGGAAAGGGAGTCGGCCGTCATCGTGAGTCTCCTGCTGCGGCAATGAGAGAAAGACAGATGGAGGGCGCGGCGCGAGAGGCGTGAAGGCGCGTCCACCGCATCTGGTGTACGCGAAACTGTATACAATTTATGCGGCAATTCTTCTTGAGGAAAACCCGGGGGGCGCGTGTCCGGGTGTTTCCTTCGTGCCGCGCTCAGGCCACTGGATAGGGCCCGTCGTCGAACGCCTCGGCGTGGTAGCCCTTGCTGCCGACGGTGAGCGCGAGCGGGCTGCGGAAGTCGCGGCCCTCGCGCAGGCTCGCGAGCACGTGGTCGAAGCCGAAGCGCGGCGTCCAGCCGAGCGCGCGGCGCGCATGTGCGTTGACGTACACGCGGTCGATCCGCGCGGGCAGGGTCCAGCCGCGCCGCGCATAGAGCGCCTCGCAGTCCGGGAAGCGGTCGCGCAGCACGCGCGGTGCATCGCTGCGGATCAGCGCGAGGTCCCCGGGGGCGAAGGGCGTGGTGGCCGAGACGATGTAGCGTCCGAAGCCGAGCGCGGGCGCCCGCTCGGCGGCGCAGAGGTGCGCATCGACGATGTCCGCGAGGTCGGCGCGCCGGTGCAGCAGCTCGTTGGCCTGCGCGTTCTCGAGGCCGTGGCGCGCACGGGCCTGCGCGTCGTCGTCGGCCTCGGGGAAGAAGCGCGAGGTGCGCAGCACGATCGCGGCGAGACCGTGCCGGCGATGGAACAGTTCGCAGAGGTCCTCGGCCGCGGTCTTGGTCACGCCGTAGATGTTCTTCGGGATCGGGGCCACGTCCTCGGTGATCCAGGCCGCGGGCTCGCCCTCGGCCGGCGTGAGCGCGGCGCCGAAGGCGCTGGTGGTGCTCGTGAAGACGAAGGACTCGACGCGCGCCGCCGCCGCTTCCTCGAGCAGCGCGAGCGTGCCCGAGACGTTGGTGTCGACGAAGTCCTGCTTCGGATGCGTGGCCACGTGGGGCTTGTGCAGCGTGGCCGCATGCAGCACGGTGCGCACGCCGCGCAGGCAGTCGCGCACGAAGCCGCGGTGGGCGATCGAGCCCACGCGGTCGGTGAAGGGCGAGGCGAGCAGGTCGATGCCGCGCGCCGCCCTGTCGTTGGCGCGCAGCGTGCGCATCAGCGCTTCGCCGAGGTGGCCGGCGCTGCCGGTGACCAGGATGGTCATGGGAGGTGTTTCCTTTGCTGGGTTCGCGTTCGAAAACCCGCAAGGCTAGCGCCGGCGCACCGTCGCCGTCCACGCATGAGTTATGCGCGAAGCGGGGGGCGCTCAGGCGATGGTGGTGACGATGCGACCCGCGCTGCCGTCGGCGAGCGCGATGCGCTCCCACAGCACGCGGCCGCGCAGGATCGGGATCACCGGATCGGCGGTGGCGCCGGTGTCGACCTCGAGCGCGGCGAGTGCGCCCTCGTGCCACCCGAGGTCGCGCAGCGTGGCCTCGGCCACGCCCATGAGCTCGGCGAAGTGGCTCTGCTTGAGGCCGCGCAGCAGCCGCAGGCGCCTGAGGGCGGGGCCGGCGACGTCCATGGCGTTCAGGCCAGCAGCGCCTTCACCAGGTCGAGCTGGCGGTCGGGCTTGGCGCCCTCGAGTTCGAGGCTGGCCTCGATGCGCTCGAGGTGCTCGATCATGCTCGCGACCGCGCCCTCGACGTCGCCCTTGCGGCACAGGCGCAGGAAGTCGGCGTGCTCGTCCGAGGAGCAGTGCGGATCGTTCGAGGAGTGGTAGACCATCGCGATCAGCGAACTGCGCGCGACCAGTTCGCGCACCAGTTCCGCGAGCGTGCGGTTGCCGGTGGCCTCGGCCAGCACGACGTGGAAGTCGCCGAGCAGCTTCTCGCGCACGGTGCTGCCCATGGTGGTGCTCTGGCGCAGCGCGTTGCGCTCGAAGCGGATGTGCTGCTCGAGCGCCTGGTAGTCGCGCGGCCGCGCGTTCGCGATGAAGAGGCGCACCACCTCGCTCTCGAGGATGCGGCGCACCGCGAACACCTCGCGCGCCTCCTGCACCGTGGGCTGGCAGACGAAGGCGCCCTTGTCGGGGATGATCTCGATCAGCTTGTCCTTCGACAGCATTAGCAGCGCCGCGCGGATCTTGGTGCGGCTCACCGAATAGACGCGGCCCAGCGCCTCCTCGCGCAGCCAGGTGCCGGGCGGCAGCCGCTTCTCGACGATGGCGGTCGCGATGTCCTGGGCGATGCTCTCGATCGAGCCGTTGCGGTCGCCGGCGGCCGCGGCAACGGAGGCCGGGCCTTCGTCGGCCGGCGGCGGCGCGGCGGGGGCGGGAGCGGACTTGGCGGTGGAGCGGGCGCGGGGCATGCGCGGATTGTCGCCGGATCGTCCAAGCCCCCGCGGCGCGCCCTGGATCAGCGCGCGAGCGTGAAGCCCTCGAGCGCGCCCTGGATCGGCTTGGGCAGCGGCTGCGCGAGCTCGCCGCGCTTGCTGGTGCGAAGGCCGAGCGCCACCATCGACTCGACGAGCTTGGTGCCGGCCGCGACGCCGTCGATCACCGGCACGCCGAGCAGGCCGGCGATGTGCTCGCACAGGTCGGTCATGCCGGCGCAACCGAGCACGATGCAGTCGGAGCCGTCCTCCTCGAGCGCGCGCCGGCATTCGCCGACGATGCGCTCGCGCGCGCGGGAGCCGGGCTCCTCGAGCTCGAGCACCGGCAGCTCGCAGGCGCGGACCTCGGCGCAGAAGCGCTGCATGCCGTAGATCTCGGCCAGGTGCCAGGCCTGGCCCATGGTGCGGCCGAGCGTGGTGACCACGCTGAAGCGGCTCGCGACCATGCTCGCGAGGTGCATCGCGGCCTCGGCGATGCCGACCACCGGCCCGCGCGCGCGGTCGCGCGCCGCCATCCCGCCCCGGTCGCCCCAGCAGGCGATCACGTAGCCGTCGATGCCTTCGCGCTCGCCGGCCGCGATCTCCTGCAGCAGGCCGGGCACCGCGAGCGCCTCGTCGTAGTGGCTCTCGATCGAGACCGGCCCCATCGAGGGGCTGACCGCGACGATCTCCGTGTCGGCGTGCGCCACCGCGCGGGCGCAGGCGCCGATCTTCTCGGTCATGCTCCAGGTGGTGTTGGGGTTGATGATCTTGATGCGCACGGGCGCCTTTCCTTTCTCGATGCGGGTGGGGATTGTCAGCGGCGCGAACGGCGGTTGAGCAGCGCGTAGATCACGAAGCCCAGCGCCATGCCGATGAACCAGGCGTAGTTGGCGGCGCCGCGCAGCGCCGGCACGATCACGCACAGGATCGGCACGATCGCCGCGGGAATCATGGCCTGGATGGCCTTCGGGTTGTAGCCGCCGCTGTACCAGTAGGTGCCGCCGGTGTTCATGGTGTAGAGCGCGTCCACGTCGATGTGCTGGCGGCGCACGATGTAGTAGTCGGCGATCAGGATGCCGAACAGCGGCCCGATGAAGGAGCCCAGCACGTCGAGCGTGTAGTGGATGACCTCGGGGCTGTTGTAGAGGTTCCAGGGCGTGAGGAACACCGAGCCCACCGCGGCGATCATGCC
>CBHTTS010000024.1:0-31438 GCA_966095775.1 uncultured Variovorax sp. | reverse complement strand
CGAGAACGGCGCCGAGACCATCCTGCGCGACGGCCTGGCCTACGACCGCTGCGAGGTCGGCATCGTGACCGACCTCGACGGCTCGGAGGCGCTGGCCGACTACGACATCACCGAGAGCGACCAGATGGTCAAGGTGCTGCGCACGCAGGTCGACGTGGTGCTGCCCGAAGGCACGGCCGTGCTCAACGCCGGCGATCCGCGCGTCGCGGGCCTCGCGCCGCTGTGCGACGGCGCCGTCATCCTCTATGCGGCCGACGCGCAGGCCGCCGCGCTCGCCGCGCACCAGGCCGCCGGCGGCAAGGCCGTGCTGGTGCGGCAGGACCGCGTCGTGCTCGCCAACGGCAGCAGCGAATCCTTCCTGCCGGGACTCGGCCGGCTCACGGTCTGGCGCGCCACGCATGCGGGCGTGAGCCTCGAGAGCCTGCTCGCGGCGGTGGCCGCGGCCTGGGCGATGGGCATTCCGCTCAACCTCATCGGCGCCGGCGTCGAGGCCTTCGAGGCCGACCTGCAGGCCGCGCTGGCGTCGCTGCAGCTGTCGCAGACGCCGCCGCTTCCGTCCCAACCCCAACTTGCCTGATGCGCCTCGCCGCCCCATGAAAGTCATCCGCACCCGCGCCCTGCGCGGTCCCAACCTCTGGAGCCGCCACACCGCCATCGAGGCCGTCGTCTCCTGCGAAGGCGACGAGAACGCGATCAGCCGCCTGCCCGGCTTCGAGGCCCGCCTGCGCGCGCGCTTCCCCACCATCGGCGAACTGCATCCGATGGTGCTGGGCCAGCCGATGGCGCTCGCCCACGTGCTCGAGAACGCCGCGGTCGCGATGCAGGCCCAGGCCGGCTGCGCAGTGAACTTCGGCCACACCTCGCCCACGGTCGAGGAAGGCGTTTACCAAGTGGTGTTCCAGTACACCGAGGAAGAAGTCGGCCGCCGCGCGCTCGCGCTCGCCGAGGCGCTGATCGCCGCCGCGCAGGACGACACGCCCTTCGACGCCGCCGCCGCCATCGCCGAGCTGCGCGACCTCGACGAGTCCGAGCGCCTCGGCCCGAGCACCGGCTCGATCGTCGATGCCGCCGTTGCGCGCGGCATCCCGTACCGCCGCCTCACGAGCGGCAGCCTGGTGCAGTTCGGCTGGGGCTCGCGCCAGCGCCGCATCCAGGCGGCCGAGGTCGACAGCACCAGCGGCGTGGCCGAATCGATCGCGCAGGACAAGGAACTCACCAAGCAGCTGCTCAATGCCGCGGGCGTGCCGGTGCCGCTGGGCCGGCCCGTGCACGACGTCGAGGACGGCTGGGCCGCCGCGATGGAGATCGGCCTGCCCGTGGTGGTGAAGCCGCAGGACGGCAACCAGGGCAAGGGCGTGACCGTCAACATCACCACGCGCGAGCAGCTCGCGGCGGCCTACGAATCGGCCGCGGCCTACGGCGAGGTGATGGTGGAGAAATTCCTGCCGGGCTTCGACTTCCGCCTGCTGGTCGTCGGCGACCGGCTCGTGGCCGCGGCGCGGCGCGATCCGCCGCACGTGATCGGCGACGGCAGTTCCACCGTGCGCCAGCTCGTGGACGCGGTGAACCTCGATCCGCGGCGCGGCGAAGGCCATGCCACCTCGCTCACCAAGATCCGCCTCGACGACATCGCGATCGGCCGGCTCGAGGCCCAGGGCCTCACGCCCGACAGCGTGCCCGAGCGCGGCCAGCGCGTCGTGCTGCGCAACAACGCGAACCTCTCCACGGGCGGCACCGCCACCGACGTGACCGACACCGTGCACCCCGAGGTCGCCGCGCGCGCGGTCGACGCGGCGCAGATGGTCGGCCTGCACATCTGCGGCGTCGACATGGTCTGCGAGAACGTGCTGCGCCCGCTCGAAGAACAGCACGGCGGCGTGGTCGAGGTCAATGCCGCGCCCGGCCTGCGCATGCACATCTCGCCTTCGTTCGGCCGCGGCCGCGCCGTCGGCGAGGCGATCATCGACACCCTGTTCGCACCCGGCGACGACGGCCGCATCCCGGTGGTGGCCGTGACCGGCACCAACGGCAAGACCACCACCGCGCGCCTGATCAACCACCTGCTGGCCGCCAGCGGGCTGCGCACCGGCATGACCAACACCGACGGCGTGTACGTCGACGGGCGCCAGACCGACAGCGGCGACTGCAGCGGCCCCAAGAGCGCGCGCAACGTGCTGCTGCACCCCGACGTCGACGCGGCCGTGTTCGAGGTCGCGCGCGGCGGCATCCTGCGCGAGGGCCTGGGCTTCGACCGCTGCCAGGTGGCGGTGGTCACCAACATCGGCAGCGGCGACCACCTGGGCCTCAACTACATCACCACGGTGGAAGACCTGGCGGTGCTCAAGCGCGTGATCGTGCGCAACGTCGCGCCGCACGGCTACGCGGTGCTCAACGCGGCCGACCACAACGTGGCCGCGATGGCCGCGAGCTGCCCGGGCAGCGTGATCTTCTTCGCCCGCGACCGCCAGCACCCGGTGATGGCCACGCACCGCGCGCAGGGCAAGCGCACCGTCTACATCGACCAGGACACGCTGATCGCGGCCGAGGGCTCGTGGCGCGAACGCATCGCGCTGCGCGACGTGCCGATCACGCGCAACGGCAGCATCGGCTTCCAGGTCGACAACGTCATGGCCGCGGTGGCCGCGGCGTGGGCCGTGGGCCTCGACTGGGACACGATCCGCAGCGGCCTCGCGAGCTTCATGAACGACCCGACCGGCGTGCCCGGGCGCTTCAACGTCATGGAATACCGCGGCGCGACCGTGATCGCCGACTACGGCCACAACACCGACGCCATGCGCGCGCTGGTCTCGGCCGTCGACACCATGCCCGCGAACAAGCGCTCGGTGGTGATCAGCGGCGCGGGCGACCGGCGCGATTCCGACATCCGCGACCAGACCGCGATCCTCGGCCAGGCCTTCGACGACGTGATCCTCTACCAGGACGCGGCCCAGCGCGGCCGCGCCGACGGCGAGGTGATGGCGCTGCTGCGCCAGGGCCTGCAGGGCGCGGCGCGCACGCGCTACATCGACGAGATCCGCGGCGAATTCATCGCCATCGACACCGCGCTCGCGCGGCTGCAGCCGGGCGACCTCTCGCTGATCCTGGTCGACCAGGTCGAGGAAGCGCTCGCGCACGTGGCCCCGCGCATCGCCGTGGGCTGACCACCGGGGTGCGGACGGGCATGCGCGCGCCTGCCGGATCAGTCCCACACGGATCGGCGAGTCCGGCCGGGTGGGCCGGCTCTGCCGGTCCCACAGGTCCCTGGCGGCTCCCGGCCCCAGACTGGCGCTCCGGTCGTGCTGTTCGGAGGGCACGGCCTCACCAGGAGCACCCGATGAGAAGAACAGCCACCACCATCCGTTCGAGATCCTCTCGCCTGCATGCCGCCACCTTTCTCGCGGCATGCGTCTTCCTCGCCGCCGGCGCCTCGCTCGTGCGCGCGCAGACGCCGGGCACGGCCGCCGCCGAGCAGATGCGCCAGGAACGCGCGGCCTGCGACGGCGTGCAGCAGGACCGCGCCGCCTGCCTGCGCGAGGCCGGCGCCGCACGCCAGGAAGCCGCGCGCAACGGCCTCACGAGCGCGAGCCCGGGCCGCTACGACGACAACGCCATGGCGCGCTGCCGCGAGCAGCCCGCGGCCGACCGGGCCGACTGCGAAGCCCGCCTCAAGGGCGGTGCGCGCACGAGCACCGAAGGCAGCGTGATGGGCGGCGGCGTGATCCGCGAGACCGTGACGCCGCTGCCGCCGCAACCCGCGCCCGCGCGCTGAGGCGCTTCGCGTCCCCCGGGTCGGCGCGGAACCGCCGCGGACCGGCCCTGTCCAACCTGTTCCGTCGTTGTTTCAGGTTCACGCCAAGGAGCACACCATGAACATTCTTCGCACCCGTTCCATGATCGCCGTCCTCGTCGCCTTCGGCGGCCTCGCCGCCGCGAGCGCGCCGGCCTCCGCCCAGTCGGGCCGCGGCGGTTCCACCTACCAGCAGGAGCTCTCGGTCTGCGGCCACAACCAGCAGGACCGCGCGGCCTGCATCCGCGAGGCCGGCGCCGCACGCCAGGAAGCCGCGCGCGGCGGCCTCACGAGCGCGCCCGACTACCGCGCCAACGCGCTCGCGCGCTGCAACCTGCAGCCGCCTGCCGAACGCGCCGCCTGCGAGGCGCGCGTGCTCGGCGACACCGGCAACATCAATGCCAGCGTGGACGGCAGCGTGATGGGCGGCGGCGTGATCCGCGAGTCGGTCACCACCGTCGTGATGCCCGCGCCTGCCGCGGTGCCGGCGCCGATGCCCGCCCCCTCGCGCGCGCCGGCCCCGATCGTGGCGCCCGTCGAGCGCATGCCGGCGCCGCTGCCGGCACCGGTCCCGGTGCGCTGAGCGCAGCGGCTTCGGCCGCCGACGCCCGCGGCCCGCGCCTGCGGGCGATGGCCCTGCTTGTCACACCACTGTCATAAAGCGTGGAGGGCTGCTAGCTATAGTTCCCGGTCTCTGCCCACCGAGGAACACTTTCCAATGAATGCCATCAAGGTCGCCCGCCGGTTCATCGAAACGGACCCGGCCAATGAATCGGCCAAGATCCTGGCCCAGCTCGTGCTGGCGCTGGAATCGGAGCGCAGCTTCGAACTCGTCACGCTCTACAGCCTCGACTACAAGAGCTTCGAACTCGCGATCGACATCCTCAAGGAATGGCGGCTCGACCGCTACTACGCGAGCAAGTCGAAGCTGTTCGATCTCTCGCTGCAGGTCAGCGAACTCGAGAAGAGCTGAGGCGGCAGTCCTCCCGCCCGCCTTATCGGCCCCAGCGCAGCACCAGCGGATCGAGGCGCTTCGCCGTCTCGATCAGCCCCGCGCGCGTCTCGGGGTGCAGCGCCGGCAGCGGATGCCGTGGCGCCTCGCAGGCGATCACCCCGCCCTCCTTCATCAGCGCCTTGCACGCGAGCAGGCCCGCCTGGCGGTTCTCGTAGTTGATCAGCGGCAGCCATTGCTGGTAGAGCGCGAAGGCGCGGTCGCGGTCGCCCGCGCGATGCGCCTCGATGATCGGGCGGATGCCGTCCGGGTAGCCGCCGCCGGTCATCGAGCCGGTCGCGCCCGCGTCGAGGTCGGGCATCAGCGTGATCGCCTCCTCGCCGTCCCAGGGCCCCTCGACCGCGTCGCCGCCGAGGCGGATCAGCTCGCGCAGCTTCGAGGCCGCGCCCGCGGTCTCGATCTTGAAGTAGGCCACCTGCTCGATCTCGCGCGCCATGCGCGCGAGGAAGGCGGCCGTGAGCACGGTGCCGCTCGCGGGCGCGTCCTGGATCATGATCGGGATGCGCACCGCGTCCGACAGGCCGGCGTAGAACTCGTAGATCTGCGGCTCGGGCACGCGGAAGGTCGCGCCATGGTAGGGCGGCATCACCATCAGCATCGCCGCGCCCATGTCCTGCGCGCGCCGGCTGCGCTCGGCACAGACGCGCGTGCTGTAGTGCGTGGTCGTCACGATCACCGGCACGCGGCCGGCCACGTGCTCGAGCACCGTGCGCGTGAGCACCTCGCGCTCGGCGTCGGAAAGCACGAACTGCTCCGAGAAGTTCGCGAGGATGCACAGGCCGTCGGAGCCGGCGTCGATCATGAAATCGACGCAGCGCTTCTGGCTCTCGAGGTCGAGCGCGCCCTGTTCGTCGAAGGTGGTGGGCACCACCGGGAAGATGCCGCGGTATCGGGGGGTCATGGTGTGGGTCAATGTGAATGACGGGGAACGGCGGAGCCTCTGCAGCCCACCAGGAAATCGAAGTCGCAGCCTTCGTCGGCCTGCAGCACGTGGCGGACGTAGAGCTTCTGGTAGCCGCCGCCGCGCGTGCCCGCCGGCTGCGCATCGGCGGCCAATGACGACAGCGCGGCCAGGCGCGCGGCCAGCTCCTCCTCGCTGATGTCGAGGTGCAGGCGCCCCGCGTCGCAGTCGAGCTCGATCCAGTCGCCGTCGCGCACCGCCGCGAGCGGCCCGCCGTCGGCGGCCTCGGGCGCCACGTGCAGCACCACGGTGCCGTAGGCGGTGCCGCTCATGCGCGCATCGGAGATGCGCACCATGTCCTTGATGCCCTGGCGCAGCAGCTTCGGCGGCAGGCCCATGTTGCCGACCTCGGCCATGCCCGGATAGCCCTTGGGCCCGCAGTTCTTCATCACCAGCACCGAGCTCGCGTCGACCTCGAGCGATTCGTCGGCGATGCGCGTCTTGTAGTGCTCGAAGTTCTCGAACACCACCGCGCGGCCGCGGTGCCTGAGCAGCTCGGGCGAGGCGGCCGAGGGCTTGAGCACCGCGCCGCGCGGCGACAGGTTGCCGCGCAGGATGCGGATACCGCCGTCGGCGATCAGCGGCCGGTCGAGCGGCCGGATCACCTCGTCGTCGAGGCTCGGCGCATCGCGCACGTTGTCCCAGAGCGAGCGGCCGTTGACGGTGAGCGCATCGGGATGCGGCAGCAGCCCGTTCTCGCCCAGGCGCCGCAGCACCGCGGGCAGGCCGCCCGCGTAGTAGAACTCCTCCATCAGGAAGCGGCCCGAGGGCATCAGGTCGACGATGGTCGGCGTGCCGCTGCCGATGCGCGTCCAGTCCTCGAGCTCGAGCGGCACGCCGATGCGCCCCGCGATCGCCTTGAGGTGGATCACCGCGTTGGTCGAGCCGCCGATCGCCGCGTTCACGCGGATCGCGTTCTCGAAGGCCTCGCGCGTGAGGATCTTCGACAGCGTGAGCCCCTCCTTCGCCATCTCGACCGCGCGCATGCCCGACATCTGCGCGAGCACGTAGCGCCGCGCGTCGACCGCCGGGATCGCCGCGTTGTGCGGCAGCGAGGTGCCGAGCGCCTCGGCCATGCAGGCCATGGTCGAGGCCGTGCCCATGGTGTTGCAGGTGCCGGCCGAGCGCGACATGCCGGCCTCGGCCGAAAGGAACTGGTGCAGCGTGATCTCGCCGGCCTTGAGCGACTCGTGCAGCTGCCACACGGCCGTGCCCGAGCCGATGTTCTTGCCGTCGAGCTTGCCGTTGAGCATCGGCCCGCCCGTGACCACGATCGCCGGGATGTCACAGCTCGCCGCGCCCATCAGCAGCGCCGGCGTGGTCTTGTCGCAGCCCGTGAGCAGCACCACCGCATCGACCGGGTTGCCGCGGATCGCCTCCTCCACGTCCATGCTCGCGAGGTTGCGCGTGAGCATCGCGGTCGGCCGCAGGTTCGACTCGCCGTTGGAGAACACCGGGAACTCGACCGGGAAGCCGCCCGCCTCCGAGATGCCGCGCTTCACGTGCTCGGCGATCTTGCGGAAGTGCGCGTTGCAGGGCGTGAGCTCGGACCAGGTGTTGCAGATGCCGATGATCGGGCGGCCGTCGAACTCGTGGTCCGGAATGCCCTGGTTCTTCATCCAGCTGCGGTACATGAAGCCGTTCTTGTCGGCGGAGCCGAACCATTCGGTCGAGCGCAATTTCTTTGTCATGGAAGATGTCAGCGGCGCGGTGCGCGCGAGGTGAAGAAGCGTTGCAGCAGGCAGAAGACGAAGAGCAGCGCGCCGACGACGATGCGCGTCCACCATGAGCTCAGGGTGCCGTCGAAGGAGATCAGGGTCTGGATGATCCCGAGCATCAGCACGCCGAACAGCGTGCCGGCCACGTAGCCCACGCCGCCCGTGAGCAGCGTGCCGCCGATCACGACGGCCGCGATCGCGTCGAGCTCGAGGCCCATCGCATGCAGGCCGTAGCCCGAGAGCATGTAGAAGGTGAAGATCACGCCCGCGAGCGCCGAGCAGAAGCCCGAGAGCGTGTACACGCCGACCAGCGTGCGGCGCACCGGCAGGCCCATCAGCATGGCCGAGTGCTCGCTGCCGCCGATCGCGTAAACCGTGCGGCCGAAGGGCGTGCAGTGCGCGATGAAGATCGCGGCGAGCAGCACCGCGACCGCGATCACCGCGCTGATCGAGACCGAAGCCTCGCCCCAGACCGGGATGCGGACCTGCGAGACCTGGGCGTAGAACTCGTTCGTGATGCTGATCGAGTCGATGCTGATCAGATAGCACAGCCCGCGCGCGAGGAACATGCCCGCGAGCGTGACGATGAAGGGCTGCAGCCGGAAGCGCTCGATCAAGAAGCCCATGGCCGCGCCGAAGGCCGTGCCCATCGCGAGCACGAGCGGGATCACCACCGCCGGGCTCAGGCCGTGCTTCTCGACCAGCGCGGCCGAGACCATGGTCGTGAGCGCGATCACCGAGCCGACCGAGAGGTCGATGCCGCCCGAGAGGATCACGAAGGTCATGCCGACGGCGACGACGATCAGGAAGGCGTTGTCGATCAGCAGGTTCAGGAACACCTGCGCCGAGAAGAAGCCGTCGTAGAACACCGAGCCCAGCGTCGCCATCAGCACGAACAGCGACACCGTCGCCGCGAGCGGCAGGTACTTCGGGTTCAGCCCGCGCCGGCCTCCGCCCGCGGGAGCGCGCCGGGCCGGGGATGCGGCGCCCGTCTCCATCACCGCGCTCATCGCACCACCTCCGGCCGCTGCACCAGCACCCGCATCTGCGTGCGGAACTCGGGCGACTGCAGCAGCATCACCGCGAACACCACCACCGCCTTGACCACGAGGTTGATCTCGGGCGGCACGCCCATCGAGTAGATCGCGTAGGTCAGGGTCTGGATGATCAGCGCGCCGATCACGCTGCCCATGAGGCTGAAGCGCCCGCCCGTGAGCGCGGTGCCGCCGAGCGTCACGGCGAGGATCGCGTCGAGCTCGAGCAGCTGCCCCGCGTTGTTGCCGTCGGCGCTCTTGACGTTGGAGCTGATCAGGAGCCCCGCCAGCCCGGCGCAGACGCCGCAGAAGGCATAGGCGCCGACCACGAGCCGCCGCGCCTGCACCCCCGCCACGCGCGCGGCCGTGGGGTTGATGCCGACCGCCTGGACGAACAGGCCGAGCGCGGTGCGGGTGATCGCGAGGTACAGCAGCACGAACACCGCCGCGACGACGAACAGCGAGAACGGCAGCCCGAGCAGGTAGCCGCTGCCGAGGAAGAAGAAGGGCTTGTAGTAGATCGTGATGATCTGCCCGTCGGTGACGAGCTGCGCGATGCCGCGGCCCGCCACCATGAGGATCAGCGTGGCGATGATCGGCTGCATCCCCACCTTCGCGACCAGCAGGCCGTTCCAGAGCCCGCAGGCGAGCGCGACGCCGATCGCCGCCAGGATCGCGAGCCACATCGGGTAGCGGCTCACGTCGCTCGCCACCGAGCCGCCGATCATCCAGGCGGCCACGGCCGCGGCGATCGCAACCACCGCGCCGACCGAGATGTCGATGCCACGCGTGGCGATCACGAGCGTCATGCCGAGCGAGACCAGCACCAGCGGCGCGGCGCGGTTGACGA
This sequence comes from uncultured Variovorax sp., assembly GCA_966095775.1. Classification (GTDB taxonomy): domain Bacteria; phylum Pseudomonadota; class Gammaproteobacteria; order Burkholderiales; family Burkholderiaceae_C; genus Variovorax. The sequence continues at coordinate 22,076 of CBHTTS010000024.1, read as the reverse complement.
TGTCGATCAGGCTGCCGTAGAGATGGCCGTCGCGCCATTCGAGGCGCAGGAAGCCGGGGTTGAAGGCGGCGTTCAGCACGAGCAGCAGCAGCAGCGTGACCAGCGGCCAGGCGAGGCGGTGGCGCATGAGCGAGTTGAACCGTGTCATTCCCTTGTCCTCAGGCGGCGGCGATCATTTCGCAGACCTCGTCCTCGGTCGCGCCGCCCGGCAGCTCGCCGACCTTCCTGCGGTCGCGCAGCACCACGATGCGGTGCGCCACGCGCACCACCTCGCTGATCTCCGACGAGATGAAGATCACCGCCATGCCCGCGCGCGCGAGCCGCAGGATCTCTTCCATGATCTCCTGCTTGGCCGCCACGTCGATGCCGCGCGTGGGCTCGTCGAGGATCAAGAGCCGCGGCTCGGTCGCGAGCCAGCGCGCGATCATCGCCTTCTGCTGGTTGCCGCCCGAGAGCAGCCCGATCGGCGTCTCCACGCTCGCCGTCTTGATGCCGAGCGAGGCGACGAAGCGCTCCGCCATCGCGGTCTGCTCGGCGCGCGAGAGGAAGCGCCGGGTGCCGAGCCGGGCCTGCAGCGCGAGCGCGATGTTCTCGCGTACCGAGAGCTCGGCCACGATGCCGTCGGTCTTGCGCTCCTCGGGGCAGAGCGCGACGCCCTCGCGGATCGCATCGGCCGGGTTCCTGAAGCTCAGGGCGCGGCCGTCGATCCGGAGCACCCCGCGGTCGGGCGTCTCGAGCCCGAACAGCAGCCGCGCCAGCTCGGTGCGCCCCGCGCCGAGCTGTCCGGCGATGCCGCCCACCTCGCCGGCCTGCACGCGCAGGTCGGTGGGCTGCTGCTGGCCGGCCTGGCCCAGGCCTTCGGCCTGCAGCAGCGCGGGCGCGCCCGCGTCGAACGCCGGCAGCGCCGCCGGACGGGCCGACTGGGCCGCCAGCTCGCGCCCGAGCATGGCCGCGACCAGCGGCTGGGGGCCGAGCTCGGCCGTGCGCCACTCGCCCACCCACTGGCCGTTGCGCAGCACCGTGATGCGGTCCGAGACCGCATACACCTGGTTGAGGAAGTGCGTGACGAAGACGATCGCGAGCCCTTCGCCGCGCAGGCGCCGCAGCACCTCGAACAGCTTCTCGACCTCGTCGTCGTCGAGGCTCGAGGTCGGCTCGTCGAGGATCAGCACCTTCGACGACACGCCGAGCGCGCGCGCGATCGCCACCATCTGCTGCACCGCGACCGAATAGCTCGAGAGCAGCCGCGTCACGTCGATCGACAGGCCGATGCGCGCGAGCAGCTCCTCGGCGCGCCGGTTCACGGCCGCCCAGTCGATCCGGAAGCCCTGCGCCGCGCCGCGGCGCGGATAACGTCCCGCGAACACGTTCTCCGCCACCGAGAGGTTCGGGCAGAGGTTGACCTCCTGGTAGACCGTGCTGATGCCGAGCCTCTGCGCCTCGAGCGGCGAGCCGGGCCGGATCGGCCGGCCGTCGAGACGCATCTCGCCGCCGTTCGACGCGAGCACGCCCGTGAGCACCTTGATCAGCGTCGACTTGCCCGCGCCGTTCTGTCCCATCAGCGCATGGATCTCGCCCGCGCGCAGCGTGAGCTGCACGTCGCGCAGCACCGCGATGCCGCCGAACTGCTTGTGAATGCCGCGCAGTTCGAGCACGGGCGTGGCGTCGGTGTCGTCGCGCATGGGCTGCCGCCTACTTGTTCTTGTTGTACACGTCGATGAACACGGCCGCGAGCAGCACCAGGCCCTTGATCACCTGCTGGTAGTCGATGCCGATGCCCATGATCGACATGCCGTTGTTCATCACGCCCATGATGAAGGCGCCGATGACCGCGCCCATCACCTTGCCCACGCCGCCCGAGGCCGAGGCGCCGCCGATGAAGCAGGCCGCGATCACGTCGAGCTCGAAGCCCAGGCCCGCCTTCGGCGTCGCGGTGTTGAGCCGCGCGGCGAACACCAGCCCCGCGAGCGCGGCGAGCGCACCCATGTTGACGAAGGTCAGAAAGGCCAGGCGCTGCGTCTTCACGCCCGACAGCCGCGCCGCCTTCTCGTTGCCGCCGAGCGCGTAGATGCGCCGGCCGAGCGTGGTGCGGTTGGTGACGAAGTCGTACACCACGATCAGCACCGCCATCACGATCAGCACGTTGGGCAGGCCCTTGTAGGTCGACAGCAGGTAGCTGAAGAACAGGATGATGGCCGCGAAGAACAGGTTCTTCACGAGGAAGAAGGCGTAGGGCTCGGTCTCCATGCCGTGCGCGGCGAGCCTGGCGCGGCCGCGCAGCTTGAAGAACACCAGCGCCGCCGCGGCCGCCGCGCCGACCACCAGCGAGGTGGTGCGCAGCCCGCCGCCCTCGCCGCCGAGCGGGTCGGGGATGAAGCCCGAGCTGAGCCGCTGGAACGCCTCGGGGAACGGGCCGACCGACTGGCCCGCGAGCAGCGCGAGCGTGAGCCCCTTGAACACGAGCATGCCCGCGAGCGTGACGATGAACGAGGGGATCTTGCGGAAGGCCACGAACCAGCCCTGCGCCGCGCCGATCAAGGCGCCGGCGGCGATGCCGGCGATCGCGGTGGGCACGAAGTGCCATTCGTACTCCACCATCAGCACCGCCGCCAGCGCGCCGATGAAGCCGCAGACCGAGCCCACCGACAGGTCGATGTGGCCCGCCACGATCACGAGCAGCATGCCCAGCGCCATGATGACGACGTAGCTGTTCTGCAGCAGCAGGTTGGTCAGGTTCAGGGGCCTGAGCAGCGTGCCGTCGGTCAGCACCTGGAACAGCACCATGATCGCGACCAGCGAGATCAGCATGCCGTACTCGCGCAGGTTGCTCTTCAGGAAGCCGGCATGCGCGCCGCGCGGCTCGGCGGTCGGCACGGCGGCGGTGTTCACCGCGTTGGCCTCAGGCTGCGACATGGACGGAACTCCCGGCGTTCACGATGGCGTGCATGATGCGCTCCTGCGAGGCCTCGGCGGCCGGGAACTCGGCCACGAAGCGGCCCTCGTTCATCACGTAGATGCGGTCGCACATGCCGAGCAGCTCCGGCAGTTCGGAAGAAATCATGAGAATGCCTTTGCCCTCGCTCGCGAGCTGGTCGATGATGGTGTAGATCTCGTACTTGGCGCCCACGTCGATGCCGCGCGTGGGCTCGTCGAGGATCAGCAGCTCGGGCCGTGTGAAGAGCCACTTGCTCAGCACCACCTTCTGCTGGTTGCCCCCCGAAAGGTTGACCACCGGCTGCGCCACGCCCGAACAGCGGATGCGCAGCGCCTTGCGGTAGTCGCTCGCGACCTGGAACTCGCGCGCGTCGTCGATCACCGACGACTTCGACACCGCCTCCAGGTTCGCGAGGCTGACGTTCTTCTGGATGCTCTCGTCGAGCACCAGGCCGAGGCCCTTGCGGTCCTCGGTCACGTAGGCGATGCCGTGCGCGATCGCCCGGCCCACGGTGCCCACGTCGACGGGGCGGCCGTGCATCAGCACCGTGCCGCTGATGCGCTGGCCGTACGAACGGCCGAAGATGCTCATCGCGAGCTCGGTGCGGCCCGCGCCCATCAGGCCCGCGATGCCGACGATCTCGCCGCGGCGCACGTGCAGGTCCACGCCCTTGATCTGCTCGCGGTCGGCGTGCAGCGCATGGTGCACGCGCCAGTCACGCACCTCGAACACCGTCTCGCCGATGTTCGGCGAGCGCTCGGGATAGCGGTGCGCCATGTCGCGCCCCACCATGCCGCGGATGATGCGGTCCTCGCTGATCGGCTGCGCGCGGCAGTCCATGGTCTCGACCGTGGCGCCGTCGCGCAGCACCGTGATCGCGTCGGCCACCTTGGCGATCTCGTTGAGCTTGTGCGAGATCAGGATCGAGGCGATGCCCTGGCGCTTGAGCTCGAGCAGCAGCGCGAGCAGCGCGTCGCTGTCGTTCTCGTTGAGGCTCGCGGTGGGCTCGTCGAGGATCAGCAGCCTGACCTCCTTCGCGAGCGCCTTGGCGATCTCGACCAACTGCTGCTTGCCCACCCCGAGGTCGGTCACGAGCGTGGTCGGCGGCTCCGCGAGGCCCACCTTGGCGAGCAGCTCGCGCGTCTTCGCATAGGCGGCGAACCAGTCGATCACGCCGCCCTTCGCGACCTCGTTGCCGAGGAAGATGTTCTCGGCGATCGACAGCAGCGGCACCAGCGCGAGCTCCTGGTGGATGATGATGATGCCCAGGGCCTCGCTGTCGGCGATGCCGCGGAAGCGCCGCAGCTCGCCGTCGAAATGGATCTCGCCGGTGTAGGAGTCGCAGGGGTACACGCCGCTGAGCACCTTCATCAGCGTGGACTTGCCCGCGCCGTTCTCGCCGACCACGGCGTGGATCTCGGCGGGGCGCACGGCGAGGTTGACGTTGTCCAGCGCGTTCACGCCGGGGAAGGTCTTGGTGATGCCGCGCATCTCCAGAAGAAAGGCGTCGTCGCTCAATCGGTCTCCTTGGCCGCGATGGGCGGGCGTGCCCGCCCGCCGTGCCGCACGCTCACTTGATCTGGCTTTCCTTGTAGTAGCCGCTGTCGACCAGCACCGTCTTCCAGTTCGTGGCGTCGACGCTCACCGGCTTGAGCAGGTAGGAGGGCACCACCTTCACGCCGTTGTTGTAGGTCTTGGTGTCGTTCACCTCCGGCGTCTTGCCGGCCAGCATGGCGTCCACCATCGCGACCGTGACCTTGGCCAGCTCGCGCGTGTCCTTGAACACGGTGGAGGTCTGCTCCTTGCGCAGGATCGACTTGACCGAGGGCACTTCCGCGTCCTGGCCCGAGACCACCGGCATCGGCTGCTGCGGCGTGCCGTAGCCCACGCCCTTGAGCGAGGACAGGATGCCGATCGACAGGCCGTCGTAGGGCGAGAGCACCGCGTCGACGCGGTCCTTGGTGTAGTAGGCCGACAGCAGGTTGTCCATGCGCGCCTGCGCCACCGCGCCGTCCCAGCGCAGGGTGCCGACCTTGTCCATGCCCATCTGCTTGCTGCGCACCACCAGCTTGCCGCTCTTGATGTACGGGTCGAGCACCGACATCGCGCCGTTGTAGAAGAAGAAGGCGTTGTTGTCGTCGGGCGAGCCGCCGAACAGCTCGATGTTGAACGGCCCCTTGCCGCTCTTCAGGCCCAGCGCGGTCTCGATCGACTGCGCCTGCAGCACGCCGACCTGGAAGTTGTCGAAGGTGGCGTAGTAGTCGACGTTCTTCGAGCCCTTGATCAGCCGGTCGTAGGCGATGACCTTGACACCCTTGTCGGCCGCCTTCTGCAGCACGTCCGACAGCGTGGTGCCGTCGATGGCCGCGATGACCAGCACCTTCGAGCCCTTGGTCACCATGTTCTCGATCTGCGCGAGCTGGTTCGGGATGTCGTCTTCGGCGTACTGCAGGTCGGTCTTGTAGCCCTTCTCCTTGAAGTACTTGACCATGTTCGCGCCGTCGGCGATCCAGCGCGCCGACGACTTGGTCGGCATCGAGATCGCGATCAGGCCCTTGTCCTGCGCCTGCGCGAGCGGCGCGAGTCCCGCGGCCGCGAGCGCGACGATGGCCACCGAGGCCTTGAGGAAGTTGCTGCGTTTCATGGGGCTCTCTCGCTTTCGGTCAGTACTTGCGGTTGGGAAACTCTTTGGCGGCGACTTCCATCGGGAAGATGCCCTCCTCGGTCACGATGCGCTTGGGCAGCGTCTTGCCGGCCTTGATGTCCTTGACCGCGCTCATGAGCTGGGGCCCGAGCAGCGGGCTGCATTCCACCGAAACGTTGAGCTTGCCGGCGATCATGGCCTCGAAGGCGCCCTTCACGGCGTCGATCGAGATGATCACGATGTCCTTCGCGGGCTTCAGGCCCGCCTCCTCGATCGCCTGGATCGCGCCGATCGCCATGTCGTCGTTGTGCGCGTAGAGCACGTTGATCTTCTTGCCCTCGGCCTTGAGGAAGGCCTCCATCACCTCCTTGCCCTTGGCGCGGGTGAAGTCGCCGGTCTGCGAGCGGATGATCTTGAACTTCGGGTCGGCCTTGATGATTTCCTCGAAGCCCTTCTTGCGGTCGATCGCCGGCGCCGAGCCCACGGTGCCCTGCAGCTCGACGATGTTGACCTCGCCCTTCTGGTCCTTCATCTTCTCGACCAGCCAGCGGCCGGCCTTGCGGCCTTCCTCGACGAAGTCCGAGCCCATGAAGGTCACGTAGAGCGAGTCGTCCTTGGTGTTGACGGAGCGGTCGGTCAGCACCACCGGGATCTTGGCGGCCTTGGCCTCGCGCAGCACCGTCTCCCAGCCCGACTCGACCACCGGCGAGAAGGCGATGACGTCCACCTTCTGCGCGATGAAGGAGCGGATGGCCTTGATCTGGTTCTCCTGCTTCTGCTGCGCGTCGGAGAACTTGAGCTCGATGCCCGCCTCCTTGGCGGAGGACTTGATCGACTCGGTGTTCGCGGTGCGCCATTCGCTTTCCGCGCCGACCTGGCTGAAGCCCAGCACGATCTTCTTCTGCGCCAGCGCGGTGGCCGGCAGCAGTCCGCCGAGCGAGGCGGCGGCGAGGGCGATGTTGAATGTGCGGCGATCGAGTGTCATGGAATGTCTCCTTCGTTGTGTCAGCCTGCTGAAGGCACCGGTGAAGTGGTCAGGCCCGCATGTAGCCGGTCTTGACCGTCGTGTAGAACTCCGCGGCGTGGCGCCCTTGTTCGCGCGGCCCGTAGCCCGACCCCTTGCGGCCGCCGAAGGGCACGTGGAAGTCCACCCCCGCGGTCGGCAGATTGACCATCGTCATGCCCACTTCGGCATGGCGCCTGAAATGCATCGCGTGCTTGAGCGAATTGGTGCAGATGCCCGCGCTCAGGCCCGAGGGCGTGTCGTTGCAGAGCGAGAGCGCCTCCTCGTAGTCGGCCGCGCGCAGCACGCAGGCGATCGGGCCGAAGATCTCCTCGCGCGCGATGCGGTGCTCGGGCCGCGCGAGGAAGAGCGCCGGGCTCATGTAGTAGCCCGCGGTGGCGCGCGCGAGCGGCTCGCCGCCCCAGACATGCTCGGCCCCTTCCTCGCGCGCGGTCTCGACCCACGCCAGGCTGCGCGCGAGGCGCACGTCGTCGGCGAGCGGGCCGATGTCGACGCCGCGCTCGAGCGCATGCCCGATGCGCAGCGTCTTGAGCCGCTCGCGCAGCCGCGCGACGAAGGCGTCGTGCACCGCGGCCTCGACGATCAGCCGGCTCGACGCCGTGCAGCGCTGGCCGTTCGAGAAGTAGGCGCCCTGCACCGCGCAGTCCACCGCATGGTCGAGGTCGGCGTCGGCGAGCACCACGAGCGCGTTCTTGCCGCCCATCTCGAGCTGCACCTTGGCGCGCCGCGCGGCCGCCGCCTGCAGGATGCGCTCGCCGTTGCGCGCCGAGCCGGTGAAGCTCACGGCATCGACGAGCGGGCTGTCGACCAGGGCCTGGCCGGCTTCGCGGCCGCTGCCCATCACGAGGTTGAACACGCCCGCGGGCAGCGCCGCGCGGCTGATGATCTCCGCCAGCGTCCAGCCGCAGGCCGGCACCAGCTCGGCCGGCTTGAACACCACGCTGTTGCCGTGCGCGAGCGCGGGCGCGATCTTGGTCGCGGGCACCGCGAGCGGCGAGTTCCAGGGCGTGATGAGCCCGGTCACGCCGACCGGCTCACGCGTCACGTCGACCTGCACGCCGGCGCGCACCGAGGCCATGTTCTCGCCGCCTGCGCGCAGCGCCTCGCCCGCGAAGAACTTGAAGATCTGCCCCGCGCGCGTGGCCTCGGCCACCGCCTCGGGCAGCGTCTTGCCGACCTCGCGCGCCAGCAGCAGCCCGAGCTCGTCGCGCCGCGCGAGCAGTTCGGTGCCGATGCGGTCGAGCAGGTCGGCGCGGCGCTGCGGCGTGCTGTGGCTCCAGTGGCCGAAGGCGTCGGCCGCGGCGCGGATCGCCGATTCCACCTGCCGCCGGTCGGCCCGTGCGTACTCGGCCACCGTCTCGCTGGTGTCCGAGGGGTTGGCGCGCACACCCGTGGTCGCGCTGGTTTCCCAGCGGCCGTTGATGTACTGCCGCACGTTCTGATGGAGCTCGCCGTGGATCACCGGGCGCCGACCTTTGTCTCTTGCTTGTTGGAGTGCCGGCAGTCTAGGAACAGAATTGATATCGATCCAATCATTTTTTCGACAAAATGGATATCAATCGCCGGATTCTGGAAAACCCGCGCAGCCCAAAGTTCCAACAAGCAAGCAGGCCATGAACAACTACAACCACTGGTTCATCCGCGCACGCCTCAAGACGCGGCAGCTGCTGCTGCTCGTGGCGCTGGCGGAGGAAGGCAACATCCACCGCGCGGCGCAGGTGCTCAACATGACGCAGCCCGCGGCCTCGAAGCTGCTCAAGGACCTGGAGGACGTGCTCGAGGTGCCGCTGTTCGAGCGCCTGCCGCGCGGCATGCGGCCGACCTGGTACGGCGAGACCATGATCCGCCACGCGCGCGTCGCGCTCGCGAGCCTGAACCAGGCGCACGACGAGCTCAGCGCGCTCAAGGCCGGGCGCTTCGGCCAGGTCAACGTGGGCGCCATCACCGCGCCGGGCCTCACGCTGATGCCGCCCGCGGTCGCGATGGTGAAGCGCGAGCAGCCCGACCTGCGCATCTCGCTCGAGATCGAGACCAGCCCGGTACTGCTCGAGCGGCTCGAGCAGGGCACGCTCGACATCCTCGTGGCGCGGCTGTTCGCCGAGCACGACAAGTCGCAGCTGCGCTACGAGGCGCTGACCGAGGAGCCGGTGTGCGCGCTGGTGCGCCCGGGCCATCCGCTGCTCGGCGTGAGCGGCCTCACGCTGCGCGACGTGGTGGGCGCGGGCTGGATCGTGCCGCCCGCGGGCAGCGTGCTGCGCCACCGCTTCGACCTGATGTTCCAGGAGGAAGGGCTCGCGCCGCCGGCCAACATCATCGAGAGCCCGGCCCTGCTGTTCATCACCCGCATGCTGCAGCAGAGCGACATGGTCGCGGTGCTCGCGACCGACGTGGCGCGCTACTACGCGGCGCACGGCATCGTGTCGCTGCTGCCGCTCGACATGCCCTGCCACATGGACGCCTTCGGCATCATCACGCGCACCGACCGGCTGCTCTCGCCCGCGGCCAAGGTGATGATGAAGGCGCTGAAGACCGCGAGCCTCAGCGTCTACGGCAAGAAGCTCGAGATCGACTGAGCCGCTTCAGGTCCAGCCGGCGTCGACCGTGAACTCCTGCGCGGTGCACATCCTCGCGTCGTCCGAAGCGAGGAACAGCACCATGTGCGCGATGTCCTCGGGCATGAGCTTGTCGGGCAGGCACTGGTTGCGCTGCAGCGCCTTCTCGCCCTCCGCGTCGAGCCAGAGCGCGACCTGGCGCTCGGTCATCACCCAGCCGGGCGAGACGGTGTTGATGCGGATCCGGTCGCGGCCGAGCTCGACCGCGAGGCCGCGCGTGAGGCCGTTGACCGAGGACTTCGCGATCGCATAGCAGGGATAGCCCGAGCCCTTGGTCTGCCAGCCGGTCGAACCGAGGTTGACGATCGAGCCGAAGCCCAGCCGCCGCATGCCCGGCACCACCGACTGGATCGCGAACAGCGCGGGCCGCTCGTTGATCGCCATGCGGTTGTCGTAGTACGCGGGCGTGACCGATTCGAGCGTGTGGCGGTCGTCGCTCGCGACGTTGTTGACCAGCACCGCGAAGTCGCCGAGCGCCGCGGCCGCGTCGGCGATCGCCTGCTGCAGCGCGCCGATGTCGCGCACGTCGCAGGTGCGCCACCAGGGCGCCGGATGGCCCGCCTCGGCGATGCGCTGCACGAGCGCGGCGCTCGCGGCCTCGGCGATGTCGACGAAGGCGACGCGCGCGCCCTGCGCCGCGAAGCCCTCCACAATGGCCGCGCCGATGCCGCTGCCGCCGCCGGTCACGAAGACGGTGCGGCCGGCGAGGCTGGGGAGGATCGAGCGAGAAGACGTGTTTTTTGTCATTGCAAAATCAATATCAATCAATGCCACAAATCGCGATTTCTATTATCAATATGCCTTGATACGATCCGCCGCGTCAAGGACGACCGCCACAACCACGAAGGAGACGACGACATGACCCTCAGCGCACCGGCCATCCTCGGCGAGCCCGAATGCCTCTGGCCCGCAGGCGCCACCCTCGGCGAAGGCACGCTCTGGTCGCAGCGCGAGCAGACGCTCTACTGGATCGACATCCTCGGCCGCCGCCTGCACCGCTGCGATCCGCAGGGCGGCAACCGCCGCAGCTGGCTGTTCGACGAGGAGATCACCGCGCTGGCCGAACGCGCCGAGGCGCCGGGCCTGATCGTCACCATGCGCCGCGGCTTCGCGCTGTTCGACCCGCCCGTGGACGCCGCGCCGCGCTACCTGCACCAGCCCGAGACCGACCGCGGCGGCAACCGCTTCAACGACGGCAAGTGCGACCGCGCGGGCCGCTTCTGGGGCGGCAGCATGGACTTCGACTGCCAGGCGCCCACCGGCGCGCTCTACCGCTTCGACGCCGACGGCCGCTGCACGCGCCACGACGACGGCTTCGCGGTCACCAACGGACCGACGTGGTCGCTCGACGAGCGCACCATGTACTTCAACGCCACCGTCGAAGGCTGCGTCTATGCCTACGACTTCGACGCCGCGGCCGGCACGGTGCGCAACAAGCGCGTATGGCTGCGCTTCGGCGAGGGCGAGGGCCTGCCCGACGGCATGACCACCGACGCCGCCGGCCGCCTCTGGATCGCGCGCTGGGGCGGCCGCTGCGTGAGCTGCCACGACCCGGTGAGCGGCGCCGAGCTGGCGCGCATCACCCTGCCCGCGAGCAATGTCACCGACTGCGCCTTCGGCGGCCGGGACCTCTGCACCCTCTACATCAGCACCGCGCGCACCGGCCTGCCGGACGACGCGCTCGCGGCCGAGCCGCTCGCGGGCGGCCTGTTCAGCGTGCGCGTCGGCAGTCCCGGGCTGCCCGCGGCCCTGTTCGCGGGCTGAGGCCGGGGCGCACGCCGCTCAGAGCGGCGGCAGGTGCTCGGCCGCGAAGTCGGCGCACCGCGTCGCGCGCGCTCAGCTGCCGCGCGCCGCGGGCCAGACCGCATGCACGGGGATCGGCGGCGCCTCGAATTCCGTGAGCACCAGCTCGGCCTGGCCGCTGTCGAGCAGGTGGCGGATCTGCCACAGCGGCGTGAAGAACAGCCCCATGCCCGCCGTCACGGCCGCATAGAGCGCGCTCGTGCTGTCGGCGCGGAACCGCCCCGACACCTTCACGCGCTGCAGCCTGCCGTCGACGGTGAAGGGCCACTCGGCATCGTTGCCGTGCGTGGTGCGCACCAGGCACTGGTGGGCCGCGAGGTCCTCGGGCCGCTGCGGCCGGCCATGCCGTTCGAGGTACGCGGGCGCGCCCAGCACCACGAGCCGCAGCGCGCCGAGCCGCCGCGCCGCGAGCTCGGAATCGGGCAGCTCGCCGACGCGGATCGCGAGGTCGATGTCGCCCTCGATCAGGTCGACGAAGCGGTCCGAGGCGCGCAGGTCCACGTCCATGCCCGGGTGGCGCTGCATGAAGGCGTTCACGAGCGGCACCACGTACGAGGCCGCGAACTGCACCGGCGCCGCCACGCGCAGCAGGCCGCGCGGCGCCTCGAGCTGGCTGCTCGCCTCGGCGGCGGCCGCGTCGAGCTCGGCCAGCGCCGCCTGCACGCGCCGGTAGTAGCCGCGCCCGATCTCGGTGGTCGACGAGCGGCGCGTGGTGCGCCGGATCAGCTGCACGCCGAGGCTGCGCTCGAGCTCGCCGAGCGAGCGGCTGATGGACTGCACCGAGCGCCCGAGCTGGCGCGCCGCGGCGCTCTGGCTGCCGTGGTCGACGATGGCGACGAAGGCGCGGAGGTCCTGCAACGGCTCCATGGATTCTCCCGATCTGGATGAAGGTTCTTGGCGGCGCGCGCGGATTCTCCCGGACGCGCGTTTTTTCTATCGTTGCCTGACCGCGGCCGAGGCCGCTTTCATTCAACAAGGAAAGGAATCATCCATGGAAACCCAAGCCCCCGCGGCATCGCCCGCCGCCCGGTCCGTGCGCAGGCTGCCGGCGCGCTATGCGGCCGTCCTCATGCCGCTGCTTCTTTCGGTCTTCATGTCGTGCATCGTCGCGGGCATCTCCACGCTCAAGAGCGTGGGCTTCCATGCCGGGCTGCTGCAGCAATGGATGGCCGCCTGGGGCGTGTCGTGGCTGGTCGCCTTTCCCTCGCTGCTCGTGGTGCTGCCGCTGGTGCGGCGCATCGTCGGCGCGATGGTGCAGCCCGCGCCCGCGCCGCGTTGAGCGCGCCGCGCCTCAGCCCAGCAGGCCGAAGCGGTGCTCGGTCGCGCTGTGGAAGCGTTCGCCGGGCCGCAGCACGGTCGAGGGAAAGGCCGGCTGGTTCGGCGCGTCGGGATGGTGCTGCGTCTCGAGGCAGAGCCCCGCGCCGCGCACGAGCGGCGCGCCGTCGCTGCCGCGCAGGCTGCCGTCGAGGAAGTTGCCCGAATAGAACTGCAGCGCCGGCTCGGTGGTGTGCACTTCCATCGTGCGGCCCGTCGCTTCGTGCGCGAGCCGCGCCGCGAGCGCGAGGCCGTCGTCCGCCGGCGCCGCGCGGTCGAGCACCCAGTTGTGGTCGTAGCCGCCGGCCACGCGCAGCTGCTCGTGCGCGGCGTCGATGCGTTCGCCGATACGCGTCGCCGCGCGAAAGTCGAAGGGCGTGCCGGCCACCTCCGCCTCGCCGAGCGGGATCAGGCCCGCGTCGACCGGGCAGAAGCGGCTCGCGCACAGCGTCAGCCGGTGGTCGAGCACCGTACCGCCGCCCGCGAGGTTGAAGTAGTCGTGGTGGCTCAGGTTCAGCACCGTGGGCCGGTCCGTCTCGGCGCGGTAGTCGATGCGCCAGGTGTTCCGGTCCGTGGCGAGCGTGTAGCGCACCGCGAGCCGCACTTCGCCCGGGAAGCCCTCCTCGCCGTCGGCGCTCGTGTAGCGCAGCTCGACCGCGACCGCGTCGGGCGCGTCGTCCAGCGGCGCGATCTCCCAGTAGCGCGTGCCGAAGCCCCGCGTCCCGCCGTGCAGCGAGTGCGCGCCGTTGTTGAGGGGCAGCTGGTGCGTCCGGCCGTCGAGCGCGAAGCGCCCGTGCGCGATGCGGTTGGCGTAGCGCCCGACGATGGTGCCGAAGTGCGGATGCGGCCCGAGGTAGTCCGAAAGCGTCGGCAGCGCGAGCACCACGTTGGCGGCGCGGCCCTCGCGGTCCGGCACCTCGAGCGCGGTCACGATGCCGCCGAGGTTGATCGCCGAAAGGCGCAGGCCCCGGCCGTTGTCGAGCGTGTAGGCGCTGACCGTACGCCCGTCGGGCATGCGGCCGTATTCGCGCACGGTGATGCCGCGGGGGAGCGAAGCCATGTCGTTGGAGTCTTCCGTGGTTGTCACTGGAACATCGTCTCGCGCGCGCACTGCGATGCGGTGCGCAGGCCGATGCGGTCCTGCAGGTCGTGGTAGCTCGGCGCGTCGGCCGCATGGGTCCGGATCTCGACCCGGTGGCCCGCGCGCGCGACCGCGTCGGCGAAGCGCTGCTGCAGGTCGAAGGGCGTGTTGCGGTCGTCGCGGTTGCCGATCAGCACGATGCGCCGCGCCGGGTCGGGCACGATGCCGTCGACGTGCGCGAGCGGGTCGTAGAACTGCGTGCTGCCCGTGGTGTCGCTGCGCCCGCCGACCGACTTGCCGAGCCGGCGCGCGCGCTCCAGCAGGCCGTAGGCGCCCGAGGTCAGCACCGCGCAGGCGATGCGCTGGCGCCCCAGCGTGAGCAGCGCCGCGCCCGCGGTGGCGCCGCCGCTGTGGCCGAGGATCACGATGCGCTGCACCCGGTGGCGCTGCATCAGCGCATCGAGCGCCGCATCGAGCGCATGGAACTCGGCGATCTCGCGCCGCCGGCCGTGGTCGCCCGAGGAGCCGTAGGTGCCGGGCCGCGCGACGAACACCCAGGGCACGCCCGCGCGGTCGCGACTGCGCTCGGCATCGCGCGTGCGCAGCGCCTCGGTGTTGCCGGGGATCTGCGCGGGCGGACGGTCCATGAGGCTGTCGCGGTCGCCCGAGAACTGCACGATCGCGAGCCGCGCCCCGTCGAGGCCGCTGCTCGCGAAGTAGCGGATGCAGCTCGGCCCCTCGGGCGTCTGCACCCAGAGGTAGCCGGCCCGGTCGGGACAGGCGGCGCGGTTGGCGGGCTGGTTCCAGGGCAGCGGCGCGTCGGCGCCGACGCCGGCGAGCGCGGGCACCTGCAGTTCGGCCGCGCCGCGCTGCGCACAGGCGCCCTGCGAGAGCGCGAGCAGCATGCAGGCCAGCCCCACGCGCCGGCGCGGCGGGCGGCTGCTCGCCGGTGCGGCCTGGTCCCTTGCGGCGTGGCACTTCAACGCCATGTGCCGGCTCCCTGCACCTCCACGGGTCCGCGCGCATCGCGCTGCGCGCCGGTCCCGGTCGCTGGCGCGTGCGCGAGCACGAAAGCGACTTCGCACGGCACCCGCACGCGCGCGACGCGGCCCGCGTCGCTCACGAGGCCGACCTCGATGTGCAGCCGCGCATCGTGCAGCTTCTGCAGCGCGGGCGGCCGCAAGCCATGGAAGTCCCGGTAGATCGCGCCCGGCGTCCAGCGGCTCGTGGGCCACATCCAGTCGCAGGGGTCGTGGTCCATCGCGCCGCCCCAGTCCGGCATGCCCGCCGGCGCCTCGGCCACGGCGCGGATGTCGAGCCGCCAGTCGCCGGCGATCGGCGTTTCGCCGTCGAGCTGCCAGAAGCTCTCGACGAAGAGCATGCGGCGCCCGCGCAGTTGGCGCGGCACGGTGCGCAGGCCGAGCAGCCGCAGCGGCCCGAGCACCAGGGGCGCGGCGAACCGCGCGGCGGCCGGCACCTCGGCCGCGAGCCATTCCTCGCGCGGCGCCTGCAGCGTGCGGATCGCCTCGGGCCGAAGCACCGCGCACGGCAGCGGTGCCAGCGCGCGCGCCGCGCGCGGCGGCGGCTGCAGGTCGATCGCGCAGCGGCCATCCGGCTGCACCGCGAACGAGGCGCCGAGTGCCGCGCTCTGCGCGACGAAGCGGCGCGCCGCGGCCCGCGCGGGCTCGCCGGTCATCTGCGCCGTGCGGCCGAAGCCCGTGGCCACCGGCGCGAACACCAGACGGCGCACGCCCGTCGGATCGAGGTGCAGCGAGAACACCCCGGCCTCGCCCTCGTCGCTGCGCAGCGCATCGAACAGGAAGTCGCCCGCATCGTGGACGATCGGCCGCCCCCGGTAGACCTCGACGCCCTTCAGCACGTGCCCCGACGCGCCGAGCACGGCATCGGCGCCGGCCTCGACGAGCGCATGGCCCACGGCGACCTCGTCGGCACTGGGCACGGTCTCGCCGTTCGCGCCCCAATGCACCGCCACGAGCACCACGTGCGCCTGCGCGCGCGCGGCGGCGATGCGCGGCGCGAAAGCCTCGGACCAAGCCGACGGCGCTGCGAGCGGCAGGTAGGCATGGCCGCCCGTGGCCTCGCCGGCCCCGAAGCGCGGCTGCGTGGCGTCGATCGAGAACAGCGCGACGTTGAGCGCACCGGCACGGCGCAGCACCGGCCTCCACGCCGCTTCGCGCGTCGCGCCGGTGCCGGCATGGCCGATGCCCGCGGCGTCGAGCAGCGTGGCCTGCTCGGCGAGCGCCTTGGGGCCGTAGTCGCCGCTGTGGTTGTTGGCTGTGGCGACGAGTTCGATGCGGGCATCGGTCAACACACGCAGCATCTCGGGTCGCGCGCGGTAGTAATGCGGGCCGCCCTCGCCCTTCTTCACGCCCTGTTCGCCGCAGCTCGCAACCACGCATTCGAGGTTCGCGATCCGCAGGTCCGCCTCGGCGAACGCCGGCACGCCGCCGAGCACCGCGTCCCAGCCGTGCCGCGGCGCGAGATGGTGCAGCCTGCGGCCGAGGTTGATGTCGCCGGCCCAGGCCACCACCGCGCCCGCGCCGGATGTCGAACCCGACCGTGCGACTTCGATGTCATCCTGCTGCGGCGCGCGCGCATGCGCATCGCCTTCCCCGCCCTGCAGGAACTTCAGGTACGCGACATAGCCCGAGAGATAGTGCTCCACGTCGTCGATGCGCACGCGGAAGCTGTGGTGCTTGATGAAGAACGAGCCCGCGACCCGGTCCGGGTTGCGGAAGAACATCGCGAGCTCGGGCCAGAAGAAGCCGTTGGCGAGGTAGCGCGCACGGTGCTCGAGCGCGCGGTCGAACTTGGCGCGGTCGAAGCCGTCGAGCAGCGTGCGCAGCGCCGGATCGGCCTCGAGCCGCACGAGCATCTCGCGCGCGGCCATCATCAGCTCGAGCAGCGTCGGGAAGGTGGTGATGCGCTCGAGCACGAAGTCGAGGTAGCCCGCCACGTTGCGCAGGCCGAATTCGTAATAGCGCGTCTCGGGGCGCCAGCGCGTGAGCTCATTCACGCAATAGCTCAGCCAGTGGTCGTGCGCCTGCCAGTGGTCGGCCGCGATGAAATGCTCGAAGGCCTTCTCGACCACCGCGAGCCAGCGCGGATCGCGCGTGAGGCCGTACAGCCGCATCAGCCCGAACGCGGCCTCGCCGTCGTAGTAGATGACGCGGAAGGCGCTCTTCACGTCGAGCGCGGGATGGTTGAGCACGTGCACGAAGCGCCCGCTCGCGGGGTCCTGCATCGCGCGGATGCCGAGCGCGAGCGCCTCCAGCAGCGGCAGGTACTGGCGGTCGCCCGTGAGCTCGGTGTACTTGACGAAGGCCAGCAGGCACACGGCATTGCCGCCGAGCTTGATCTCGTTGCCGACGTCGAGCAGGTAGGCGGCGCGCGTGCCGTCCGGCAGCTCTACGCGGCGCACGAGCCGCTCGGCCACGAAGGCGAGCGAGCGGTCGATCGCCGCCTTCTGCGCCTCGCTGCGCGTCAGCTCCCAGGCCTCGAGCAGCGCATAGGTCGAGCTCGCATGGCGCAGCGTGTTGTAGGTCGGGATCGGGCGGTCGAAGCAGGGGAACCAGCCGTAGTGGAATTCGCCCGAAGGCTTGACCTGCGCCGCGAGGTAGTCGCTCGCGCTGTCGACGAGGCAGCGCACCTGCGGCGCCCCCCAGTCGGCCAGCACGCGGTGGCCCGCGGCCTGGCCCTCGGGCGTGATCGGCCAGGCGCCCTCGGCGTCGGCGTAGGCGGCGCGCGTGGTGAAGCACCACACGGGCGCGTCGTCGGCGGCGGGAAAGTCGATCTCGCGGCCGAAGCGGCGCTTCGCATGCAGGTGCAGGTTGCCCGTGTTGGGCTGGGCATGCTCGACGGTGCCGTCGTAGAAGACGGCGCTGCCGTTGATCTCGGGCGCGAGCAGCGCGGTCTCGAAGCGCGCGTCGAAGGACACGCCGAGGTTGAAGTAGTTGCGCTTGGTGCGCGCGAGCCGGGCCTTGAGCGCGCCCCAGGTCGTCGGCTCGACCCGGTCGACCAGTTCCGCGCGCAGGCGCACGGGCTGCATGCCGATGCGGCCGGCGAGCGCCGTCGCCGCATCGCAGGCCGCGCGAAAGGCCTGCTCGGCGTCCGCGCCGCGGCCGGCGAGCACCCGCGCACGGCTCTTGCCATCGCCCAGCGCGACGAAGGCCACGCAGCCGGCCTCGGCGGTGGCGGCCCTGCACGAGAGCGTGCCCTCCGGCAACGCCAGGACCCGCCGCGCGCGCGCGAGCAGGTCCGCTGGAAATGTAAATTCTTGGGTCATGCAGGCGCGAATGATGACAGGCCGCGCCGACTCTGCAAGTCGCGCGCCCGCCCGCGCCGCGCCCGGCGCTCAGGCCCAGGTCTCGAGCACCGCGGTGCGCACCGCGGCGACGGCCGCGGCCTGCCCGTCCTCGCCCCCGCGCCACCACAACCCGGTGCGCGAACGACACCCGACCCACATAGCGAGCACGCCGTTGCGCTGCCCCTGCTCGGCCTGGTCGAGCCGCAGCAGCCCGGCGCCCATGCCGCTCGCGACCATGCTGCGGATCGCGCTCTCGTTGTCGGCCGTGCGGCCCTGCTGGTAGGGGCGGCCGGCGCCGCCGAACCGCTTTTCCAGATGGGTGCG
The DNA here is from genome assembly GCA_966095775.1 of uncultured Variovorax sp. GTDB lineage: Bacteria > Pseudomonadota > Gammaproteobacteria > Burkholderiales > Burkholderiaceae_C > Variovorax. The sequence goes on along the minus strand of CBHTTS010000024.1, from coordinate 4,012 downwards.
CAGGATGCACGACGGCGGCGTGCCGACCCACGGCATCCGCATGAGCTCGTCGAGCGTGAGGCCGGGCCGCGAGAACGGCGCCGGCAGCGCGACCACGAGCTCGACCGGCGCGAGGCGGCGCAGCTCGACGCCGTCGATGCGCTCGTCGTCGCTGAGCGCATAGGCGCAGTCGAGCTCGTTGCGCTGCACGGCCGCGAGGGTCTCGTACGACAGGCCCTGCCGCAGCTGCAGCGTGACCTGGGGATGGCGCTCGGCGAGCTTGACCAGTACGTCGCCGAGGCGCAGCGCCACCGGATCGACCACGGTGCCGAAGCGCACCACGCCCTGCGCCGCGCCGCGGATGCGCTCGGCGGCCGAGCGCATGCGCAGCGCCGAGTCGAGCGTGCGCTCGGCCTCGTCGAGCAGGCTGCGGCCGGCCGCGGTGAGCACCATGCCGCGCGGCGTGCGCTCGAACAGCCGGACGCCGAGCTCGTCCTCGAGCGCCTTGAGCTGCGCGCTGACCGCCGGCGCGCTCGTGAACACGCGCTCGGCCGCGCGCGTGAGGCTGCCTTCCCTGGCGATCGCGACGAAGGTCTTGAGTTGGTAGAGCTCCATGCCCGTGGATTGTGGGCGCGCGGGCGGAATCCGTCCGTTCGCTTTTTCGGAGACCCCGGTCCAAAGAAGCGAATGGCCTTGGCGCGCGCGACGGCGCAAGCTCGTGGCCATCGATTGATTTCCACGCGAGAGGCTTCATGTCCACCACCACCCATCCACGTCCGCTCGGCATCGCCGCGCTGCTGTTCGCCACCTCCGGCTGGGGCGCCATGTTCCTGGTCGGCAAGGCGGTGCTGCCGCAGGTCGGGCCGGTGTGGCTCACCTTCATCCGCTACAGCCTGTCGGCGCTGCTGTTCGCGGCGCTGCTGCTGCCGCGCGGCGCGCCGCCGTGGCGCAAGCTGCGGCGGCATGCGGCGCCGCTCGCGCTGCGCGGCGGCGCGGGCTTCGGCGTCTTCAGCGTGCTGCTGTTCGTCGGGCTCGCGCATTCGGTGCCCTCGCACGGCGCGGTGATCGTGGCGACCACGCCCATGACCACGCAGCTGGTGCGCTGGGCCTTCGACGGCGTGCGGCCCGCGCGCCTCGCGCTCGCGGCCACGGCGATCGCGCTCGCGGGCGTCGCGATGGTCTCGGGCCTGCTCTTCGGTCCGCCGGCCGCCGCCGGCGCCACGCTCGTCGGCGACGCGATCGCCTTCGTCGGCACGCTCGGCTGGATCTGGTACACGCGCGGCGCGGCCCGCTTCCCCGGGCTCGACGTGGTGGAGTACTCGGCGCTCACGGTGCTCGCGGCGTGGCCGCTGCTGCTCGCGACCGCGCTGCTCGCGAGTCTCTTCGGCGCCGGCCCCGCGCCGAGCGCCGAAGGGCTGCGCCTCACCTGGCATGCGCTGGTCTTCGTCGGGCTGGTGCCCTCGGCACTGTGCGTGCTGGCCTTCAACTACGGCGTGCGCACGCTCGGCGCGGTCACGGGCACGGCCTTCCTGAACTTCGTGCCGGTCTCGGCGCTGCTGATGGGCATGGCGCTCGGCAAGCCGCCCGCGCTGCACGAGGCGGCGGGCATGGCGATGGTGATCGGCGCGCTGCTGCTCCACACGGCGGCGACCCGCGGCGCCGCGGTCCGCGCCGCACCGCGCGCCGCCTGCACGACCCCCGGCCTGCGGCCCTGCGGCGCGGCGCGCGGAGCCCCCCCGACACCAGCCTGAACGCCGCCCCCCCCACGATCGTCGGCCCGAGCGCGCCGAGCAGCAGCCCGCCCGCGCCGATGGTCTCGTCGGAGAAGCCGCGCTTGAGCAGCGCCACGCCCGCGGGGTTGGGCGCGTTGGCGATCACGGTGAGGCCGCCGCCGGCCACCGCGCCCGCAACCAGCATGTACTTGGAGGTGTCGGAGATGTCGGCGATCAGCGAGCCGAGGTAGGTCAGCGCCGCGTTGTCGGTGATCGCCGTGAGGCCCAGCGCGCCGAAGAAGAGCGCCAGCGGCTCCAGTCCCGAGACCACCGGTTCGAGCCACCACTGCTGCATGCCGCCGAGCACCACGAGGCCGGCCAGGAAGAAGCCGACCAGCAGCGCCTCCTTGATGATCAGCGGGCTCTGGTGCCGCTCGTAGGCCTGCGTGAAGCCGAGGAACATCAGGAACAGGCCGAGGAAGGCCACCGGATGGTGGGCGAACAGCACGATCGCGGCGAGCAGCGCGAGGTGCGTCGCGGCCACCGTGAACGGCACCGGCGGCCCCGACAGCGGCCCGGCGACGGCCCCGGCGGGCAGATGCCGGCGCAGCACCAGCACCGCGACGGTGGCGTTGACGAGCACGGCCGCCGCGGCCTTCCAGCCGAAGTTCGCGAGCATGAAGGCGCTGTCCCACTGCCAGGTGCCGGCCACCATCAGTACCGGCGGCGCGGCGTACGAGGTCAGGGTGCCGCCGATCGAGACGTTGACGAACAGCACGCCCAGCGCGAGGTACTTGACGGCTTCGGGCACCCGCGGCCGGAACACCTGCGGCGCGAGCATCAGCGCCGCGATGGTCATGGCCGCGGGCTCGGTCACGAGCGAGCCGAGCAGCGGCACCGCGGCGAGCCCGAGCCAGGCGGTCGCGACCGGCGTCGGCACCGGCACCCAGCGCGCGAGCAGGCCCACGCCCGACATCACGGTCGCCAGCACGGGCCGCGAGGCCGCGACCACCATCACGACGAAGACGAACAGCGGCTCGGTGTAGTTGCGCGACTCGGCGTACGCGAGCGCGTCGCTGCCGCCGACGATGAAGGCCATCGCGAGCACGAGCACGATGGCCCAGAAGCCGAACACGACCTCGACCTCGCCGAGCAGATGGAACAGGCCCGCATGGCGCGGGAAGCGGTGCGACAGCCGCTCGAACTGCTTGGCGGCGAAGGTGTGGAGGAGCGCAACGGCGAAGAGGGCCGCGGCGACGTACTGCATGGTGGGCGTCTGCATGGGACTCGCGTGAGTGGACCGCGCGGCGGCCCGACCAGCGCATGAACCTGCGAGGCCCTCCCGGCCGTCGCACCCGGAGGCGATTTTACCCGACGCGCCGTTCAGGGCTGCTGCTGCAGGCGCTGCAGCAGCTCGAGGCTCGGATAGCCGTCGGCCGGCAGGCCCACGCTGCGCTGGTAGCGGCGCAGCGCCTCGCGCGTGGCCGGACCCATGATGCCGTCGGCCGCGCCGGCCGCGAAGCCGCGCTGGCCGAGCGCGGCCTGCAGTTCGGCCAGCTGACTGCGCGAGAGCGCCGCCAGGTCCCGCGGCCAGGCGCCCTGCACGCCCGGTCCGCCCGCGAGCCGCTGCGCCAGCAGGCCGACCGCGAGCGCGTAGTTGGTCGAGTTGTTGTAGCGCAGGATGGCGCGGAAGTTCGGCCCCACGAGAAAGGCCGGGCCGCGCGCGCCCGCGGGCAGCAGGATCGCGCCGTCGGCGAAGGCCGGCAGCGGCTGGCCGTCGAAGGCGGCGACGCCGTCGGCCACCCATTGGGCGCTCGACTGGCGCACCGCCATGTCGGCGCGGCCGAGGTCGAAGCCCGCGGGCAGCCGCACCTCGACGCCCCAGGCCTGGCCCGCCTGCCAGCCCGAGCGCGCGAGGAAGTTCGCGGTCGAGGCCACCACGTCGGCCATGCTGCCCCAGATGTCGCGCCGGCCGTCGCCGTCGGCATCGACCGCATGGGCGAGGAAGTTCGAGGGCATGAACTGCGTCTGCCCCATGGCGCCGGCCCACGAGCCGATCATGCGGTCGCGCGCGATGTCGCCGTTCGCGAGGATCTTCAGCGCCGCGAGCAGCTCGCGGCGCGCCCAGTCCTCGCGGCGGCCGTCGAAGCCGAGCGTGGCGAGCGCATCGACGACCGGCGTGCTGCCGTAGTTGCCGCCGTAGTTGCTTTCCATGCCCCAGATCGCGACCACGATCTCGGGCGGCACGCCGTAGCGCGCGGCGGCGGCATCGGTCTCGGCGCGCAGCTGCTGCAGCCGCTCCTGGCCCGCGGCCACGCGCT
>CBHTTS010000023.1:0-31794 GCA_966095775.1 uncultured Variovorax sp. | reverse complement strand
GGCGAAGCTGCTGTTGGGCACGTCGCCGAAGTTCAGGTTGGCGTGGCCGGTGCCGTTCCAGGCCAAGGCAATGCGATCGGGCGTGCCGCTGCGCGTGTAGGTGTAGCTGCTGCCGCCCACGGCGGTGGCCGTGCCCGAGGGCAGGGCGGTGCTGCCCACCGAGGCGCCGGTGGACACGCGCGCGCCGGCGTTGACCTGCTCCACGCACAGCTGGGTGCCGCTGGCGGTGCCCGAAGGTGGCGCCAGGCTGTAGCCGCCGGCCGCATCGGTCACGGCGGTGGCATGCACGGTGCTGGCGCAGTTGGTCAGCCGCAGGCTGATGCCCGCCTGCGGGCCTTCGCTGCCGTTGAGCAGGCCGTCGTTGGCCGTGCCGCCGCCGGTGCCGGTGTCGAGGAACACCCGGCCGGTGATGGTGGGCGCACCGGCGCTGTTGGTGATCACGCAGCGCAGGTTGGCGCCGGTGGCCGGCGTGATGGCCCGGCCGGTGGCGGTGTTGAAGGGCTCGTTGTTGGGCAGCGCCGAGGCGGGCATCACGCCGGCCGCATCGGTGCAGGTCAGCGTGGCCTTGTAGTTGGCGATGTTGGTGCTGCCGCTGGCCGTCTCCATCAGGTAGTAGGTCTGGCCCGGCGTGATGTAGAAGTCGTCGGTCGTTCCCGTGCCGGCGTCGATGGTGGCGCCGCTGCCGCTGGTGGTGGACGACACCGGCGAGCTCACCACGGGGCCGGTGGGCCCGCCGCTGCGGGCGGTCACCGTGAACTGGTCGCCGGCGCCGACGCGGCTGCCGTTGAGCGCCTTGCTCAGGTTGATGACCGAGGCGCGGTTGGTGAAGGTGCAGGTGGTGACCGTGTCGCGCGGCACATTGGCGATGGTGACGGTGTTGCCCGAGCGCACCGGGTTCAGGCCCGGGCAGCTGACGCTGTCGAGCACGAAGCCCGAGGCCGGGTCCGGCGTCTCGGTGATCGTGACGTTGGCGCTGGCGCCCGGGCTGGTGATCAGCAGCGGCTGGTTGTTGTCGAGGGTGCTGTTGGCGTCGTAGTAGCGCGTGGTGTTCACGGCCGCGGTGGTGATGCTGGCGGTGGTGCCGCCACCGCCCATGGTGGTGTCCACCCCGCTGGTCGTGAAGTTGAAGGTGCCGGTGGTGCCGCGGCTGTTCTTGGCCAGGCAGATGCCGGTGTTCTGGATGGTGATGAGCGCGTTGGTGGCAACGTAGGGGGAGCCCGTTCCGCCGGAGCCGGTGGCGGTGAACTTCAGCCTCGCGTTCTTCGGGATCCCGGCCGGCAGGCGGATCTGGACCGAATTCGAGATGTCCCGCACCGGGGCACTGCAGCCCGCCACGCACACGGCGCCGTTGCTGGCCGAGGCCACGGCGGTGGCGCCGCCGCTGTTCATTGTCGCGGTGCCGGTCCAGTAGACCGTCTCGGCGCCCACGGGGCCATAGCTGGCGGTCAGCGTGGCGGTGGTGCCGTTGACCGTGGCATTGCCGAAGTTCCAGGCGAAGGTGAGCAGGGCGCCCGGCGTCACGCCGTTGAGGTCCTGGCTCTGCAGCGCGGGCCCGCTGCCGCGCAGGGACGAGAAGCTGTTGCCGGTGGTGGTCCAGCCCGAGCGGATCCAGGCCGCATTGCCGAAGCTCGCGCCGGCCTGCACCGGATCGGCGTTGCACACCGGCGGTGGACCCGGGTGGGGGCCGGGCCCGCCGTCCGGCGCGGTGGTCGGGTAGTTGGTGATCAGGCAGCTGATCTTGTCGCCCGCCGCCGGCGTGATGGTGAACGGCCGCGTCGTGATGGCGCTGACGTTGGTGGGCCCGCCCGCATTGCTGCAGGACACGCTCTGCGTGTACAGCGACAGCGCCGAGACGCTGCCCGGGGCCATGGCTTCATCGAAGGTGTATGGGCTGCCCGCCGTGCCGGTGAAGCTCAGCGGCGCCGACAGCACCGAAATGCCGCTGCCGGTGGTGATGGTGGGCGAGGACGGCGCGCCCGGCCCGGTGGCCGAGAGCGCGAACTGGTCGTCGGCACTGATGCGGCCCGTGCCGCCCAGGGCCTTTTGCAGGCTGAAGGTGGGTGCCGTCACCGTCACCGCCAGGCACTGGTCCGTCACGCCGTTGACCACATTGCTCGACAGCCCGGAGATGTTCGCGGCGCCGTTGGTGGTGCTCGCATTCGGACAGGAGGCCGCCCCCTGGGCCGCGGCCGTGGTCACCAGCGCCGTGACGGTGCAGCTGCTCGGCCCGGCCGCCAGGCTGGCGCCGCTCAGCGCGATGGTGCTGCCGCCGGCGCTGCCGGTGACGGTGCCTGCGCACTGCGCGGCGGTCGGCGCCTGCGCCAGCACCAGCCCGGCGGGCAACGTGTCGGTGAAGGCCAGCCCGGTCTGCGCGGCAGCCCCGCTGGGATTGGACAGCGTGAAGGTCAGCGAGGTGGAGGCGCCCTTTTCCACCGACGAGGCGCCGAAGGCCTTGGTCAGCGAGACACTGAGCACCGCATCGATGGTGACGTAGCCGTTGGGGCCGTTGCCGACCACGCCCTGGGTCGAGCCGCTGGCCTGGTTGCCGGAAGTGACGGTCGGCGTGGCCACGAAGGCCGTGGTGCCGCTGCGCCAGCATGAGGTGCCGGCGGTCGCGGCAGCGCCACCGGCGGTGAAGTCCGCATGCGCGCCGCCGCCGGTACCGCCGGAAAAACCGCCGCCCCCGCCACCGCCGCCGCCGCCGTCCGAGCCCGTGAAGCTGGCGCCGGCCGTGCCGGTGCCGGTGGCGCCGCAGCCGGCCGCGCTGGTGAAGGTGGCCGCATTGCCGCCGTTGACGCCAGCGGTATTCTGTGACGCGCCCTGCCCGCCACCGCCGCCGTCGGCCTGCAGCAGCACGGTGCCGGCAAGGGCCAGCGTGGTGCCGCCGCCGCCGCCGCCGCCCGAGCCCGAGTTGCCGGTGGCGCCCGCATTGCCGCCCGCCGCCCCGCTGCCGACGCCCGTGCCGCCGGCGCCGCCGCTCACATTCGTCGAACTGGTGTTGCGCCCGACCCGGCCGCCCTGCGCCACGGTGCCGGTGATGACCTGCCCAGGCGTGACGTTCAGCGTGACGCTGAGCACATGCGCGCGCCCGCCGGAGCCGCCGCTGGCGACCGTGCTCCCGTTGTCCCAGCCCCCTGGTCCGCCGCCGCCCCCGGCGACCTGCACTTTGACCTGCGTGACGCCGGCGGGCACCGTGTACGAATAGGTGCCCGGTGTGTTGAAGGTCACGGCGTGGGCCGGCGATGGCCAGGCCCAGGGGGCCAAGGCCAGGCACAGGATGGCTCGCGCCAGCGTGAAGCGATCAACTCTCATATCGAGTCATCGGGCTCACTGCTGCGAAGCCGGAACCGTCGGATTCGCGCTGCCGGAGGAGGGGAACCCCAGCGTGGTCTCGTCGAACTTGAAGCGCAGTCGCAGGTAGGCGCCCTTGCTGGTGTACTCGTTGGCGGTGAGGTCGCGGTCGTGCAGGCCGACGAAGTTGTAGCCGAGGGAGACCCAGAGGTTCCTGTAGACCTGGTAGCCGAGTTCGAGGCCGAAGGTCTTGTGCAGCGCGCCGCCCTTGCCCAGCAGCAGCCCGCCCTGCACGCCGAAGTCCCAGTCGCGGTTGATGTCCTGCGTGTAGCGCGCATGCAGCAGGTGCGCCCAGTAGCCGCTCGCGAGCACGCCGTCGTCGAAGCGGCTGAGCTTGCCCGCGTAGCGCATCGTCAGCACGCGGCCCGCGGCCGGGTTGTAGTTCAGGTGGGCCGAGACGATGTCGGTGGTGGTCTTGCCCGGCAGGCTCGCGTTGTAGCCTGCGCCGAAGACGCTGCTGCCCTGCAGCGCGCCCGCGGCGTTGCCCGCGCCCACCACGTTCTCCGAGCGGCGCTCGTAGCGCGCCAGCGCGTTCCAGGTGTCGTCGTCCACCGGCCGGTAGGCCACCCCGATCTGGTGGCGCTGCAGGTGGCGCGCGTTGCCCGCGTTCGCCCCCTGGCCCTCGCTGTCGCTCACGATGCTGCGCGCCAGCAGGCTCCAGGACGGATCGATCTTGTAGCCGAAGCCCGCGCTGAACAGGCGCGTCCTGGCGTCGTCGCCGTTCCTGGCCTCGAACACCCCGCTCGTCTTGACGCGCTCCGTGAGGTACTCCACCCCGCTCGTGATCGCCGTGGACTGGCCCAGGCCGCCGGCGAAGCCCGTGGCGCTGTTGACGCTGTTGCTGTAGCCGCTCAGGTCGCGCGTGTGCTCGATGCCGCCCGTCACGCGCCACTGCGGCGTGATGCTGAAGGTGTTGCGCACGCCGATGGCCGACTGCACCCCGCGGCCGTCCGCGCCGTCGGAGATGCGGTACTCGTTGTAGAGGCGCCCGCCCTCCATGTAGTTGCTCTCGATGCCGACGATGCCGATGTTGTTGCGCTGCTGGCTGTCGAGGCTGTAGGGGCCGTAGAGGGAGGAGATGAGCTCGTAGCGGCCGTAGAGGCGGGTCCTGTCGGTGACCGCGTAGTTGCCGCCGACGGCGAGCACGCGGCGGCGGCTGTCGTTCACGTCCTGCTCGCCCTCGACGAAGACCTGGGCGTTGGGCAGCTGGGGCAGCTGGGTCGACAGTCGCGCGCGCAGCGTGGTCTGGCTGCGCGTGTCGACGCTGCCGGCGGCGGCTGCGGCGCCGAGGGCGGTGACGCTGTTGGCGCCGATGGCCGAGCCGGTCTGGCCGTCGTAGGTGGAGATCTGGCCGTAGTCGAAGCCCGCGCTCGGGCCGCTCACGCCGCCCTGGCTGTGGCGCACGCCGAGCTCGGCCACGGTCCTCTCGCTGAGCTTCTTCTGCACGCTGACGGTGGCGCTCTGGCGTTCGCCGCTTTGTGCGGCATCGCGGCTGTGCAGGACTTCGGTGCGCACGGCAAGGGTGGGATTCAGCCGATATTCCGCACGCAGCGACAGCTCCGCGCGCCCCGCGGAGAAGCTCGCCCCGGGGTTGTCGAACCCCTCGCTGGTCTTCGCGCCGAGCGCGGCGACGGCGAGCTTGTCGTCCTGGTAGCGCGCCTCCAGGCGCGCCGCCTCGCCGCGGCCCTTCGCGTCCGAGTCGGTGCGCACCAGCTCGCCCGCCACCACCGCGTGCTCGCCCACGCGCGCCAGGCCCGTCACCGCCTGCAGCCTGCGCCTGTTCTGCGGGTTCTGGTCCACCGAGGCCACCACCCCGAGCTGCAGGTTCTCGGCCACCTTCAGCTGCACGTCCGTGCCCGCCACCGTGAACTTCGGCCCGCCCGCATCCACCTCGTAGGCGACGCGGATCGACTGCGGGTTCAGGTTCGCATCGATCGAGGCGATCGCGCGCGTGAACAGGATGCGCCGCGTCAGCGGCTCCACCGTGTAGTCCACGAAGCGCGTCATCGCCGTGCGCTGCAGCACCACGTCGGGCTGGTTGCGGTCGCGCACCACGATCTCGATCTGCTCGCTGTTGTCCACGAACTCGCCGTTGGCCGCGCTCAGGTAGTACGGCCCCGAGGTGCCCAGCGCGCGGAACTCCTCGACCTGCTGCGTCTGCGCGGTGCGCGAGGCGTAGGAGGTGGCGCGCACGCGCTCGCCCTCGTAGACGTGCTTCAGGCCCGTGAGCGAGCGGCTGGTCTGGCTCAGGCTGCGCACCTCGGTGCTGCTGGCGGTGGTGAAGTCGCCGTACAGCAGGTAGGAGCGGTTCTTGTCGATGCGCACGTACAGCTTCTGCGTGCTCTGCGCGTCGAAGCCGCGCGCGGCGGAGTCTCCGTAGATCGGATAGAACTCGTCGGGGCGGATGTCGCGGAAGAGCCGGTCCTTCTGGGTCTTGTCGGAGCCGTAGGCCGCCGTCAGCAGGTACTCGCCCTTGATCGCGCCCTTGAAGAAGAAGGCCGCGCGTGCGCTCGAGCGGCTCGCGCTGCCCTCGCTCGAGAGGCCCGAGAGCTCGCGCTCGAAGGCCGCGCCCGCGGGCATGGCGCCCAGCGGCAGCGTGCCGCGGCGGGTGAGGTCGATCACGCCTTCGACGATGCCCACGCCGATCATCGGGCGCAGCTCGGGCAGGAGCGCGATGCGCGCGTCCTGCACGAGGTTGGCGGCGCTCACGCGGATGCGCGCGTCGCCGGGCTCGCCCGGTGGCAGCAGGCGGAACTCGGCCGCGCCGCCTTCCATGAAGACCTGGGTGCCGGGCTCGGCGGGGTTCAGGTCCTCGTCGAGCCATCGGCCGCGGTCGGCTTCGAGGGTGAGCTGGGTGCGGGCGGTGACGGGCACGCCCGCGCCGTCGAGCAGGCGGACCTTGATGGCGAGGGGCGTGCGCAGGTCGGCGCGCGCGTTCTCGGGCAGGCCGAGCGCGATGGCGGCGAGGCTGTCGGGGGCGACGACGGTGATCTCCACGGGCGTGCCGCGGGGGTTGCCGAAGCCGTCCATGGCCTCCAGGCGCAGGGTGTTGGCGCCGGGGCGCAGGACCACGCCGATGTACTCCCAGGCGGCGATGTTGCGTGTGGGCAGGCGGGCCTTCTTGCCCACGCGGCGGTCCTCGACGGCGGCGCCGTTCACGCTGAGGCGGAACTGGGTGTCGGCGCCCTTGACGCGCACGTTGAGCGTGCGCCCGGGCAGGGTGGCGCCGTGCTGGAGGTCGATGAAGGCCAGCGTGTTATCGGGCAGGGTGGGCAGCAGCTCCTCCAGGGCGATGGGACTCGGTGCCACGAGCTGCGGCTGCGGGGGGGCGCCGAGGCGCGGCGAGACGGTGCCGGCGATCGGCGTGAAAGCACTCCCCGGTGCGCCCGCGCCCGGCTGGGGTGCCAGCGGCGCGTTGCCGGCGGTCTGGGTCATGAGCGATGAGCCGACCAGGCCCCCGCCCGCGCTGTTGACGAAGCTGCTCGCGTGGGCCGGCGCAGAGGGCAGGGTGATCAGCGGGCTGGAATTCGACGGAGCCGTGTTCGAGCTCCCCGTGACCAGCGCCTCGCCCGATGCCGGCAGCCCGCGCAGGTCGCCCAGGGGCACCACCTTGCCCTCGGGGTCCAGGCGGGTTCGCACCCGGGCCTCGGCCTCTGCGTCGGGCCGCGCCTGGATCGCCGCGCGGCGCGCCGCCACCTCGGCCATCACCGCCGGATCGTCGCAGTTGCCGATCACGAAGTTGGCCTTGTGGAACTCGCCCTTCTTGAGGTCCACGAAGCGGCTCTCCGCCGCGCCCGCGTTGCGGTTGTCCAGCACCTGCAGCCGCGCACCCGCAGGCAGCGTGGTCTGGTCCACGCGCAGCACGTGCGTGACGGGCTTGAGGCCGTAGAGGCTCCACTTGCCCTCCACGTCGGTCACGACGTGGGTGCCGTTCTCCAGGTACAGCCGCACGCCCGGCACGCCGATCTCGTCGCTGCCGTGCTGGCGGCCGTCGCGGCGGCAGTCCATGTAGACCTTGCCGAAGGCGAAGGCCTCGTCGGAGAAGACGCCGCCGCTGATGCGCACGGTCCAGTTCGCGGTGTTGGAGCGGGCCGCGCCCGCGGTCGCGTAGGCGCGGTTGATCGCCTCGCCGTCCGTGGGCGCGCCCACGCCGATGCGCACGCGGTAGCGCACCATCGCGGAGGCGCCGGGCGCGAGCAGGAGCGCGGGCTGCGCGAAGTCGAGCGCGGGTCCGGCGCCGCCCGCGGGGTCGGGGATGGCTGCGCCGTTGAGCCGGGCGCTGCCCGCGACGTAGGCGAGGCCCGGTGGCAGCGTGTCGTGGAAGCGCACGCCCTGCAGCGCCACGCCGGTGCGGTTGGTGAGCGTGAGCGCGTAGTCGATGAAGTCGCCGAACTCGGCCTGGCGCTTACTGCCGTCCTTGCGCAGCACCAGGCCGAGCAGGTTGCCGCGGTCCAGCGGGATGTGGTTGCGCGTCACTTCGCAGGCCTGGCCGTCGGGCTTCAGGCCGACCACGAGCCGGAGGTGGTAGGTGGTGGGCTGGCCCTCCTTCGGCGCCGCATCGTGCGGCACGACCGGGCCGCAGCGCACGAAGGTCTCGGACTGCGGCGGGATCAGCGTGGAAGGAAAGAGATAGCCGCCATTGGCCGGCGGCGTGACCTCGAGCGAATAGGTGCACAGCCCCTTCACGAAAGGCGCGAGCAGGAAGAATTCGTAATGCCCGTTCTCGGCCGTGGTCATCGAGACGCTGCCGTCCGCATGGAAGGTGTACGTGCCCGAGTCGGCGCGGAACAGCTCGCGTGGGGTGATCGCCTCGGCGGGGCCGCTTTCGCAGGACAGGCGCCGGTAGGTCACGACGGCCCCGGCCACCGGTTCGCGCGTGCGGGCGTCGTAGACCACGCCCTCGGGGTCGAGCAGCAGGGTCGGTACTTCGGCCTGTGCGGCCGCCACGGGGTCCTTGAGCTGGCCTGTCCAGACGGCGTCGTCGTAGGAGGCGGCCCAGGCCTTGTTCACGATCCGCACCTGCTCGCCGACGACGCCGGGCTTGAGCGTGACCCGCACCGTGAACGCGAGCTTCTCGGTCCGGTCGGGTTGCAGGTGGCGCGTGCCGTCGACGAGGCTGAGCTTGCGGTCGGCCTGCATGTGGTAAGGGTTGCTGTCCGCGTCGGCGCTTTCGTCGCAGGCCGCGTCGCCGGTGAAGCCCGGGTTCGGCACCAGCAGGCCGTTGAGGGACTTCGGCATCGATACGAGCTGCCATGAAGCGACCTTTCCCTCTGGCTTGCCGATCTCGAAGGTGCAGTTCAGGTTGTCGAACGCGTACACCAGGGGAGCCCTGACCGTGCCCGCGTTGGACACCGCGATCACGTAGTCGAGTTCATAGACACCTGCCGCGACGCGGCGCGACACGACTTCCTGGCCGATCCGGACGAACGGGTTCGGCGCCCACACGGGCGTCGGACCCGTGTCGTTGGTGGGGTCGCCGTCGCCGTTGCGGTCGGGGTTGTTGCTGAAGATCGAGACGTCGCGCGCGGCCGGTGGCCCGCCGGGCTCGCGCGCGGCCACGATGCGGGCCGTGTTGTCGAGCGCCAGCGGGCGCTCCGTGAAATTGATCCGCGCCTCGAACTCGAGCACGATCTGCGCCCCCGGCGGCAGCACTGCGCCGTCGGCGAGCAGCCGCGATGCGCCCGCGGTGCCGTTGAAGTCCGGGTTCACGGCGGCCACCACGCCGCCGGCACCCGAGGCGCGCGGCTGCGCGATCGAGATCGAGCCGGGCACGATCGTGTACTGGAAGGGGCCGGGCTTCTCGGCCGTCGTGTAGGCGCCGAACTCGAAGCGCCCCGAGCCTTCCATCACGTCGGTGGCGTCGAGGTCGTAGAGCGTGACGGATCCGTAGTTGCGGATGTACACGCTGAAGCGGAAGTTGGCGGTGCCGTCGGGACTGCCATCGGGATTCCGGTTCGCGCGCGGCAGCGAGGCCGACTTCGAGATGCCGATCAACGCGCGGGAGCCCGGGATCACCACGGTGTTCGAGGATTCGATGGCGCGCGCGGACCCCTTGTCGTAGTAGCTCTGCGCGGTGTTGCGGATCTCGGCGTGCTGCGCGGCGGCGTCCTGCACCGCGAACGCCATCGCGACCGATGCGTTGCGCGCCACGGGCTGGACGAGGCCGATCGCGACTTCGATCGCGGAGGCGGCCTCGCTCGTGCGGTAGCTGAACGGCGCGTCGCCGGGCTGCCGGAACAGCCGCAGCGCGCCCGGGGCCGTGGTGCGCAGCGTGCCCGGGATGTAGCGCGTGCCCTGTGGCACGAGGTCGCGCACGAGCACCAGGGCGCGCGGCGCGCCGTCCACGAGCAGCGGCGTGTCCGAGGGCGCGACCGCATCGCTCGGCCTCGCGTCGTGCGCGCCGATGTTGGTGCCCGTGATCTCGAAGTCCACGCGCCGCGCGCCGCGCTTGCCTTCGGCCGAGGCCGGACGCGCGGACTTCCTGAGCACCAGCGCGGCCGTGGCGGCCACGGTGACCGTGTCGCGGTTGGTCGCGCGCCGGGTCTGCTTCGCGGTGGTGGCGGTGAGTGCCACGCAGGCCGTGCCCGAGGCGGCGCTGCCGACCGTGCCTTCCACCAGCAGCGCGGCGACTTCGCGCGGCCGCAGCGCCATGCCGCCGGGCGCGCCGAGCGGGATCGTGCGTTCGCCGCCGTCGACCACGCCGTTGCCGTTGACGTCGTGCACCAGTCGCAAAGCGCCGAGATCCAGCGTGTCGGCTGCGCAGCCCGCGCCGTCGTTGACCAGCGTCAGCGTGTAGCTCGACGCGGTGTTGCCCGTGTTGGCGAGCAGGTGGCTCAGCGTGACCGTGCTGCCCGGCGGGCGCGCGACCGTCTGGTCCTGCGCGAGCGTGAGCGCCTCGACCGGCAGCACGGTCGTGTCGACGGTGTTGGAGAAGACCGTCTCGATCTGCCGCTCGGCGCCGCGCAGCATGTAGGTGGCCCGCGCCGCATTGCGGATGACCGTGCCTTCGGGCGGCGTCGTCGCGGCATTCGCCGCCGCCATGCCGTCCGCCGGCCACAGACAGGCCAGCATCGCGGCAGCCGCGGCGGCGAACGCGTGCCGCGCGCGCCGGCCGGAGCCTTGGAGCTTGAGCGTGGAAAGCATGATGGAGGAGGAAAGCGAGCGAGGCCTCGACCGCCGGCCGCGATGGCGGGCGGGAGGGCGCCGCTTCGTCGGCGTCCGCCCGCCGGTGCGTGCTCAGGGCGCGTTGTCGACCTTCACCGCGAAGGTCAGGGTCGCGGTGCCGCCGGGTTCGACGGTGTTGGTCACGGTGCCGCAGTTGGCCGTGGTCGTGCTGGCCTGGTAGTTCGCCGCCGAGAACGCGGGCGACACGCCGCTCGACACGCACGGGGCCGTCGGCTGGGTGGCGCCCGCGAGCCGGGTGTAGGCCGGCACGACGTCGCTGATCACCAGGTTCTCGACCGGCGCCGCGCCCTCGTTGGTGGCGACCACGCGGTAGAGGATGCACTCGCCGGGCTTCGCGGTCAGCGGCGCCGCGGCGAAGGGGGCGTTGGTCGGGTCGTCGACCGCGCCGTCGCAATTGGCGTCGTTGGCCTGGTTCTTGACGAGGCGGATCTGGCCCGTGATCACGGTCGTCACGTCGGTCGCCGAGTGCGTGCCGCAGGAGGTGGCGCCGCTCGGGAAGGTGACCGTGACGGTGGCCGTGTCGACCGTGCCGGCGGCGGCGCCGCCCGGTGCGAAGACCTTCAGCAGCAGCTTCTGCTTGCCGCCCACGGGCAGGGGGCCCGCGATCGTGCCGTCGACCAGCGTGTCGCCGGCATCGAGGCGGCCGTCGCCGTTCTGGTCCACGTAGAGCGCGGTGGTCCAGCCTGCCGCGCTGTCCGCGGGCGGCAGGGTGGCGGTGACGCTGTAGGGCCCGGCGCAGCTCTGCGCGCCGGTGTTGGTCAGCGTGTGGGCGTAGACCACCGAGCCGCCGGGCGCGACCTGGCCGCTGTTGTTCGGCGTCAGCGTGGCGGCGTAGGTGTTCGGCGCCGTCACGTCCACGGCGTCGGTCTTCGTGTCGGTCACGATCGCGCCGTTGGAGGCCGCGATGGTGGAGCGCACCTGGAAGTAGATGCGCTGGCCCGCGACCGGCGTCTGCGAGGCGGGCGGCGTCACGCAGGCGCCGTACTGGCCTTGCGCGCCGGCGGCCACGCCAAGCGTGGTGATCTCCTCGGACGCGCAGCTACCGCCTGCCGCGACGAACTTCACCGTCCATCCTGCGGGCAGGCTGCCGGGGAAGCTGCTGGTCTGGCTCGCCGCGAGACTGTAGCTGTTGTCGACCGAGTCGTTGTTCCGCACGAAGAGGGTGAACACGGTGCCGGTGCCCGCCGGCGTGCTCCTGATCGTGGTCGGCTGCGGACTCGGGCCCGCGCCGACGTCGCCGTTGCCGCTGTTGCCCGCGGTGCCGTTGCCGCTGGCGGTGTTCGTCAGGTCCACCAGCGTGCCGGTCATCGCGGTCAGGGTGTCGCGCGTGCTTTCCGATCGGCTGGCATCGCCGGTCGAGGTGCCCTTGACGATGACGTTGAAAGGCCCTGTCGGCAGCGGCGTCGGCGAGGGCAGCGTGACGGCGAGAACGAACCGCGCGCTGCCGCCCGCGGCGATCGGGCCGGTGTCGACGATGCCGTCGCCGTTGTTGTCGATCAGCGGCGTCGAGCCGTCCGGGGCCAGGAAGCGGAAGCCGGTGCCGGCCGGGAACGCGCTCGTCGAGGGCGTCAGCACCGCGAGGTTCACGATGTCGGAGGCATTGCCCGTGTTGAAGGCCTGCTGCGCGAACGTGATCGTGCTGCCCGCGCTGGCGCTGGCGATCGTGGTGGTGTCGGCGGCGCTGGTGTTCGGATCGTCCGGGCCCGCGTCGAGCGAGGTGCCGGCCGAGCCGGTCGCGGAGCCCAGCACGATGCCGTAGCTGGCCGTGACGTTGTAGCTCGCGAGGTTCGTCTGCGCGGGCGTCGACTTGGGCGCGGTCGAGGTCGGGGGCGTGGTGCCGTCGTCGGCGGCCGTGGTCGAGCGGTAGTTCGCCCTGTTGGTGGTGGTCGAGGTGCCGATCGCGGCGTTGCTGTTGACCATCACGACGAAGCTCACGCTCTGCGAGGCGTTCACCGCCAGCGAGTTCACCACGAAGGTCAGCGTGCTGCCCGAGACCGCATAGTCGATGCCGGCCGGGTCGCCGCCCGCGCCGTCGCCGAGCGCGACACCCGGCGCGTTGCTCCAGACCGCGGAGCCGGGCACGTAGGTGAAGCCGCCCGGCAGCGTGTCGGTCAGTGCGAACGCGCCGGCCGCGGCGCCCGTGTTGTTGAAGCGCAGCGTGTAGGTGGTGTAGTAGCAGCCGACCGCCGGGCTCGCCGCCGCGGTCGTGGTCGCCGCGCAGTTCGCCGACGAGCGCGGCCCGCGCGCCGAGGCCGCGGGCCAGGTGCCGCCGCCCGCCGACCAGGCGACCGGCGGAACGCTCAGGCTCTTGCTCGCATTGAAGGCCGCGCCGGTGGTCAGGCTCACGCGGTCCACGTCCGACGCCGACCGATTGTTCGTGGCGTACAGCGTGGGCGTGCCGGGCGTCGCGGTCACGGTCGCGCTGACCGGCGAGCTGAAGTTCGCCGCCGTGGCGCCGGCCGGGATCGAGTAGGCGACGACGAAGGGGAAGGTGCCGTTGTTGCCCGCGACCGTCTGCGCGGGCACCTCGCAGGTCGCGGCGGGCGTCGCCGTGCAGAGCGCGGTGGTGCTGTCGGGCAGGCCGTCGGCATTCGCATCGGCGAACACCGCGACCGTCGTGAAGCCGTTCGGGCTCGCCGGCGCGGCCACGCTGACCGTGAAGGTGTCGCTGCCATTGCCGGTGTTGGTCAGCACGTGGGGCGCGTACACGGTCGTGCCCGCGGCGCCGGTCTTGTCGTTGACCACCGTCGTGGTGGTCGTGGTGTGGCCGTCCAGGTTGAACGCGCCCACCTGCTGGACGGTCGTCTGCACCAGGTTCGAGGTCGCGACCTGGCTGTTGCCGGCCGCGTCGCGGTAGGTGGCCGAGGCCTGGTTGCCGATGACCGTGTTGGCCGGCGGCATGGCCGATGCGGCAGAGCCGGCAACGAGGAGGAGAAGGCCGCCGAACAGGGCGGCCATGCGGACCCGGGACGGGCGCGCGGCAAGGGCATCGCGGCCCCTTGGCAGGACGGAAATCATGAACTTGCTCCCTTTCTGTGCGCGCTTCAGCGCAGCCCGCTGGCGGCCGCGGCGGCCGGTGATGTGGATGCGGCCGGCGACAGGTCCGGCGTCGGCGCGGTCTCCACCCGGGCGCGGGCGCTGACGGCGGTCACGCCGTTGGCGGGCAACCGGCCCAGCGTCCAGCGCAGTTGGCGGTATTCGTCGTACGGAACGGGTTCGGCGCGGCCGTTCACCGTGCGCAAAAGCGGTTCGGCGGCAAATACGCCGTTTCTCGTGGCCGCCCGGACCCGGTCGGCGCCGGGTTTCGCGGAGCGGGGCAGGTATTCCAGCCCGTCGGGAATGGGCAGGTCCGCGGTCAGCCCGACGATAGGTCGGTCGCCGTTATTCGTATAGACGACCCGGTATTCGATGACGTCGCCGGGCCTGACCGAATTGGCTTCGGTCAATTGCTCCTTCCCGTTCGCGTCTTTTAATACCTTGAATTGCGAAAGAACCGCATTGAGTGCTTTTTTATCGGTGGTCCGGGTCGGGGCCTCGGCCCTGGCTTCCGCCTCGGGTGGTGGCTGCGCGACGGCAGGGGCGCCCAAGGCCAGGACGAGAAAAAGAAAGGGTGTCGAATTGCCAGCCAGAGAAAACATCGTGCACCTCCGAAAGAGTGGCGGTGCGAGAATTTTCCGGCGCGGAATTTGGTCGGCGCACGCTGTTTGCCCCAGGGCCGGCCATTTTTTCCGTGATTGAGTTCACAATTTGTTTTGAAAGACTTCTTAGAAATTTATCAATCAAATCAAAGTATTAATGCGCGAAATATGCCAAATAGACGAGATCGCCCGTCTACCTTCTCAATTGTTAATTAGTTAAAAAGCGAAGGAAAAATCGGCGTTCGAGGCCGTATTTCCGAGGCGCCGGCAGGCGCCTTTCAGTGCGCGGGCACGCGCGCCGCGCGCACGCCCGGGCCGCCGAGCCGGGCCTGCAGAACGCCGAGCAGCGCCAGCACCGGCAACGCGAGTTCGAGCACTTCCTCGAGGCTCACGGCCAGCCAGGCCTGCTGCGCGGGCAGCCGCGAGAGCACGGGCACCTGGTCGAGCAGCGCCGCCGCGGCCACCACCGCGACGAAGGTCAGCCAGGTCGCGGTTTCGGGCCGCCCGCGTGCCCATGCGCGCAACGCACGCCGTGCGGACCAGGCGCGCCGCACGAGCCAGGCCGCGGCGGCGGCCACGGGCGCGAAGACGGCCAGCACCACCGCCGCCTGCCACACGCCCGTGTCCGCGCCGAGATGCGCCAGCACCCAGTGCGCCTCGCGCGCCGCCAGACCGAGCAGGACCAGGCAGACGGCGGCCCGGTCGCGCGGCGAGAGCGCGCCCACGCGCGTGGTGAGGAAGCACAGCACCGCGAGCAGGTAGAGCTGGATCGTGCCGTTCTCGATCGGGCCGCCTTCCTCGAGCACCGCGGGCCCGAGCGCGTGCGGCGGATGGAGCCCGATCCAGGCGGCCGCGGCGACGAACACCAGCACCAGGCAGGGCGCCGCGGCGCTGCCCACGGCCAGCCGCATCGGCCGTGCCACGGCGCCGGGCAGCCGCGGTGCGAGCCGCTGCGCCGCGCCCTGCGCCGCACCGAGCGCGGCGGCGATCCCCGCGCCGAGCAGCGCGCCTGCGGCGATGTCGAGCGGGAAGTGGATGCCCACGTGGACGCGCGCCCATCCCGTGAGCAGCGCGGCCGCGAGCACGAACAGCCCCGCGTCGCGCAGCGCGCGCCGCCGCAGCAGCATGAAGGCGATGGTGAACATGACCGAGGCGTGGGTGCTCGGCAGCCCCGCGCGTACGCCGTGCGGCACGTGCGGCGGACTGAGTCCGACCATGAAGGGGCGCGGCATGCCGATCGACGCCGCGATCTCGTGCGAGATCAGCGAGGCCGCGCCGCCGGCCGCGAGCACCGCGAGCAGGTGGCCGCGCTCGGGTTTGCGGCGCCATGCGATCCATGCGAGCACGGCCGCACAGGCCCACGACGACCACAGCGCGATCCCCGAGGCGAACTGCAGCAGCGCGGGCGAAGGCGTGAAGCCCGCCGCGAGTGCCTCGAAGAGCGCGAGATTCAGTGAATGCATCCTTTGGTTTTCTTCGTTGCACGATGGGCCGCCCGCGCGGGGCGACCTGGCCGGGGGATCGTACGACGAGCGGGCGCGCGCGAGATGTCCGGCCCCGCGCGATGCCGGGGAACTCGCGCCGGAGCAGGCGCAAAAAAGGGCCTCGCGGCCCGCGTTTTCTGTTCAGCCGCGAATTCGCGTAGGCCGCGATCCAGACCTGGCTTGGACGGGCCGCGGCCGCCGTAGCATGGTGAAGCCGACAGGCAGCCGGGCGGCCACAGGCCCGGCTTCATCGTTCACAGCCAAGGAGAGGAGAACACCATGCTTCAGATTCGATTCCGCAGCCTTGCCGTCGCATGCGCCATCGCGGTCGGCGGCGCCGCGGTCGTGGGCTGCACCACCACGCGGCCGGACAACCAGGCGAGCGCCGCTTCGTCGCGCGCCTCGATCGATGCGCAGGTCGATGCCGCGCTGTCCAAGCTCTACAACTCGGTCAAGGGCTCGCGCGAGATGGTCGCCTCGTCGGCCGGCGTGCTGGTGTTTCCCGCGGTGGTCGGCGCCAGCATGGGCGTGGGCGCCGAATACGGCCGCGGCGCGCTGCGCGTGAACGGCCGCACCCAGTCCTACTACAGCACCACCGCGGGCTCCATCGGCTTCCAGGCCGGCGCGCAGTCGAAGGCCGTGATCTACGTGTTCAACACCCCGGCCGCGCTCGACAAGTTCCGCAGCAGCAAGGGCTGGACCGCCGGCGCCGATGCCACGGTGGCCGCCGCCACCATCGGCGCGAACGGCAGCATCGACACCAACACCGTGCGCCAGCCCGTGGTCGGCTTCGTGCTGACCAACGTGGGCCTCGAGGCGGGCGTCTCGCTCTCGGGCGCGAAGATCACGGAGATCCGGCTCTAAGCGCGCAGCGCGCTGCCTAGGCTTCCTCGAGCTGCGCCCGCAGCGCCGCCACCTGCCGGCGCAGCGCTTCGTTCTCGGCCGTGAGTTCGGCCACGCGCTGCTCGAGCGCCGCGACCGCGTCGGGCGCGCCCGCGTTGGCCTCGGCGGCCTCGGTCGCCTCGGCGGTGCCGTCCGCCGGTTCCTCGCGCGGCTTGCGCTTGGCTTCGCGCACGCGCTTCGCGGCCTGGCGCAGCTCGTCCTTGCCCGCGCTGGCGGCCGACACCTGCTCCTCGACCGGCAGCGTGGCCACGGCGGCCGCGGTGTTGATCGAGATCACGCCCGACTTCACCGCAGCCACGAGCTCCGGCGCGGCCTGCTTCTGGATCTTCTCGATCAGTCCCACCTGGTTGCTGCTCAGGCGCGCCGCGCGCGCGATCGCTTCGCGGCTGTTCAGCGGCGCGGGCGGGGGCAGGGCGGCGGCCTCGGGCGCAGGCGCGTCGGCGTCGAAGGGCGGGTCGCCGGCCGGCGCCGCCTCGTCCGTCGTGCGCGCGCGGCGGCTGTCGACGATGTCCTTCTTGCGCAGCGCCAGCACGCCGCGCAGATAGTCGGAGATGCTGCGGCGTCCGAGGTGCTGGTCGATCATCCAGAGGTGCACGTCCTCGAGGGTCTTGAAGCGCGTGTTCTGTACCGTCTGGAACGGCAGGCCGTGCTTCTGGCAGATGCCGTAGCGGTTGTGGCCGTCGACCAGCACGTCGCCCCAGAGCACCAGCGCGTCGCGGCAGCCTTCGGCGAGGATGCTGCGCTCCAGCGCTTCGTACTCCTCGGGGGTCAGGGGATCGATGTAGGCCTTGAGGTCTTCGTTGACGACGATGTTCATGCGGCAGGGGGCGGGGAAAGGGGCGAGATTCTAGATGCGCGCCGCACCGGGACCTCGAGCGCGCGCTCCCATCGCAGCGGCGCGGTCTCGCGGCACACGATCCGCGCGGGTGCGTCGCTGCACAGCGCCACCATGTGGTCGGGCGTGGGCTGCAGCTGCCGGAAGTGCCATGCGGCGTCGCCCTGCGGATCGGCCAGCGCGAAGCCGATGTCGCTCGCGTCGTCGAGCGCGAAGGCGAAGCTGTCGAGCGGTATCTGCAGGCCCATGCCGCGCGCCTTGATGTAGCTCTCCTTCAGCGTCCACAGCTCGAAGAAGCGATGCGGCTGCAGCGCGGCCGGCAGCGCGCCGAGGGCCCTGGCCTCGGCGGGCGCGAAGAAATGGTCGACGGCTTCGAGCACGGCGCTGCGGCGGATGTTCTCGACGTCGACGCCCACTCCCATGTCGCGCGCGACCGCCAGCACGACGAGCCCGGCGGTGTGGCTCAGGTTGAAGTCCAGTCCGCGCGTCTCGTCGCACGGCGCGCCGTCGATGCGCGGCCGGCCGAAGGGGCCGCTCGCGAAGCGCCAGGACGCGGGTTCGACCGGCGCGTAGCGCGACAGCACCGTGCGTACCAGCGCGCGCGTCAGCAGGTAGCGATGGCGGTCGCGCGCGAAGTGGAAGCGGTCTTCCTGCTGCCGCTCCTGCGGCGTCAGCAGCATCCGGTACGCGGCAGCGAGCGCGGGATCGCCCGATTCGCCGTGAGGGCAGAGCCAGAGATGGATGTCGCCCGCGGGCAGGGCGAGCAGGGGGGCGGAGCGATGCATGGCGGAGGCCGGCGCCGGGCGGCGGACGCGCTTTCCGGATGTTCGCGCCAGCGAAGTGGGCTATTATCGCGACCCCCTGTGCCGGGTTGCGCGTGCTCTCGCGGATCGCCCGGCCCACCGATCCGCCGCGGCGGTTTTTCTCGGGGCTCCTCGTGTCGTTCGTTCGAGTGTCGATCCGGAAGGGTCATGGAAATGCCTCAAAATGCACCTATAAATGGCAATGATTCTTATTTAGATTTGTGCATCGAAAGTAGTAGTCGATCCACCCTGCGGCCGGCTTCGGCTCGCGCCCTGGAATTGGAGGAAGAGGTGCTGAACACGCCGTTGTCGCAGCCGTCCGAACCGTCGCTCGCAGAGGTTTTCATCGCCCACCGGGCGCAGCTCTGGCGGGTCGCCCGGAAGATCGTCAGCACGGCCGACCTGGCCGACGACGTGCTGCAGGACGCCTACCTGAAGATCGCCGACGGCCCCTGCGCGCGCCAGGCCGAGCGCCCCATCGGCTATTGCTGCCAGGTGGTGCGCAACATGGCGCTGGACTACTGTCGCCGCCACCGCGTCGAAGCCAGCTACCGCACCTTCGACGTGGACGTGGAGACGCTCGACCTGCCCACCACCGCGTCCGCGCCCGATCGCACGATGTGCGAGCGCCAGGTGATCGACGCGATCGACAAGGTGCTCGCCGGGCTCTCGCCGCGCACGCGGCTGGTGTTCGAGCTCTACCGCCTCGAAGGCCTCACGCAGCGCGAGATCGCCGCGCGCCTGGGCTGCGCGCTGGGCCTGGTGAACGGCCTGATCGCCGAGGCCGCCAACGCGATCAAGTCCTGCGGCCAGCTGCTGCTCGAGAGCGACGCGCCCTAGCCGCGGTTTCCCGCCCGCGGGATCGGATCGATTTGCCGCGAGAATGCGCGCTGGACCGGCCGGGTCCCTCCTCATGCCCGGCCCCGACGGACAACGCGAACAGCTTCTCGAATGACACAGGAAACGGGCGACCCCATCTGGAACACCGCATGGGAGTGGGTGCAGCGCGAGCACGACAGCGAAGGCTTCGACGCCGCCGCGCGCACTGAAATGACGGCCTGGCTCCTCGCGGACCCCGCGCACCGCCGCGCCTACGACCGGGCCGCACGGCTCTGGCTCCTCGCCGGCTTCGTCCCGCCCGTGAACGACTTCGGCGGCGATCCGCCGCCCGACGACGGCGCGCCCCGCTAGGCCCGCATCCGTCGCGGCGGCGGCCGTGCCGTCGGCGCCGCGACAAATGAACAGATCGGCCCCTGAAGCGTCCTCTCGGCAGGGGCGCCGTGAACCGGGCCGGTCCACGACCGGCCGCCGCGCTCCTTTTCTGTTCAATCACAAAAGGATGCACCGATGTCGACGAGCTGTTTTGACCGCGAAGACGAGACCTTCATCGTTCTGGTCAACCACGAAGAGCAGTACTCCATCTGGCCCCACTGGAAGGCCGTGCCCGGCGGGTGGACCGCCGTCGAGGGCGTGCGCGGCGACAAGAAGACCGTGCTGGCCTACGTCGAGAGCCACTGGACCGACATGCGGCCCAAGTCGCTGCGCGACTGGATGCAGCAGCAGGAACAGGCGGGCACTCCGGCCACGGCAGCCGCGGCCGGTTGATGAGCGCCCCGGCGCCCCTCGCGCTGCTGTGCCTGCCGTGCGCGGGCGCGAGCGCCACCATGTACCTGCGCTGGCGGCGCCTGCTGCCGTCGTGGGTCCGCCTCGTGCCGGTCGAACTGCCCGGGCGCGGCATGCGCATGGGCGAGGCCTTCGTCGAGGACTTCGATGCGCTGGTCGCGCGCCTGTGCGCCGAGCAGGCCGATGCGATGCGCGGCGACTTCGCGCTCTTCGGCCACAGCATGGGCGCGCTGCTCGCGCACGGCGTGGCCCGCCGGCTCCAGTCGCTCGGCCGGCCCCTGCCGCGCGCGCTGCTCGCTTCGGGCTGCGAGGCGCCGTCGCGGCGCGATCCTGAGCGCTTCGCAGGCGGCGAGGACGATGCCGCGCTGACCGCCGAGCTGCGCCGGCAGGGCGGCACGCCCGAGGAGGTGTTCGCGAGCGACGAGCTCATGCGCATCACGCTCGACACGCTGCGCGCCGACCGCCGCGTGTGCCGCAGCCATGTCCACATGCCCGGCCGGCCGCCGCTGCCGCTGCCCGTCCACGCCTTCGCGGGGCGCCAGGACGACATCGCGCCGCAGTCCATCGCCGCCTGGGCGAAGGAGGGCGCCGAGGCCTTCACGCTCGACTGGTTCGAGGGCGGCCATTTCTTTCTCAGGCAGCACGAACCCGCCTTCCTCGCGGCGCTCGCACGGCGTCTGCCGACGCATCTCCGTCCAGCGTGAGCGCTGGCGCACCCAGGGGTAGATATGACTGAACCGCGCAATTTCGTGGCGCACCTGCGCGCGCTGGCCGAGCAGCGTCCCGACGAGGTCTGGCTCACCGTGGCCGACGACGCCGGCGGCGCGCATGGCGAGCGCACCTTCACCTATGCCGTCTTCGAGCGCCGCGTGCGCGCGCTCGCGGCGCGCCTGCAGCAGCAGTTCGCCCGCGGCGACCGCGCGCTCGTCATGCTCGACAACGGCGACCATTACGCGGTGAGCATGCTGGCCTGCTTCTACAGCGGCGTGATCGCGGTGCCGGTGTTCCCGCCCGAGTCCACGCGGCCGCAGCACCTGGCGCGGCTCACCGGCGTCGCGGCCGATTCGCAGGCGCGCTGCGTGCTCACCTCGTCCGCCCTGGGCGCCGCGATGCCGGCGGCGGCCGAGGCGTTCGGCGGCGCGCAGGTCGTCGCGGTCGACGACGTCGACATCGCGCTCGCCGATGCATGGCAGCCCTTCGATCCGGCCGGCGACGACGTCGCCTTCCTGCAGTACACCTCGGGCTCGACCTCGGCGCCCAAGGGCGTGATCGTCACGCACGGCAACCTGATGGCCAACGAGCATGCGATCCGGGTCGGCATGGGCATCGGGCCGGACGACAAGTTCGTCTCGTGGGCGCCGCTCTACCACGACATGGGGCTGATCGGCGGCCTGCTGCAGCCGCTGTACAGCGGCATCCCGCTGGTGCTGACCTCGCCGCGCCATTTCCTCGAGCGGCCGGTGCGCTGGCTCGAGCTGATCTCGCGCCACCGCGCCACGCTCAGCGGCGGCCCCGACTTCTCGTTCCGCCTCTGCCTGGAGCGCGTGAAGGACGCGCAGATCGCGCAGCTCGACCTGTCGAGCTGGCGCGTGGCCTACACCGGGGCCGAGCCGGTGCGCGCCGACACCGAGTTCGATTTCATCGAGCGCTTCGCGCCCGCGGGCTTCGATCCCGCCGCGGTCTACGCCTGCTACGGCCTGGCCGAGGCGACGCTGTACGTGACCGGCGGCCGGCGCGGCGCCGGCATGGTGGCGCGCGGCTTCAGCGCCGAGGGCCTGGCCCGCGGCGTGGGCACGCCCGACGAGGGTGGGACGCTGCTCGTGGGCTGCGGCGCGGTGGCGGTCGGGCACGCGCTGCAGATCGTCGACCCCGCCACCGGCGACCTGGCGGCCGAGCCCGGGCGCATCGGCGAGATCTGGGTCAGCGGCGCGAGCATCGGCGCGGGCTACTGGGGCCAGCCGCGCGCGTCGGCCGAGACCTTCGTCGAGGTCGCGGGCCGGCGCTGGCTGCGCACCGGCGACCTGGGCTTCGTGCGCGACGGCGAGCTCTACGTGACCGGCCGCCTCAAGGACCTGATCATCGTGCGCGGCCACAACATCTATCCGCAGGACATCGAGCGCGTGATCGAGGCCGAGGTCGACGCGGTGCGCAAGGGCCGCGTCGCCGTCTTCGCGGCCGGCGGCCCCGACGGCGAGGGCATCGGCGCCGCGGCCGAGGTCTCGCGCAGCATGCAGAAGCTGGTGCCGCCGCACGTGCTGGTCGAGGCGCTGAGCGCCGCCGTCAGCGAGGCCTTCGGCGAGCCGCTCTCGGCGGTGCTGCTGCTCAACCCCGGCGGCATGCCCAAGACCACCAGCGGCAAGCTGCAGCGCAGCGCCTGCCGCGCGGGCTGGCTCGACCGCAGCGCGGACGCCTATGCGATCTTCGAGCGCGGGGCTTTCGTGAAGGGCGGCACGGCCGCCGAAGCGACCGCCGCGCCCCTCGACGAGACCGAGCGCGCGCTCGATGCGATCTGGCGCGAGGTGCTCCGGCTCGGCGGCGCGACGCCGCTGCCGCGCGATGCGCACTTCTTCGCGCGCGGCGGCAGCTCGCTCACCGCCACGCAGGCGGCGTCGCGCACCGCGGCGCGGTGGGAGATCGACTTCCCGGTGCGGCTGCTGTTCGAGCACCCGCGGCTTGCGGCCTGCGCCGAGGCGATCCGCGCGCGGCGCGCGCACGGCCCGCGCGGCGGTGCGGCGCCGATCCCGGTGCTGCCCGCAGCGCGCCGGCTGCAGGGTCTGCCGCTGTCGCATGCGCAGGAGCGGCAGTGGTTCCTCTGGCAGCTCGACCCGCAGAGTGCGGCCTACCACATGAGCGGCGCGCTGCGCCTCGCGGGCGCACTCGAACCCGAGGCGCTGCAGGCGGCGCTCGACGATCTCGTGGCGCGCCACGAGACGCTGCGCACCGCGTTCCGCGCCGGTCCCGATGGCGTGCCGGCGCAATGGATCCAGCCCGCCGCCGCACTCGCACTCGAACGCATCGACCTGCGCGACACACCCGGGGAAGCGCGCGAGGCGCAGGCGATGCAGCAGATGCGCCGCCTCAAGGCCGCGCCCTTCGACCTCGCGCAGGGCGGGCTGCTGCGCGTGGCGCTGATCCGCATCGCCGACGACAGCCAGGTGCTCGTCGTCGTGATGCACCACATCGTCTCCGACGGCGCCTCGATGCAGGTGCTGATCGACGAGCTCGCGGCCGGCTACGCGGCGCGCCTGCAAGGCCGTGCGGCCGCATTGCCCGCGCCGCGCGTGCAGTACGCCGACTACGCCGTCTGGCAGCGCGAATGGCTCGCGGGCGGCGAGGGCGAACGCCAGTTCGCCTGGTGGCGCGCGCAGCTTGGCGAGACGCATCCGGTGCTCGAACTGCGCACCGACCGCCCGCGCCAGCCGCAGGGCAGCTACCGCGCGGCGCGCCACGGCTTCGCGCTGCCCGGGCCCTTGCTGGCACGGCTGCGCGAACGCGCGCAGGCGGAGGGCACGACGCTGTTCGTGGTGCTGCTCGCGGGCCTGCAGGTGCTGCTGCACCGCTACTCGGGGCAGCAGGACATCCGCGTCGGCGCCGCGATCGCGAACCGCGGCCGCGTGGAGCTCGAGCCCGTCATCGGCCTGTTCGTCAACACGCTGGTGCTGCGCAACGCGATCGACGGCCGCACGCCGCTCGCGCAGGTGCTGTCGCAGGCGCGCGAGGCCGTGCTGGGCGCGCAGGCCCACCAGGACCTGCCGTTCGACCAGCTGGTGCAGCGGCTGCAGCCGCAGCGCAGCCTGAGCCAGAGTCCGCTGTGCCAGGTGATGTTCAACCACCTGCACGAAGACCATCGCACGCTGGCGCGGCTCGGTGGCGTGGGCGTCGAGGACCAGGCCGTGCCCGACCTGCAGGCGCAGTTCGAACTCGTGCTCGAGGCGCGCGAGCGGCCCGACGGCCGGCTGCGGCTCGACCTGATCCATGCCGCCGAGCTGTTCGAGGCGCCGACCATCGCGCGCATGGCCGGCCATTCCGTGGCGATCCTCGCGGCGCTCGCCGACCGCGGCGCGCAGGCGGTCGGCGACATCGACCTGCTCGATGCGGCCGAGAAGGCCGAGCTCGCGCAATGGAGCGTGAACACCCGCAGGGAGCCCGGCCTGCGCCCGGTGCACGAGGTGATCGCGCAGCAGGCGCAGCGCGCGCCCGGCGCCACCGCGCTGCTGTTCGGCGACGAGGCGCTGAGCTACGCCCAGCTCGACCGCCGCGCGAACCGCCTGGCCCATCGGCTGCGCAGCCTCGGCGTCGGCCCCGACGTGCTCGTGGGCATCGCCATGGAGCGGTCGGTCGAGATGGTCGTGGCCATCCTCGGCATCCTCAAGGCCGGCGGCGCCTATTTGCCGCTCGATCCCGAGTACCCGGCGCAGCGCCTGTCGTACATGGTGCAGGACAGCGGCATCGCGCTGCTGCTGGTCCACCGCGCCACGCGCGGCCTGATCGATGCGCGCGACGGCCTCGCCGTGCTCGCGCTCGACGGCCTCGACCTCGGCGCCGAGCCCGAGACCGATCCGCGCGTCGCGGTGCACGGCGCGAACATCGCCTACGTCATCTACACCTCGGGCTCCACCGGCCGGCCCAAGGGCGCGGCCGTGCGCCACGACGCGCTGCACAGCTGCATGGCCTGGATGCAGGGCGCCTACGGCCTCGGCGCCGGCGACACCGTGCTGCACAAGGCGCCGTTCGGCTTCGACGTCTCCTGCTGGGAGATCTTCTGGCCGCTGACCGCGGGGGCGCGGCTGGTGGTGGCCCACCCCGGCGACCACCGCGATCCCGAGCGCCTGGTGCAGCTCATCGAGCGCCACCAGGTCACCACGCTGAACTTCGTGCCGGCCATGCTCCAGGCCTTCCTCGCGCATCCGGGCATCGAGGCCCGCACGCGGCTCAAGCACATCATCTGCGGCGGCGAGGCCATGCCGGCCGAGACGCAGAAGGAGGCGCTGCAGCGCCTCGCCGGCGCCACGCTGCAGAACCTCTACGGCCCGACCGAGGCCACGATCCACGTCACGCGCTGGACCTGCCGCGACGATGGCGACGCGCTGGTGCCGATCGGCCGGCCCATCAGCGACACGCAGACCCACATCCTCGATGCCGAGCTCAACCCGGTGCCGCGCGGCGTCGCGGGCGAGCTCTACCTGGGCGGCGTGAGCCTCGCGCGCGGCTACCTGCACAAGCCAGGGCTCAGCGCGGAGCGCTTCGTGGCGAACCCGTTCGCTGCGGGCGAGCGGCTCTACCGCACCGGCGACCTCGTGCGGTGGAATGCCGAAGGGCAGATCGAATACCTGGGCCGCATCGACCACCAGGTCAAGATCCGCGGCTTCCGCATCGAGCTCGGCGAGATCGAGGCCCGGCTGCGCGCACAGCCCGAGGTGCGCGAGGCGGTGGTCGCGACCCGCGAGGGGCCCGCGGGCGCGTCGCTGGTCGCCTACCTGTCGGCGCACCCGGACCAGGCCATCGACGGTGCCGCGCTGCGCGAGCGGCTGGCCCGGACGCTGCCCGACTACATGGTGCCGCGCGCCGTCGTGGTGCTGGCCGCGCTGCCGCTCAACGCCAACGGCAAGGTCGACCGCCAGGCGCTGCCCGCGCCCGAGGGCCTGGGCCGCGCGAGCGCCTACGAGGCGCCCGAGGGCGAGGTGGCGCGCACGCTCGCGGCCATCTGGTCCGAGGTGCTGCAGGTCGGGCAGGTGGGGCTGAACGACAACTTCTTCGACCTCGGCGGCCATTCGCTGCTGCTGATCCGCGCGCACCGGCTGCTCGAGGACCGGCTGCGCATCGCGGTGCCGCTGGTCCATCTTTTCAAGTACCCCACGGTCGGATCGCTGGCGCGCTGGATCGAGCAGGGCGCCGGCCAGGCCGCGCCCGCGGCCTCCGCCGCCGGCGACGAGCGCGCGCTGCGCCAGCGCGCGGCCCTGCTTCAACGCCGCAAGCACGCGGAGAGAGTCAACTGATGTCCACCTTCAACGAACCTTCCGAGCCCTCGGGCCTCGAGATCGCCATCGTCGGCCTGGCCGGGCGCTTTCCGGGCGCGGACGACGTGGAGGCCTTCTGGCGCAACATCGAACGCGGCGTGGAGTCGGTGACGCGCTTCACCGACGACGAGCTGCGCGCGCGCGGCGTGCCGCAGAGCCTGCTCGACGACCCCGACTACGTGAAGGCCGGCGTGGTCCTCGAAGGGGTCGACCAGTTCGACGCCGGCTTCTTCGGCTACACGCCGCGCGAGGCCGAGAACCTCGATCCGCAGCAGCGCGTCTTTCTCGAATGCGCCTCCGCGGCGCTCGAGCATGCCGGCTGCGACCCGGAGCGCTGGCCGGGCAGGATCGGCGTCTATGCGGGCGAGGGCGCGAACCTCTACCTGATCCGCAACCTGCTGCCGTCCTTCGGCCTTGGCGCGCACACCGGCATCGCCGACCTGCTGGGGCTGATGAGCGGCAACTCGGGCGGCTCGCTCTGCACGCGCGTGGCCTACAAGCTCAACCTGCGCGGCCCGGCCGTGAACGTGCAGACCGCCTGCTCGACCTCGCTCACCGCCGTGCATACGGCCTGCCAGGCCTTGCTGGGCCACGACTGCGACATGGCGCTGGCCGGCGGCGTGTGGCTCAACCTGCTGCAGCAGGGCGGCTACCGCTACCAGGCCGGCGCGATCCTCTCGCCCGACGGCCATTGCCGCGCCTTCGACGCCGATGCCGCCGGCACGGTGATCGGCAGCGGCGCCGGCGTGGTCGTGCTCAAGCGCCTCGACGACGCGCTGCGCGATGGCGACACCATCCATGCCGTCATCAAGGGCACCGCGGCCAACAACGACGGCAGCGCCAAGATCGGCTTCACCGCGCCGAGCATCGACGGGCAGGCCGAGGTCATCCGCGCGGCGCAGCTGATCGCGGGCGTGTCGGCCGACACCATCGGCTACGTCGAGGCGCACGGCACCGGCACTGCGCTCGGCGACCCGATCGAGATCGCCGCGCTCACGCAGGCCTTCCGCGGCGACACCGAGCGGCGCGGCTTCTGCGCCGTGGGTTCGGTGAAGACCAACATCGGCCACCTCGATGCGGCGGCCGGCGTGGCGGGGCTCATCAAGGCCACCATGGCGCTCCGGCAGGGCGTGCTGCCGCCCAGCCTGCATTTCACGAAGCCGCATCCGCAGATCGACTTCGCCGCCAGCCCGTTCTACGTGAACGCCGAGCGCCGGCCCTGGCCCGAAGGCCGCACGCCGCGCCGCGCCGGCGTGAGCTCGTTCGGCATCGGCGGCACCAACGTGCACGTGGTGCTCGAGGAAGCGCCGGCGGCGGCCCGCGCGTCCGCGCCCACGCCGGCCTGGCAGGTGCTGCCGCTGTCGGCGCGCAGCGCCGATGCGCTGCAGCAGGCCGCGCAGCGGCTCGCCGGCCATCTCGCGCAGGCGGAGGCCGGCACCGCGCTCGCCGACGTCGCGCAGACGCTGCAGGCCGGCCGGCGCGCGCTGCCGGTGCGCGGCGCGGTCGTCGCCGATGGCCTCGCGGGCGCGGTGCAGGCGCTGCGCGCGCCCGACAGCGGCTTCGATGCGGCGCGCGCCGTTCCCGCGTCGCCGCCCGAGGTCGCGTTCCTGTTCCCCGGCGGCGGCACGCAGCACGCGAACATGGGACTCGCGCTGTACCGCGGCCATCCGGTGTTCCGCGAGGAGGTCGACCGCTGCTGCGACGCACTGCGCGAGGCGACCGGCATGGACCTGCGGCCGCTGCTCTACCCGGCCGCCGGCGGCGAGGCCGCGGCCGACGCGCAGCTCGGCCGCATCGAATGCACGCAGCCCGCGCTCTTCATCGTCGAGTACGCGATGGCGCGCCTGTGGATGTCGCGCGGCGTGCAGCCCACGGTGATGCTGGGCCACAGCCTGGGCGAATACGTCGCGGCCTGCCTGGCCGGCGTGTTCCGGCTCGAAGACGCGCTGCGCATCGTCGCCACGCGCGGCCGGCTCATGCAGTCGATGGCGCCCGGCGCGATGACCGCCGTCGCCCTGCCCGAGGCCGAACTCGCGCCCTTCCTCGCCGCCGGCTGCGACGTCGCGGCGGTCAACGGCGCGCAGCTGTGCGTGCTCGCCGGACCGACGGCCGCCATCGAAGCGGCCGAGCAGCAATTGTTCGCGCGCGGGCTGATGCCGCGCCGCCTGCTGGTCTCCATCGCCTCCCACTCGGCGATGACCGAGCCCATCGTGGCCGCGCTCGAGCAGGCGGTCGCGGCCGTGCCGCGCTCGGCGCCGCGCATTCCCTTCATCTCCAACGTCACCGGCCGGCCGATCACGGCGCAGCAGGCGGTCGATCCGGCCTACTGGGGCCGGCACCTGCGCGGCACGGTGCGCTTCGCCGACGGACTGGCCGAGCTGTTCGGCAGCGCAGGCCGGGTGCTGCTCGAGGTCGGCCCCGGCGAGACGCTGGCCGGCCTCGCGCGCCAGCACCCGCTGGCCGATGCGGCCGCGGCCATCCTGTCGAGCCAGGCCCATCCGCAGAAGCAGGCGCACAACGAGCGCCAGATGGCGAGCGCGATCGGCCAGCTCTGGTGCGCGGGCGTCGAGATCGACTGGGCCGCCTGCCACCCGGGGCGCACACCGCGCCGCGTGCCGCTGCCGACCTACCCGTTCCAGCGCCGGTCGTACTGGACCGACATGCCCGAGCCGGGCCGCGAAGCCGCGGCGCCGCCCGCGCGCGGCACGGGCGATCCGTTCCATGTGCCGGTCTGGCAGCGCACCGAGCCGGTGGACGCGCCGCCGGCCCCCGCGCCGGCCGGGGGCTGCACGCTCGTGCTCGCGTCCGAGGGCTCTCTCGCCGAGGCCCTGATCCGGCAACTGCAGGCCGACGCGCCCGGGCATGCGATCGTGCGCGTGGCGCCCGGCACCGCTTTCGCCGAAACACAGCCGCACCGCTTCACGGTCCGTCCGGGCGAACGTGCGGACCACGACGCGCTGCTGGCGGCGGTGCAGGCCGCCTGCGGTCCGGTCGCGCGGGTCTACCACCTCTGGAGCATGGATGCCGAACCGCTGCCCGCGACCGGATCGGCGCAGGCGCTGGAGCGCGGCTACTTCGGCCTGCTCGCGCTGGTCCAGGCGATCGAAGCCGGCGCGGCCGGCGGCGCGCGCCGGCTCGCCATCGAGGTCGTCGCGAACCAGGCGGAGGACGTCGGCGGCTTCGAGCCGCTGTGCCCCGAGAAGGCGATGCTGTCCAGCCTGTGCAAGGTGATCGCGCAGGAGTATCCGCACATCGGCTGCCGCGTCACCGACGTCGTGCCGCCCGTGCCGGGCAGCGCCGCCGAAGCCTGGCTGGCGCGGCAGCTCGCGGCGCCGCTGCACGCACCGCACGGCGAGCGCCTCGTGGCCTACCGCGGGCCGCACCGCTGGGTCAAGACCTATGCGCCCATGCCCCGCGGCGCTTCGCCGCGGCAGCGGCTGCGCCCGGGCGGCGTGTACCTGGTCACCGGCGGGCTCGGCGGCGTCGGGCTCGCGGTGGCGCGGCACCTGGCCGCGTCGTGGCAGGCGAAGCTGGTGCTGCTCGGGCGCACGCCGCTGCCCGAACGCGGCCGCTGGGAGGCGCTGGCCGCCGATCCGCAGCAGCCGCAGGCGCTGCGCGCGAGGCTCGCGCAACTGATCGAGCTCGAGGCCCTGGGCGCCGAGGTGCTCGTGCTCGCCGCCGACGTGGCCGACGCGGCCTCGATGCAGGCCGCGGCCGCGCAGGCGCGCGCGCGCTTCGGCGCGGTGCACGGCGTGGTGCACGCGGCCGGCCATGCGAACAGCGGCATGATCGCGACCCGCACCCGTGCCGAAGCGCTGGCGGTGTTCGCCCCCAAGCTGCAGGGCACGCGCTTCCTGCTCGACGCGCTGCAGGGCGAGCCGCTCGATTTCGTGCTGCTGTGCTCGTCGATCTCCAGCATGGCCGGCGGCCTGGGCATGAGCGACTACGCGGCCGCCAACGCCTACCTCGACGCGCTGGCCGCGCTGTGGCAGCGGCATGCGACGCACCCCGTCATCTCGGTCAACTGGGACGCCTGGCGCGACCTCGGCATGGCCGCGGGCCGCGTGCTGCCCGAGGGCATCGGCATGGACGGGCCGGCGGGCGCGCGGGCGCTCGAGCGCATCGTCAACGGCCCGGCGGTCGCGCAGGTGGTGATCTCCACCACCGACCTGGCGCAGCGCCTCGGCGAGCTCGACAACGGCATGCTCGAACTGCTGGAGACGGAGCAGCCCGCGAAGAAGCAGCGCCGCGACCATCCGCGCCCGCCGCTCGCCACCGCCTTCGCGCCCCCCGAGGGCGAGCTCGAGCAGGACCTCGCGGCACTCTGGCAGGAGATGCTCGGCATCACCGCCGTCGGCGTCGACGACAACCTGTTCGAGCTCGGCGGCGATTCGCTGCTCGCGATCCAGATCCTCGCGCGCGCACGCAAGGCCTATGCGGTCGACCTGCATCCCGCCGCCTTCTTCAAGGCGCCCACCATCCGCGATCTCGCCCTGCTGGTCGAGACGCGCCTGATCGAAGAGATCGAGAACGAGGTGCCGGCCGAGGCCGCGCCGGACCGATCGACCGCAACCGTCTGAAAACAACATGTCCGATAGCCAAGACCTCACCGCGCGCCGCGCCAACCTGACGGCCGAACAACGCGCCAAGCTCAAGGAGCGCCTGCGCGGCGGCGCCGCCGCCGGCACCGCAGGGGCGGCCGAGTCCGCGATTCCCCGGCGCACGCCCGCGCCGGGCGATGCGCTGTCCTTCGCGCAGCAGCGGCAGTGGTTCCTCTGGAAGCTGGACCCGGCCAGCACGGCCTACCACCTGAGCGGCGGGCTGCGGCTCACGGGCGCGCTCGACGTGCAGGCGCTGCATGCGAGCCTGCAGGCGCTGGTCGAGCGGCACGCGTCGCTGCGCACGTTGTTCCGCGAGGCCGAGGCCGGCGACGTGGTGCAGGTCGTGGCGCCGACGGGCGGCATCGCGCTGCCCCTCGTCGACCTCAGCGGCCTGGACGCGCAGGCCCGCGACGCCGAGGTCGCGCTGCAGGTGCGGCGCATCCGCACCGAGCCCTTCGACCTCACGCGCGGCCCCCTGATGCGCGCCGTGCTGCTGAAGACCGCGCCGCAGGCGCACCAGCTGCTGGTCGTGATGCACCACATCGTGTCCGACGGCTGGTCGGTGCAGCTCATCCTCGACGAGCTCGCGGTGCAGTACGCGGCACGGGTCGGCGCGACCGTGCCGGTGCTGCCCGAACTGCCGATCGACTACGCCGACTACGCCGCCTGGCAGAACCGCTGGCTCGAAGGCGGCGAGGGCGCGCGCCAGCTCGCCTGGTGGCGCGAGCACCTGGGCAGCGAGCAGCCGGTGATCTCGCTGCACACCGACCGTCCGCGCGCGGCCGACGGCCGCTACCGCTCGGCGCGTCATGCCTTCGCGCTGCCGGCCGACATGGTCGCGCGGCTGCGCCGGCAGGCGCAGGCGCAGGGCGCGACCCTCTTCATGGCGCTGCTCGCGGGCTTCAACGCGCTGCTGTTCCGCCTCACGGCGCAGGCCGACCTGCGCGTGGGCGTGCCGATCGCCAGCCGCAACCGCGCCGAGACCGCGGGCGTGGTCGGCTTCTTCGTCAACACGCAGGTGCTGCGCGCGCGGATCGGCGCGCGCACCACGCTGGCCGAGCTGCTCGCGCAGACGCGCGACACCGCCATCGGCGCGCAGACCCACCAGGACCTGCCGTTCGAGCAGCTCGTGGCGGCGCTGCGGCCCGAGCGCAGCATGAGCGCCAACCCGCTGTTCCAGGTGATGTTCAACCACCTGCGACGCGACCATCGCTCGCTGGCCGAGTGGCCCGGCGTCGCGGTCGAGCGGCTGGATTTCGAGGAGGAGGACGCGCAGTTCGAACTCACGCTGCAGACCCTCGAGCACGAGGACGGCCGCGTCGAGGCCACGCTGCTGTACGCGGCCGAACTCTTC
>CBHTTS010000022.1:0-32105 GCA_966095775.1 uncultured Variovorax sp. | reverse complement strand
GCGACTGGTTCTCCTGGCAGAACACGCTGCAGCGCGCGGCGCCGCTGATGCTCACGGCGCTGTGCGTCGCGCTGCCGGCGCGCGCGGGCCTGATCGTCATCGGCGGCGAGGGCGCGCTGGTGCTGGGCGGCCTGGCCTGCGCGGCGCTCGCGCAGGCGGTGCCGCTGCCGGCCAATGCCGCCGGCACCGTGGCGGCGTGCCTCGCGGGCGCGCTCACGGGCGCGCTCTGGATCGCGGTCGCGGGCTGGCTGCGCCAGTACCGCGGCATCAACGAGACCATCAGCAGCCTGCTGCTGGCCTACATCGCGATCGGCGTCTTCAAGCACCTGGTCGAGGGGCCGCTGCGCGATCCCGCCAGCCTCAACAAGCCCTCGACGCATGCGCTGGCCGACGGCCTGCTGATCGGCGGCATCGGCGGCTCCGACGTGCACTGGGGCCTCGCGGTCGGCGTGGCGGCCTGCCTGGGGCTCACGGCCTGGCTGCGCGTCACGCCCTCGGGCTTCTCGGTGCGCGTGGTGGGCGGCAACCCGCGCGCCGCGCAGCTCGTGGGGCTGCCGGCCACGCGGCTGATCCTGCTCGCCTGCGGCCTGGGCGGTGCCTGCGCGGGGCTCGCGGGCGCGATCGAGGTCGCGGCCGTGCACACCAACGCCAACGCCTCGCTGATCGCGGGCTACGGCTATGCGGGCATCCTGGTGTCGTTCATCGCGCGCCACAACCCGGCGGCGATCGTGCCGGTGGCGATCCTGTTCGGCGGCTTCGGGGCGGCCGGCAGCCTGCTGCAGCGCCGCGTCGGCCTGCCCGACGCCTCGGTGCTGGTGCTGCAGGGCATCGCCTTCGTGCTGATCCTCGCGGCCGAGGGCCTGCGCGCGGTGGACTGGCAGGCGCTGCGCGCGCGCATGGCCCGCACGGGGGTGGCGGCATGAGCGATGACCAGTGGATCGCGCTCGCGGCCGGCATTGTCGGCGGCGCGCTGCGCGTGGGCGCGCCCTTCCTGTTCGTGAGCCTGGGCGAATGCCTGACCGAGAAGTCCGGCCGCATCAACCTGGGCCTCGAAGGCGTGCTGGTGCTGTCGGCGATGGCGGCCTTCGGCGGTGCCTGGCTCAGCGGCTCGGCGTGGCTCGGTGTGCTGGCGGGCGCCGCCGCCGGGGCGCTGCTCGCGCTGCTGCACGGCCTGCTGTGCTCGCTCGAACGCGTGAACGACGTCGCCACCGGCATCGCGCTGATGCTGCTGGGCACGGGGCTCGCGTTCTACCTCGGCAAGCCGCTGATCCAGCCGCAGGCGCCGCAGCTGCCGGCGATCCCGCTGGGCTTCTGGAGCGACAACCCGGTGGTGCGCTCGGCGCTGCAGGTCAACGCGCTGGTGCCCGTGGGGCTGGCGATCGCGCTGGCGCTGTGGTGGGGGCTTGCGCGCACGCGGCTCGGGCTGCGGCTGCGCATGGCGGGCGACTCGGCACAGGCGGCGCGCGCGCTCGGCTTCTCGGTGCCGGGGCTGCGCATCGCGGCGACCACCGCGGGCGGCTTCATCGCGGGGCTGGGCGGCGCCTCGCTGACCCTGTTCTACCCCGGCAGCTGGAACGAAGGCATCTCGAGCGGCCAGGGCCTGATCGCGGTGGCGCTGGTGATCTTCGCGCGCTGGAGCCCGCTGCGCTGCGTGGGCGCGGCGCTGCTGTTCGGCGGCGCGGGCGCCGTCGGCCCGGCGCTGCAGTCGATCGGCATCGGCTGGGGCTACCACCTCTTCAACACCGTGCCCTACGTGCTCACGCTGGCGATCCTGGTGCTCAGCTGCAGGCCGGGCACCGCCGCGGCCGGCAGCCCGGGCGAACTTTCATCGACAAGGAACTGAACATGAGCGGTCTCGGCGGACTCAACAAATCGGCCAAGGGCGTGGTCGTCGGCCTGGTGCAGCTGCAGCTGCCCAGCGTGAAGACGGCGGCCGACCTCGCGGCGCAGACGGCGCGCATCTGCGAGCTGGTGGCCAAGGCGCGGCGCAACCAGGCGGGCATGGACCTGGTGGTCTTTCCCGAGTACGCGCTGCACGGGCTCTCGATGGACATGAACCCCGAGATCATGTGCACGCTCGACGGCCCGGAGGTCGCCGCGTTCAAGCGCGCCTGCGTGGCGCACCGCATCTGGGGCTGCTTCTCGATCATGGAGGCCAACCCCGGCGGCAACCCCTACAACAGCGGGCTCGTCATCGACGACCAGGGCGAGATCCGGCTCTACTACCGCAAGCTGCATCCCTGGGTGCCGGTGGAACCGTGGGAGCCGGGCAACCTCGGCGTGCCGGTGTGCGACGGGCCCAACGGCAGCCGGCTCGCGCTCATCATCTGCCACGACGGCATGTTCCCCGAGATGGCGCGCGAGGCGGCGTACAAGGGCGCCGAGATCATCCTGCGCACCGCCGGCTACACCGCGCCGATCCGCCACGCCTGGAAGATCACGAACCAGGCCAACGCCTTCTGCAACCTCGCCTACACCGCGAGCGTGTGCCTCTCGGGCAGCGACGGCAGCTTCGACTCCATGGGCGAGGGCATGTTCTGCAGCTTCGACGGCACGGTGATGGTCGAGGGCGGCGGGCGGCCCGACGAGATCGTCACCGCCGAGCTGCGACCGGACCTGGTGCGCGAGGCGCGCACCGGCTGGGGCGTGGAGAACAACATCTACCAGCTCTACCACCGCGGCTACGTCGCGGTGAAGGGCGGGGCGCAGGACTGCCCCTACACCTACATGCACGACATGGCGGCCGGCCGCTACCGGCTGCCCTGGAGCGACCAGGTGCAGGTGACCGACGGCACCTCCTGCGGCTTCGCACCGCCCGAGCGCCGCTACGCGGGAGCCGCGCGATGAAGGCCGCCGACACCGCGCCGCGCCACGTCGCGGCCGAACCCTACGCCTGGCCCTACGACGGCCGGCTGCGGCCGGACAACACGGCGCTGATCGTGATCGACATGCAGACCGACTTCTGCGGCCAGGGCGGCTACGTCGACGTGATGGGCTACGACCTGTCGCTGGTGCAGGCGCCGATCCGCCCGATCGCGCGCACGCTCGCGGCGCTGCGGCCGCTGGGCTACCACATCCTCCACACGCGCGAAGGCCACCGGCCGGACCTCGCCGACCTGCCCGCCAACAAGCGCTGGCGCTCGCGCCAGATCGGCGCCAACGGCGTGGGCATCGGCGACGACGGACCGTGCGGGCGCATCCTGGTGCGCGGCGAACCGGGGTGGGAGATCATCCCCGAGCTCGCGCCGCTCGCCGGCGAGACGGTGATCGACAAGCCCGGCAAGGGTTCCTTCTACGCCACCGACCTGGAGCTGATCCTGCGCACGCGCGGCATCGAGAACCTGATCCTCGCGGGCATCACCACCGACGTCTGCGTGCACACCACGATGCGCGACGCCAACGACCGCGGCTTCGAGTGCCTGCTGCTGTCGGACTGCACCGCGGCCACCGACCACGGCAACCATCTGGCGGCGCTCAAGATGATCACCATGCAGGGCGGCGTCTTTGGCGCGCACGCCACCTCCGAGGCGCTGATCGCGGCGCTGGCGCCCAGGGACTGACGCGATGGCGGACGCATCCCATCCCATCGGCGGACTGCCCGCGGGCACCGGTGCGCTCGCGCTCGACACCTACCGGCTGACCAAGCGCTTCGGCGACTTCACCGCGCTGGACGGCGTCACGATGCGCGTCGAGCCCGGCAGCGTGCATGCGCTGCTCGGCGAGAACGGGGCGGGCAAGAGCACGCTGGTCAAGTGCGTGGCGGGATTCCAGCGCGCCGAGGAGGGCAGCATCCTGATCGACGGGCGCGAGCAGGCGATCGCGAACCCGATCGTCGCGCGCACGCTCGGCATCGGCATGGTCTACCAGCACTTCACGCTGGCACCGGGCATGACGGTGGCCGAGAACCTGCTGCTCGCGGGCGGCCGCACGCCGGCCGTGATCGACTGGAAGGCCCGGCGCGCCGAGCTGGAGGCCTTTCTGTCGACCACGCCGTTCCGGCTCGACCTGGATGCGCGGCCGGCCGAGCTGGCCGCGGGCGAGAAGCAGAAGCTCGAGCTGCTCAAGCAGTTGTACCTGCGGCCGCGCCTCCTGATCCTCGACGAGCCGACCTCGGTGCTGACGCCGCAGGAGGCCGACGAGGTCTTGGGCCACGTGCGCGCGTTCGCGCGCAGCGGCCGGTGCACGGTGCTGATCATCACGCACAAGTTCCGCGAGGTGATGGCCTACGCCGACGCCGTGACGGTGCTGCGCCGGGGTCGCGCGGTGCACCACGGCCGCGTCGCCGACACCGGGCCGGCGCAGCTCGCGGCGACCATGATGGGGGGCGCGCAGGAGGCCGCCGACGCTTCGCCGCTGACGGCCAGCACCGCGCCGCGCCGCGCACCGGCGGCCGATGCGCCGCTCGCGCTCGAGGTCGAGGGCCTGCGCGCGCTCGGCGACCGCGGCACGCTCGCGCTGCACGAC
Organism: uncultured Variovorax sp.; assembly: GCA_966095775.1. Lineage (GTDB taxonomy): Bacteria > Pseudomonadota > Gammaproteobacteria > Burkholderiales > Burkholderiaceae_C > Variovorax. Next base: position 27,641 of record CBHTTS010000022.1, on the reverse strand, counting down.
CTCAGCCTCGCCGTGCGCGCGGGCGAGATCCTCGGCGTGGCGGGCGTCTCGGGCAACGGCCAGCGCGAACTGGTCGAGGCGCTGGTGGGCCAGCGCCCGCGGCTCGCCGGCCGCGTGCGGGTGATGGGCGCGCCCTACCGCGCGCGCCGCGACGAGAACCGGCGCCTCAAGGTGCGCAGCCTGCCCGAGGAGCCGCTGCGCAACGCCTGCGTGGGCGCGCTCAGCGTGGCCGAGAACATGGCGCTGCGCGACTTCGACCAGCCGCCGCTCGCGCGCGCCGGCGTGCTGCGCTTCTCGCGCTGGCGCGCGCGGGCACGCGACTGGATCGCCGCCTACGGCATCAAGACCCGCGGCGAGAACGCACCCATCGGCAGCCTCTCGGGCGGCAACGTGCAGCGCGCGGTGCTCGCGCGCGAGCTGGCGGGCGAGATCCAGGTGCTGATCGCCGCCAACCCGGTGTTCGGCCTCGATTTCGCGGCCGTGGCCGAGATCCACGCGCGCATCGTCCAGGTGCGCGAACGCGGCGGCGCGGTGCTGCTGGTCAGCGAGGACCTCGACGAGCTGCTCGCGCTGTCCGACCGCATCGTCGTGATGAGCGGGGGCCGCGTGGTCCACGAGACCGCTGCCGCGGGCGCCGAGCGGCACGTGATCGGCGCGCACATGGGCGGCGGGCACTGAGCCCGAGCAGATCGGATGCCATCATGCAGATCGAACAGGCACTTCCCTTTCCCTACCGCTTCGATCCGGCGCACACCGCGCTGGTGCTGATCGACATGCAGCGCGACTTCATCGAGCCCGGCGGCTTCGGCGAGGCGCTGGGCAACGACGTCTCGCTGCTCGGCGCGATCGTGCCCGCGACGCGGCGCGTGCTCGACGCCTGGCGCGCGCGCGGCGGCCTGGTGGTGCACACGCGCGAGGCCCACCGGCCCGACCTTTCGGACTGCCCGCCCGCCAAGCGGCTGCGCGGCAACCCGCGGCTGCGCATCGGCGATCCGGGGCCGATGGGCCGCATCCTGGTGGCCGGCGAGCCGGGCAGCCGCATCATCGACGCGCTCGCGCCGGTGGAGGGCGAGATCGTGGTCGACAAGCCCGGCAAGGGCGCGTTCTACGCCACCGGGCTGCACGACATGCTGCAGCGGCGCGGCATCACGCACCTGCTGTTCGGCGGCGTCACCACCGAGGTCTGCGTGCAGACCACGATGCGCGAGGCCAACGACCGCGGCTACGAATGCCTGCTGCTGGAGGACTGCACCGAGAGCTACTTCCCGGCCTTCAAGGCCGCCACGCTCGAGATGGTGCGCGCCCAGGGCGCCATCGTCGGCTGGACCGCGCCGAGCGGCGCGCTGCTGGCGGCGCTCGCGGCCTTCGGCGGCGGCCTGTGACAGCGACTACCATTCCCGCCGTGTCCTCCACCGTCCGTTCCAGCCCCGAAGCCGCCGTGTCCGAAGCCGGCGAAGCCGCGTTCCGCACGCGCGCCGACGAGGTCTATGCGCAGCTCAAGCGCGACGTGGCCGACTTCATCCTCGTGCCGGGCGACCGCTTCACCGAGAGCGAGATCAGCGACCGGCTCGGCGTCTCGCGCACCCCGGTGCGGCAGGCGCTGTTCCGGCTGCAGCAGGAGGGCTTCGTCGAGGTGCTGTTCCGCAGCGGCTGGCGCGTGCTGCCGTTCGACTTCGACCAGTTCGAGCAGCTCTACGACCTGCGCATGGTGCTCGAGACCACCGCCGTGCACCGCCTGTGCGAGACCGACCGGCGCGTGGACCGCGGCGCGCTGGAGGCGCTCGCCGAGATCTGGCTCGTGCCCGCGCCCCGGCGCAGCACCGACACCGCCCAGGTGGCGCAGTGGGACGAGGCCTTCCACTGCGCGCTGGTGGCCGCGGCGGGCAACGCCGAGATGGCGCGCGTGCACCGCGACGTGACCGACCGCATCCGCATCATCCGCCGGCTCGACTTCACGCAGCAGCCGCGCATCGAGGCCACCTACGACGAGCACGCCAAGATCCTGCAGGCCGTGCGCGCGAACCGCGGCGACCAGGCCGCGATGCTGCTGCGCGCCCACATCGAGACCAGCCAGGCCGAGGTGCGCAAGATCACGCTGCACCAGGTGCACCTGGCGCGCACGCGGGCCGCGCCGCGCTGAGGGTATTTGCCGCTGCTCCCGGTTGGGGGACGGGTGAGGCGGGATATATTCCGCCCGCCAATTTTTTTACGACTAACGCCGAAATTGAGCGGCGCCGTTAGGCGTCCGCTCGGATGACCAGTTAGACGCCGGCTTCAAAGATGCTGAAGAACCTCTCGAACAGGGCAACCGATGGCCGAACCAAGCTGCTCTAGTTGCGCAAGCGAAAGCCGCTCGACGTTCGGGTTCATCGCATTAAGTACGAAGCTGCCAAATGCAACCGGCCACACGTACTTGAGATTGTTGAGCGACACGGTTGCTTTGCAGCAGGCCGCCACGACTGTGAGCGAGGAAAAGTCTCGCTCCGCGGTTGCTGACATTGCGTCACCCCACCATGGTTCGGCGTCGGCCCCGCAGGAAGGGCACAAGACGCCCGACCAGTTCCCGCCAGCGTCTATGAAAGTTGGATGCGCGAAGAATTCGATGGAAATGTCTTCCGCATTCGGCAGAAATGATCGAAGCAGCGCCTGGGCGTGCTCGGCCGCAGTTGCCGCAGGCTGGTAGTGTGGATCGGAAGGCGCGTAGCGGAGCCAGTTGTCAGGCATAGGCGTCTAACGTCGGAGTTGACCGGCACACAGCGACATTGCGCCGCGGGGCGTACGCTCACCAGCACGCCTGCGGGACGTAGTGCCGCTGCGTGTCCGCGTCGAACGACCTGTTAGACCTCAGCCCCCTTGTTGGATAGGTATCCGATTGCCTTGCCGTAGTTATAGAGCTTCGTGAGAACATAGTTCGCGATCTCCGCCCGACCAGTCTTTCTACGCCACATCATTTCGAGACGGATGGTGCCGGAACCACTTGTGGCGACGATATCAGTGCGGCGCGACATTCCAGTACCAAAGTCCTGTTCGTAAGCGCAGCCGCTCACAACGCCTAAGTCGACCAGACATGCAGCAATCGCCTTGTTCAACTCAATGTCGTTTGTGGAAGCGATGTTCGTCAACTTCTCGAAGGCGGCTACGGAGTTTGGACCAACCTTGCCACCAACCTTGCGCGCACCAATAGGAGTGTTGTTGAAGGACGCCACGAGATTGGTGTCCGCTAGCCGCTCTTTTGCGTCTTTCTCTGGCGCCGCGAGCATGCCTGCACTCTTCATCATGCTGCGGAGGTTGTCGCTGGCGTACGTGCGAACGGCAGCGAGTGCGGCTAAAACCGGCACATGAAGAACTCTGGCGTCGAGATAGGTCCCTAGCATCCCAAGCTTCTCTGGGAACTCCTTAAGGTCCTTCACGATATTCGCGTTTGTGACCGACAGCATTCGATCGATGTCCGCCGAATACATGGTGCCGCGGGTCAACGCGTCGATATCCCCTTCAGGCTCGTTGCCGGCCAACACAACGATCCACACGCGGCAGATTTCCTTCTTCGTCAGCGTAGCCAGTTGCCGTTGGTTTGAGAGAAGATCCCGCCGCACCTTTGCGAGGAAAATGCCAATGGTTGGTGACTCCTCTACGAGCTGAGTGGCGCGCCCATCAGAGATTCCAAGGTCGTGCAGGGTTTCGCCCTGGTTCAGAAGGGCAAGCGTCTTGTTTACGATCGGGATGAACTCTCCCTTCGTAGGGCCTGGAAAGCGGAAGACGGGTTCGCCAAGGCCCGTCAATGCTTCGGCCCCAATTTCCGTGGCCAGTGATGCCAAGTTGGTTGCTAAATCATCCCTATTCGCTGGCCACGCAACGATGGTCCGCTCACCGGCGGAAGTCCGAACAAAGCTGTTGATAGCGTGAATGGACTTCTCAAGAAGTTCCTTCGACACGTCTGTGAGCGCTTCTCGCCCCTCAAAGACAACAATTCGAAGTTGGCGTTTGGTGGAGCCCAGCGACTCGAGAACTTCGGCAATGTCTCGCTCCTTTGGAAACGAGACCGTCTCCACGTCATCTCGAAACAAGCCGATCGTATGGATAAATGTCGATTTCCCCGTCCCGGAGTCACCCCGAATGATCAGGAAAGTGCCCCGCGAGGATGCACGCATATCTGCATGCAGATCGTCAATGTGGTTAAGGGCGGCGTCGACCGGTGAGATGATTTGCGAGAGCTGACCAACGGCCTTCCGAGCAAGCATGTCATATCTATCCGGAAGGCTAATGTCGATGTTGGGCCTCGTCATGTTTGCAGTGTACCCAGCGGCCCTTGAGGTTTAGCGCCTCTCCGTCGTTCCGCATGGAAGTTGACAGGCGGGATCGACTTCTTGGTGTCGCTCCGGCCACGTCTGAAGAGCGGGTCAAGGCTGGCCAACGGCCACCCGAAGGGCTTGGCCTTGACCGCGCTTCAGACACCGTCCGCTCCGCGAAGGCTTTGTCGGAAAAGCACTTTTCCGACAAGCCTTGGAAGGCTGCGTTCTCGGCGCGTCGGCATCGAGCATGGTTCTGAACAGCGGCCACGGCTCGCCAGCAGCACCCGAAGCAAAAAAGTCTAGTTCCATGCAAACGACGAAGAGCCGGTCTAACGCCCCAGTTCACCGCGGCCACGCCGGAGCGCTGCAGAGGCGTGGACGTTGGGTGGAACTGATGGTGGGCATGAACGCGCTACAGGCAAAACACTTCTTGAACCCACGCATCATGTTTGAACGGCCCATGGATTGAAGCGAAGCAACCCCGACTCTCCTCGATGTTTCGCTTGAGGTCTATAGCCACCCAATTTACCGTGCAGATAACCTTATTCGTTTCAAGGATGACGCCGCGAATGATTCCCAGATGATAGATGGTGATGCCGGTCTGGCCTCTGCCTTTCATGCGTTTTATGGCAATGCGATCACCTGGTTGCATCTCCGATGCCTTCTCCGGCTGATGACCTTCCTCCCAGCCAAGCATCCAGATGCCTTGATCTATGAACTTCTTATCTTGATGCTCAACGCCGCCCCAAGACGCCCCAACGACCCAATAGTTCATCGAACTCTCTCCTTCATGCCCAACACCCAAGCTCAGCGACCGCTTGCTGTAGCAAAGCGAAGGCAGGTCGGTCGGCTGAGCGCCTGGTGGGCCCTATGCACTGATGAACGCCTGCCACGGAGTTTGACTCCACCCTAAGGAAGGGATGGCTGGAATAGGAGGGATTGAAGGAATTGCGGGAATTGGAGGAATGGAAGGTATTGGGGGAATGGGCGGAATTGAAGAAATAGGCAGGATGGGCCCGCTTGAAGCACCTTCTAGGAAAGCAACTGCACCGCCGCGGTGATCTCTAAACAACCCGCGATCGAGAACACCCAAGTGCTGACCTCGATGTCCATAGACGTTTTCGCCATCGATGACGCCGGCGTGTCTACCGTTTAGGTGGTAGATGTTTTCTTCATCCAGCCAAGCAACAACTTGGCCTCTGCGATCGTAGATCGGATTCATTGCTTCCTCCCTAGCGTCCAACTAAATTTAGCTCTGCGCATCGTAGGGTGTCCGTGTCGCCTAAGTCAACTCGTCAAACCGGAACGTCTTACAGAAATCGCACTGCCTCGAAAATTTGGGCCGCCCAAGATTCCACGGATGAATGGTCCTGTCATCACTTCCCAGCCGGCGCCCGGCCCCGAAGCTGCTCGACCTCCTGCGTGTCCGTATCCGTGCGCTCCACAAATCGATTAGCACCGAGCAGTCCTATGTCGACTGGTCGCGCCGCTTCATTCTTCTCACGACAAGCGCCCCGCGACATGGGCGCGCCGTAGATCACGGCCTTTCTGACCCACCTGGCGGTCGAGCGCAAGGTGTCGGCGTCCACCCAGAACCAAGCCAAGGCCGCCATCCTGTTCCTGTACAAGGAGGTGCTGCAGCACGAACTGCCCTGGCTCGACGAGGTCGTCAGCGCCAAGGCTTCGCGGCGCCTGCCGGTGATGTTGACGCAGCGCGAGGTGCGCGACCTGCTGCTCCAGCTGGAAGGCACGAACTGGCTCGTCGCGTCGCTGCTGTACGGCACCGGGATGCGCCGCATCCTGGAAGGCCTGCGTTTGCGCGTGAAGGATGTGGCGTTCGAACGCCGCGAGATCCTGGTGCGCGAGGGCAAGGGGAGCAAGGATCGCGTCACCGTGCTGCCTGAGAACTTGCTGGCGCCGCTGCGCGACCAGATGGAGCGGGCCCGCGTGCTGCACCGCAAAGACCTGGACACGGGCCTCGGCGCTGTCTGGCTGCCCGATGCGCTGGCCGTCAAATACCCGAAGGCGGCCATGAGGCCGCGACCCTGTCCACCGCCGCATGCCCCCACCCCGGCCCTCCCCCAGCGGGGGAGGGAGCAAGACGCCAGCTCAGTCGGCCGTGATGCGGCCCTTCTTCACCACGGCCGCCCAGCGCTGCGCATCCTTGCGGATCAGCGCGCCGAACTCGGCCGGCGTCGAGCTCGCGGGCACCATGCCCTGGGCCTCGAAGGACTTCGCGACCTCGGGCGACTTCAGCACCGCGGCGATCTCCTTCTGCAGCCGCGCCACCACCTCGGGCGGCGTGCCCTTGGGCGCGAGCACGCCGTACCACATGTCGACGTTGTCGGCCGCCGCGCCGGCCTCGGCGAGCGTGGGCACCTCGGGCAGCTGCGGCAGGCGCTGGCCGCTGCCGGTGGCCAGCGCCTTGAGCTTGCCGGCCTGGATGTGCTGCAGCGCCACGTGCACCGGCAGGAACATCGCGTCGATGCGTCCGCCGAGCAGGTCGGTCACCGCGCCCGCCGTGCCCTTGTAGGGCACGTGCAGCATCTCGATGCCGGTGCCCTGCATCAGGAGCGCCATCGACAGGTGGTGCGGCGTGCCGACGCCGGGCGTGGCATAGGTCAGCTGGCCGGGGCGCGCCTTGGCGGCCGCCACGAACTGCTGCAGCGTGGCGGCCTTCTGCGCCTGCGGGTTGGTCACCAGCAGCAGCGTGCCCCAGGAGGTGAGCGTGACCGGCGCGAAGTCCGCCACCGGGTCGTAGGCGAGCGTGCTGTAGAGGCTCTTGTTCATCACCAGCGTGTTGACCTGCACCAGCAGCGTGTAGCCGTCGGGCCTGGCGCGCGCCACCTTCTCGCTGCCGATGTTGCCGCTGGCGCCAGCGAGGTTCTCCACGATCACGGGCTGGCCGAGCGCCTGCGGCAGGCGCGCCGAGAGCTGGCGCGCGATCAGGTCGATGCCGGTGCCCGGCGTGTAGGGCACCACCAGCGTCACGGGCTGGTCGGGCCAGGCGTGGGCCGCCACGGCGCCGGCCGCGGCGAGCAGGGTGGCGACGATCTTGGTCAAGAGGCGCATGTTGTCTCCGTCATCTGTGTTCTTCGGGTGGGGATTCAGAGGTACGAGGCGCGCTGCTTGAGGGCCGCCGGGTCGTAGCCGGCCACGCGCTTGTAGTTGTCCGAGATCGCCTGCAGCTCCTGCTGCGTCACGATCTCGTCGAGCCGCTCGAAGCGCTTGCCGCCCGAGCGCTCGAACACCTCGCGCAGGATGGTGTCGGGCGGGTTGCTGCGGTTGGTCAGCACCACCTCGGTGGTGGCCTTCACGCGCACCCGGTCGTAGGCTTCGAGCGCGGCCGGGCCCGCGCCCGCGCGCTTCATCGCGCCCGCGAGGCAGCGCGCGTCGATGATCGCCTGGCCCGCGCCGTTCGAGCCGCGCGGCACCATCGGGTGGGCGGCGTCGCCGAGCAGCGTGAGGCGGCCGTGGGTCCAGCGCGGCAGCGGGTCCTGGTCGACCATCGGGTATTCGAGGATGGTGTCGGAGGCGCGGATCAGCGCCGGCACGTCGAGCCAGTCGAAGTGCCAGTCGGCGAAGGCGGGCAGGAAGTCCTCGAGCCGGCCGGCGCGGCTCCAGTCGCGCATCGCGGGCTGCGGCGCGTGGATCTCGGCCACCCAGTTCACGAGCTGGCGGCCCTCGGCGTCCACGTGGTTGCGGATCGGGTAGATCACCATCTTGCCGACCGCGAGCCAGCCCGCGCGCACCATGCTGCCGCCCGAGAGGAAGGGCGCCCAGGCAGCGGTGCCGCGCCACATGTTGATGCCCGAGTAGCGCGGCGCGCCCTCGTGCGGATAGAGCTGCTTGCGCAGCGCCGAGTGGATGCCGTCGCAGCCGATCGCGACCGCGCCGCGCACCGGCGCGCGCCCGCCCGCGAAGTGCACCGTCACGCCGTCGGCGTCCTGCTCGACGCCGGTGCAGCGGTGGGCGCACAGCACGCTGTCGGGGCCGAGGCGCCTCAGGGTCTCGTTCAGCAGCACGGTCTGCAGGTCACCGCGGTGGATCGAGTACTGCGGCCAGTCGTAGCCCGCCTGCAGGCCCGCGGGTTCGCGGAACACCAGCTGGCCGTGCTCGGTGAAGAACACCGCCTCCTGCGTGCGCACGCCCACCTTGTCGAGCGCCTCGAGCAGGCCCAGCTCGGCCAGCTCGCGCACCGCGTGCGGCAGCAGGTTGATGCCCACGCCGAGCGGCTTGAGCTCGGGCACGGCCTCGTAGACGCGGCAGGGGATGCCGGCCTGGTGCAGGCTCAGCGCAAGGCTCAGGCCGCCGATGCCGGCGCCGAGGATGATGACTTCGTTGGATGCGGTGGTGCTCATGGGTTCCGTATTGGGACCGGAAACGAGCCATAGGGGAAATTTAGATGTGATATGGATTTATCATGAACCCTTATGAATCTGAGCACGCGCCAAATGCGCGCCTTCCTGCAGGTGGCGCGGGTCGGCAACTTCACGCGCGCGGCCGAGCAGGCCCACATCACGCAGGCCGGGCTCAGCATCCTGATCCGCGAGATGGAAGGGCAGCTCGGCTGCCGCCTGTTCGACCGCACCACGCGCATGGTGAGCCTCACGCCCGCGGGCCGGCGCCTGCTGCCGGTGGTGGAGCGGCTCGTGACCGAGCTCGACGACGTGGCGGCCGAGCTCGGCGCCGAGGGCGACGCGGCGCGCCAGACGCTGCGCATCGCGGCCACGCCGCTGGTGTCCTCGCAGCTGCTGCCGTGGGTGTTCGCGAGCTTCCGCGCGGCCCATCCGCAGGTGGCGCTGCGGCTGTTCGACGCCGACCTGCGCGACGTCGAGGCCATGGTCGCGGCCGGCGAGGCCGACCTCGGCCTGGGCTTCTTCTTCAAGACCGCGCCGGGGCTCGTCCGCACGCCGGTGGGCCGCTTCGAGCTGATGCGCGTCACGCAGGCCGCGGCCGACGGCGCGCCGGTCGGCCGCGTGCCCTGGTCCGCGCTGCGCGGCGCGGCGCTGATCGGGCTGCCGCCGGGCAATCCGATCCAGAAGGTGATCGACCGCCAGCTCGGCGAGATCGGCCTGGCCGACGCCAAGCGGCCCGCCTTCAACTTCTTCGGCACGCTGATCTCGATGGTCGAGGCCGGCTTCGGCACCGCCGTGATGCCCACCTTCGCGCTCGCGGCCTGCCGCCGCCACCGCGTGCAGTGCGACCTGCTCGCCAAGCCGCGCGTGGGCATGGACTTCTTCCGCCTCACCAAGCGCGGCGCGCACGAGACCGAGGCGCTGCGCGCCTTCAGCGAGACGCTGGAGAGGGCGCTGCCGGCGCTGTCGCGTTGATGGCGAGGCGGCGCGCGGCGGCTCAGCCGAGTGCCGCCAGCCGCTGCCGCAGGAACTCCGCGAACGCGTAGGCGATCACCGGCAGCTGCCGGCCGCGCAGGCTCGCGAGCACGAGCTCGCCGCGCGGGAAGCCGCGGTCCTCGATCTCGCGCACCACCACCTCGCGGTCGTCGGGCAGCGCGCCGATCGCCATCTGGAACGAGATCGAGCGCCGGTCGTAGACGCAGCCGCGCAGGAACTCGAAGCTGTTGCTCTCGACCATCGCGTCGATGCGGATCGAGCTGCGCGAGAGGAAGCGCTCGATCAGCTGGCGCCCGCCGGTGTCGCGGTTGGGCAGCACCACCGGGTACTCGGCGCAGTCGCGCAGCCGCACGCCGCCGCCCGCGCTGGCGGCCGCGAGCGGATGGCGCGCGTGCATCAGTGCCATCAGCCGCTGCTCGACCGCCATCGCGCGCTCAATGTCGCTCTCGGGCGCGAGGTTGAACACCAGCGCCAGGTCGGTGCCGAAGCTGCGCAGCGCCTCGGCGGCCTGCACGTGGTCGCCGATGCGCACCTCGAAGGCCACCAGCGGATGGTGCTCGCGGAAGTCGTGGATGGCCGCGGGCAGGAAGCGCGGCGCCAGCGCCTGGCTCGCGACCAGCCGCACGGTGCCGCGGCGCAGGCCCTTGAGCTCCTCGATCTCGGAGCGCACGCGCTCCAGGTCGGCGGCGCGGCCGCGCACGTAGCGCATGAAGAGCTCGCCCGCGGTGGTCAGGCGCATGCCGCGCGGCAGCCGCTCGAAGATCGGCGTGCCGAGCTCCTCCTCGATGTCCTGGATGCGGCGGTTCACCGCCGAGGGGGCGACGTGCAGCCGCTCGGCGGCCTGGCGGATCGAGCCCGCGCGGGCGACCTCGTCGGCGTAGCGCAGGAAGCGCAGATGGTTCATGGCGCAGGGACCGGTGGTGGTGGGATTCGCCGCCGCCGGTTGCACGATCCGGGCCAGTGGGCGGCCTTCGCCTGCGTTGCCGTTGCGGCAACGGCGAGTCCGCGAAACGGTACGGATTCGGAGCACCTTCTGGCACGGCGACTGCGTAGGTCCAGGCCATGCCACGCCAATCCGCCTCCGCCCGCACCAAAGACGCACAGCCCGCACGCTTCGGGCCCGCCGCGCACAACGCCTGGACCCTCGGGGCCGCGGGGTTGAGCCTGGTGCGTGCACCCAGACGCCCCGTGGCGGTGCGCATCGACGCGCAGCCGCAGCCGGTGGCGTTCGACCTCGCGCGCAGCGCGCTCGTGGTGGTCGACATGCAGAACGACTTCTGCCATCCCGAGGGCTGGTTCGCGCAGAAGGGCCTGGGCACCAGGGCGGCGCGCAAGCCCATTCCCGTGATCGCGCGGCTCCTGCCCGCCTGGCGCGCGGCCGGCGGCACGGTGGTGTGGCTCAACTGGGGCATCCGCGCCGATGCGCGCAACCTGAGCCCGACCGTCCACTTCAAGGGCAAGCGCAGCGCCGACGGCGTGGGCTATGCCGAGCATTCGCCGATCGACCGCGGCCCTGCGCTGGTGCGCGGTGCATGGGGCGCGCAGGTGATCGAGGAGCTCGAGGTGGCGCCCGCCGACCTGACCGTGCACAAGCATCGCCTGAGCGGCTTCTGGGACAACGAGTTCGACAGCCTGCTGCGCCAGCAGGACGTCACGACGCTGTTCTTCGCGGGCATCAACACCGACCGCTGCGTGTTCGCCACGCTGCAGGACGCGGCCTTCCTCGGCTACGACTGCGTGCTGCTCGCGGACGCCTGCGGCACGCCGTCGCCGGCCTACGTGACGCGCGGCATCCATTTCCTCGTGCAGCAGCTGCACGGCTTCGTCGCGGGCGCCGACGCGCTCGTGGCTTCGCTGCCCGCGCGGCGCGCCCGTTCCACCCCCGTTCCCCCGTCCAAGGAGTCCTGACATGCCTCTGCACCGCCTCTCCCGTCTTCTCTCGGCCTGCGCGCTCGCCGCGGCCGCCGCCGGCGCCGCCGCCCAGACCCCGGTCAAGATGGTCCTCAACTGGAAGTACGAAGGCGCCCAGGCCTGGTTCTTCACCGCCCAGGACAAGGGCTACTTCAAGGCCGAGGGCCTCGACGTCGAGATCGACCAGGGCGAGGGCTCGGCCGCCTCGATCCCGAAGGTCGCGGCCGGCGCCTACCAGGCCGGCTTCGGCGACATCAACGCGCTGATCGACCTGGCGTCCAAGCGCCCGGCCGATGCGCCGGTCGCGGTCTACATGCTCTACAACACGCCGCCCTTCACGCTGGTGGTGAAGCAGGACAGCCCGATCCGCACGCCCCGGGACTTGGAAGGCAAGACCATCGGCGGCCCGGCCAACGACGGCGCGCTCAAGCTGTTCCCGGCCTTCGCGAAGATCGCCAAGATCGATGCGGCCAAGGTCAACATCACCAACATGGCGCCCAACCTGCGCGAGCAGATGCTCAGCCGCGGCCAGATCGACGCCGCCTTCGGCTACGTGACGACGGTGAGCTTCAGCGCCAAGGCGATGGGCCTCGATCCCGCGAAGGACCTGCGCTTCATCCGCTACGGTGACCACGGCATGGACCTGTATTCGAACGCCGTGTTCTTCTCGCGCAGCTTCGCGAAGGAGAACCCGAAGGCGGTGCAGGGCTTCGTGCGTGCGCTCAACCGCGCGATCAAGGACGTGATCGCCGACCCCGATGCGGGCGTCGCCGCGGTGATGAAGCGCGAGCCGCTGCTCAAGCGCGAGGTCGAGCGCGAGAAGCTGCTCGCCACCCTGCGCAACGACATGAGCCACCCCGAGGTGGCGCGCATCGGCCTGGGCGACATCGACGAGGCGCGCATGAAGCGCGCGATCGACATCGTGGCCGACGCCAACAAGCTGCCGCGCACGCCGGCCGTGGCCGAGGTGTTCGACCGCAGCTTCCTGCCCGCGCGCGCCGAGCGGCCCTCGAGCCTGGACCGCCAGCCCTGAACCTACAAGACGACACCGAGAAAGACGAACAGACATGGACCTGCAACTCCAAGACAAGGTCGCGCTCATCACCGGCCCCGCCAAGGGCATGGGGCGCGCCGTGACGCTGGCCTTCGCGCGCGAAGGCGCGAAGCTGGTGCTGGCCGGCCGCGACATCGCGGCCATCGAGCCGGTGGCGGCCGAGGCGCGCGCGCTCGGCGTGGCCGCGATCGTGGTGCCTTGCGACCTCACGCAGAGCGCCCAGACCGAGGCCCTGGCCGCGCATGCGCTCGAGGCCTTCGGCCGCATCGACGTGCTGGTCAACGTGGCCGGCGGCTCGGGCCCGATCGGCAAGACCGGCTGGGAGACCACGCGCGAGGAGTTCGACGAGATCGTGCAGCTCAACATGACGGGCTGCTTCAACACCATCCACGCCGTGCTGCCCTCGATGATCGCGCGCAGGAGCGGCAAGGTGGTCAACGTGGGCGGCACCTTCGGCATGCGCGGGCGCGCCGGGCGGCTCGCCTACTCGGCCTCGAAGTGGGGCCTGCGCGGCATCACCAAGAGCTTCGCGCTCGAGGCCGGACCGTACGGCATCAACGTCAACTGCGTCGCGCCCGGCATGGTCGACGGGCCGCGCTTCCGCGAGAAGGTCTGCGCCAACATGGCCGAGAAGCTCGGCATCACGCTCGAGGAGGCGATGGCGCGCCATGCGGCCGACTACGCGCTGCGCCGCGTCTCGACCGACGAGGACGTGGCCAACGCCTGCCTCTTCATGGCGAGCGACGTCTCGCGCCAGATCACCGGCGTGGACCTGCCGGTCGACGGCGGCTGGGCCATGCTCTGAAGGGACGGCTGCGACATGAAGGAAGTCGACCTCGTCATCCGCGGCGCCCAGGTGGTGTCGCCGGACCGCATCTTCGAAGCCGCCGTCGCGATCGCCGGCGAGCACATCGTGGCCGTGGGCCACGACGACACCATGCCGCCGGCGCGCGAGGAGATGCGCGCCGACGGGCTGCACCTGCTGCCGGGCGCGATCGACAGCCACGTGCATTTCCGCGACCCGGGCTATCCGCACAAGGAGACCTGGAAGACCGGCTCGGCCGCGGCCGCGCTCGGCGGCGTGACCACCGTCTTCGAGATGCCCAACACCAACCCGCCCACGGGCACCGTCGAGGCGCTGCGCCTGAAGCAGAAGGCGGCCGAATCGTCGTACGTGGACTTCGGCATCCACGGCCTGCTCGGCGACGACACCGTCGAGCGGCTCGAGGAACTGCTCGATGCCGGCGTGACCAGCTTCAAGGCCTTCGTCGGCAACACCTTCGGCAACCTGCCCGCGCCCACCGACGGCGCACTGCTCGAAGGCTTCGAGAAGCTCGCGCCGCTGGGCATCCGCACCGTGGTGCATGCCGAGAATTCGTCGATCCTGTTCCGGCGCCAGAAGAAGATGCAGGCGGCCGGCCGGATCGACGCGATGGCGCATCTCGCGGCGCGGCCCGCGGTGGCCGAGATCGAGGCCATCGGCCGCGTGCTCGCGCTGGCCGAGTGGACCGGCGCGCGCGTGCACATCGCGCACCACAGCGCGGCCGATTCGCTCTACCTGCTGCGTGCGGCGCGGCAGCGCGGCGTCGACGTGACGGCCGAGACCTGCCCGCAGTACCTGCTGCTCAACACCGACCACATGCGCACGCTCGGCGGCGTGATGCGGCTCAACCCGCCGATCCGCGAGCCGCGTCACAACCAGCCGCTGTGGGACGCGCTGCTCGACGGCACGCTCGACATGATCGCCACCGACCATGCGCCGCACGCGCCCGAGGAGAAGACGCGCGAGAGCATCTGGGAATGCGACTGCGGCTTCCCGGGCGTGGAGACGCAGATGCCGCTGATGCTGACCGAGGTCAACCGCGGCCGCGCCTCGCTGATGGACTACGTGCGCTGGAGCGCGGTCAACCCCGCCAAGGCCTGGGGCCTGTACGGCACCAAGGGCGTGATCGCGCCGGGCGCGCATGCCGACATCGCCTTCGTCGACATGCGGCGCACCGGCGTGCTGTCGCAAAACAGGCTGCAGAGCATCAGCAGGATCTCGCCCTGGAACGGCCGCGCGGTGCAGGGCTATCCGCTGCATACGCTGCTGCGCGGGCGCTTCGTGATGCGCGACGGCCGTCTGGTGCAGGAGGCCGCGGGCTGGGGCCGCTCGGTCAAGGCCGTGCAGCGCATGCCGGCGCCGAAGCCGCGCAACACCGAGCACTACAGCAGCGCGATCCTCGAGACGCCGCCGGGCGTTCCGCCCACGGCCGTGCCCACGGGCGAGATCGACTGGAGCGCCGCATGAGCCGCTTCCAGGAGGTGCGGGCCTGGCGCATCCCGTGCAGCGGGCCCGGCGACCTGCGCGGCGTGCAGGCGCTGATCGACGCGGGCGAGCTCGTGCCGTCCGAGATCGTCGCGGTGATGGGCAAGACCGAGGGCAACGGCTGCGTCAACGACTTCACGCGCGAGTACGCCTCGGCCGCCTGGTGCCAGCTGCTCGCCACCGCGCTCGGCTGCACGCCCGAGGCGGTGCACCGCCGCGTGGCGCTGGTCATGTCGGGCGGCACCGAGGGCGTGCTCTCGCCGCATTTCACCGTGTTCGCGCGGCGCTGGCGCGAGGGCGCCGCGCCCGCGCACGGCGAGAAGCGGCTGGTGGTCGGCGTCGCGCAGACGCGCGACTTCCTGCCCGAGGAGATGGGCCGCGCGGCGCAGATCGACGCCACCGCCCAGGCCGTGGCCGAGGCGATGCGCGACGCGGGCATCGACAGCGCCGAGGACGTGCACTTCGTGCAGGTCAAGTGCCCGCTCCTGACCTCGGCCAAGGTGGCGGACGCGCTCGCGCGCGGGCGGGCGCCGGTCACGCACGACAGCTACGAATCGATGGGCTACTCGCGCGGCGCCTCGGCGCTCGGCGTGGCGGTGGCGCTGGGCGAAGCCGCGCGCGGCGAGATCGGCGACCAGAGCGTGCTGGCCGACTGGAGCGCGTTCTCGGCGCGCGCCTCGGCCTCGGCCGGCATCGAGCTCGAGGGCAACGTGGTGATCGTGCTCGGCGAGGCGCGCGCCAGCGCCTCGGCGCTGCGCATCGCGCACGGCGTGATGCGCGACGCGATCGACGGCCACAGCGTGCGCGCGCTGCTGCGCGACGCGTTCGGGCTCGACGCCGAGCGCGATGCGCAGGCGGTCTCGCGCCGGCTCGTGAACCTGCTCGCCAAGGCCGAGGCCAGTCCCGACGGGCGCGTGCGCGGCGAGCGCCACACCATGCTCAACGACTCCGACATCCATGCCACGCGCCATGCGCGCGCGGTGGTCGGCGGCGTGCTGGCCTCGCTCGCGGGGCACACGGCGCTCTACGTCTCGGGCGGCGCGGAGCACCAGGGCCCCGCGGGCGGCGGGCCGGTGGCCGCGATCGTGCGCGTGGACGCGCCCACTTCCTCCTTCTGAAAGCGACCATGGGACAAGCCTTCATCCAACTGTCCGACGTGATGCTGCGCTACGGCGGCGGCACGGTCGCGCTGGACCACACCACGCTCGACATCGAGAAGGGCGACTTCGTCGCGCTGGTGGGGCCGAGCGGCTGCGGCAAGTCGACCATCCTCAAGCTCGTGGCCGGGCTGCTGCGCCCGAGCGCCGGCGCGGTGATCGCGGGCGGGCGCGAGGTGGGCGCCACCGGCGTGCAGCCGCCCGCGGGCCGCCATGCCGCAGCCGCGCCGCGGCTGCGCATCGGCCTCGCGTTCCAGAACCCGACCATGCTGCCCTGGCTCACGATCCGCGAGAACGTGATGATCCCGCTCAAGATCGTCGATCCGTTCCGCCAGGACTACCGGCGCAAGAAGCGCGGCGAGTACGCCGAGCGCGCCGACGCGCTGCTGGCGCAGGTCGGCCTGAAGGGCTTCGGCGACAAGCGGCCGTGGCAGCTCTCGGGCGGCATGCTGCAGCGCGCGTCGCTCTGCCGCGCGCTGGTGCACGAGCCCGAGCTGCTGCTGCTCGACGAGCCCTTCGGCGCGCTCGACCAGTTCACGCGCGAGGAGCTCTGGGACATCATGCAGAAGCTCTGGATCGCGCGCCGGCCCACGGTGCTGCTGGTCACGCACGACCTGCGCGAGTCGGCCTACCTCGCCAACCGCATCTGCGTGATGAGCGCGCGGCCCGGGCGCATCCTCGAGACGCGCGAGGTCGGCTTCGCGCGCCCGCGCACGCTCGAGAGCAGCTATGCGCCCGAGTTCGCGGCGCTGGTGCAGCAGCTGCGCATGCGGATCGCCGAGGCGCGCCGCGGCGGCGACGCGGTGCCCGAGGCCGGGGCCGAGGCCGAAGCGGCGCCGCTCGGCGCGGAGGTCTTCCAATGAGCACGATCTCCCCCGTATTGCGCCAGCGCATCCTGTCGAGCGCCGCGCTGGTCGGCTTCTTCCTGCTCTGGGAGCTGCTGTGCCTGGCCGGCGGCATCTCCGACCTGGTGCTGCCGCGGCCGAGCCAGATCGCGCGCGTGCTGATCGAGAAGATGCCACTGCTGTGGCCGCACACGCTGCAGACGCTCTACACCACGCTCGCGGGCTTCGTGCTCGGCGTGGCCGCGGGCGTGCTGATCGGCGTGGCGATCGGCTCGTCCAAGCTCGCCTACGACGTGACCTACCCGCTGCTGGTGGGCTTCTCGAGCATCCCGAAGGTGGCGGTGGTGCCGCTGTTCGTGGTGTGGTTCGGCGCGGGCACCGTGCCGGCGATCCTGACCTCGATGGTGATCAGCATCTTCCCGGTGGTGGTCAACGTCGCGACCGGGCTCGCGAGCACCGAGCCCGAACTCGAGGACGTGCTGCGCGTGCTCGGCGCACGCAAGCGCGACATCCTCTGGAACGTCGGCCTGCCGCGCACGCTGCCGTACCTGTTCGCCTCGCTCAAGATCGCGATCACGCTGTCCTTCGTGGGCACGGTGCTCAGCGAGACGGTGGCGGCCAACAAGGGCATCGGCACCGTGATGATGATCGCGAGCGGCAACTTCGACGTGCCGATGGTGTTCGCCGGCCTGTTCCTGCTCGCGGCGATGGGCGTGCTGCTCTATGCGGTGTCGGCGCTCGTCGAGCGGCGCATGACGGGCTGGGCGCTGCGCAAGACCGACATGGCCATGGCCTGACACATCCACCCAAGGACCCCTGCAATGAACCCACCCACCGTGCAACGCATCCTCATCACCGCCGCGGGCCTGCGCTTCGTGGCCGAAACCCATCCCGACGCGCCGCTCACCGTGGCCGCGTTCTCCAAGCTCCTGCCCTACCGCCAGAAGCTGATCCACGTGCGCTGGAGCGGCGAGGGCTGCTGGGTGCCGCTCGGCGACTTCGCGCTCGGCGTGGGCTTCGAGAACCACACCAGCCATCCCTCGGCCGGCGACATCCTGTTCTACCCGGGCGGCTACAGCGAGACCGAGATCATCTGGGCCTACGGCGCCTGCAGCTTCGCGAGCAAGATGGGCCAGCTCGCGGGCAACCACTTCCTGACCATCGTCGAGGGCCGCGAGCAGATGCGCGAGCTCGGCCGCCGCGTGCTCTGGGAGGGCGCGCAGGACGTGCTCTTCGAGGCGGCCTGAACCATGCGACCCGAAGGAGCGCCGATGCCGCCATCCCTCTCCCGCCGCGCCGCGCTCGCGGCCATCCCCGCACTCGCCGCCGCGGCCGGCGCGCCGCGCGCCTTCGCGCAGGCGAGCGTGCCGATCAAGTTCGTGCTCGACTGGAAGCTGCAGGGCATCCACGCCTGGTTCTTCCTCGCGCAGGACCGCGGCCATTTCGCGGCCGAGAAGCTGGCCGTCACCATCGACCAGGGCGACGGCTCGGCGGCTGCGGTCACCAAGGTGATGAACGGCGCCTACCAGGCCGCCTTCGGCGACATGAACGCGATCGTGCAGAACGCCGCGGCGAAGCCCGCCGAGGCGCCCGTCATGGTCTACATGCTCTACGACCGCGCGCCCTTCGCGCTGATCGTGAAGTCCGCCGGACCCGTGAAGACCCTGAAGGACCTCGAAGGCCGCACGCTTGGCAGCCCGGCCGGCGGCGCCGCGGCGCGCATGTTCCCGCTGATGGCCGCGCGCGCGGGCATCGATGCCGCCAAGGTCCAGTGGACCGGCATGGCGCCCAACCTGCAGGAGCAGATGCTGCTCAAGGGCCACGTCGACGGGGCGGCCGTGTTCTCGGTCACGAGCTACATGAACCTGGTGGCGCAGGGCGTCGACCCCGAGCGCGACATCCGCTGGTTCCACTACGCCGACCATGGCGTGGACCTCTACGGCAACGGCGTGATGGTCTCGCGCGCGCTGCTGCGCGAGCGCCCCGACGCCGTGGCCGGGCTGGTGCGCGCGGTCCACCGCGCGGTGCTCGAGACCGTGGCCGATCCCGATGCCGCGATCGCCGCGCTCGCCAAGCGCGAGCCGCTGCTCGATGCCGCGCTCGAGAAGCGGCGCCTGCTCTATGCGCTGCGCACCGTGGTGCTGACGCCCGCGGCCGTGCGCGCCGGCCTCGGCGACGTGGACGACGCGCGCATGGCGCGCGCGATCGGCCAGCTGCGCGAGGCCTTCGAGCTGCCGCGCGCGCCCGCGCCCGGCGAGGTCTTCGACCGCCGCTTCCTGCCGCCCGCGGCCGCGCGCCGGCCCGCGGCGAGCTGAGCGGGAGCCGGCCGATGTCGAACGCGCCGCATCCCGCACCGATCGACTGCGCCTGGCTGCTCGCCGAGCCCGGCGTGCAGCCGCCGCGCGCGGGCGTGCGCATCGTGCTCGACGGCGACCGCATCGGCGCCGTCGAGGCAGCGCGCGAAGGCGGCGGCCCGGCGCCGCGGCTGCTCGCGCTGCCGGCACTGGCCAACGCGCACGACCATGCGCGCACCTTCCGCAGCGCCACGCTCGGCGCCTTCGGCCAGCCGCTCGAGAGCTGGCTGCCGTTCCTCGGCGTGGTGCCGGGCATGGACCCGTACCTCTGCGCCGCCACCTCGTTCGCGCGCTCGCTGCGCCACGGCGTGGCGCACCTGATGGTGCACTACACGCGCGTGCAGGGCGGCATGGACTACGTCGACGAAGCGCGCGCGGTGGCGCATGCCGCGCGCGACGTCGGCGTGCGCATCGGCTTCGCGGTCGCGCTGCGCGACCGCCACGGCATCGCCTACGACGACGATGCGGCCGTGCTGGCGGCGCTGCGCCCCGGCATCCGCGCGGCGGTCGCGGGCCGGCTCGCGGTGCGGCCGGCCGAGCCCGCGCGGCAGCTCGCGCTGGTCGACGACGTGGCGCGCATGGTGGACGAAGAAGGCCTGGGCGCGCAGGTCGCCGTGCAGTACGGGCCGACCGGGGTCCAGTGGTGCGGCACGCCGCTGCTCGAGGCGATCGCGCGCGCCTCGGCCGACACCGGCCGGCCGGTGCACATGCACCTGCTCGAGACCCGCTACCAGCGCGACTGGGCCGATGCCCACCATCCCGGGGGCATCGTGCGCTTCCTCGACGCCATCGGCCTGCTGACGCCGCGCCTCACGCTCGCGCACTGCACCTGGGCGCGGCCCGACGAGCTCGCGCTGATCGCCGAGCGCGGCGCCACGATCGCGGTCAATACCAGCTCGAACCTCGGCCTCAAGTCGGGCATCGCGCCGCTCGCCGAAATGCTGCGCCAGGGCTGCCGCGTGGCCATGGGCCTCGACGGCATGGCCTTCGACGAGGACGACGACGCGCTGCGCGAGATGCGCCTCGCGCATGCGCTGCACCGCGGCTGGGGCTACGACAGCACGATGACGCCGGCCCAGCTCTGGTCCTTCGCGGCCGGCCACGGCCCGCGCAGCGTGCGCGGCGGCCTGGCCACCGGCGGCCGCATCGCGCCCGGCGAGGCGGCCGACCTGCTGCTGCTGGACCTCGACGCGCTCGACGACGACGCGCTGTTCGACGACATCGACCCGCTCGACCTGGTGCTCGCCCGCGCGACCGGCCGCCACGTGGCCCGGGTGCTGGTCGGCGGGCGGGTCGCGGTCGACGCGGGCCGGGTGCTCGGCGTCGACGAACCCGCGCTGCGCGCCGAACTGCTGGCGCGCATGCGCGCGGCGCTCGCGGCCGACCCCGCGCATGCCGCGTGGCGCCGCACGCTCGGCGCGTTGGCCGAGGACCTCGCGCCGCTGTACCGCGCGGGACGGATCGGGGGCTGCTGCGGCTGAAGGCGATAAAATTCAGCCTTCCCTGGTGAAATCGCAGCATGACCCAACCCGCCGTACCTCAACGCAAGGCACCGAGCCCCAAGGCTGTGCGGCGGTCGGTCGCCAGTTCCACGGCGGTGGAAACAGGCCAGAAGGTTGCGCAACTCGAGCGCCGCTTGCAGCAACCCGCTGTGCGCTTTCCCCACGTCAAGCTGGCTCGCTGAGGCTGGCATCGCCGTCGGCGATGGCCCGGGTCACCAACCGACCCATGGGGGCGTAGTCCCCCAGAAAACCAGCGTGAATCGCGCCGATGTAGGCCGGCTTGTTCTGCTCCCAGCTGCTGTAGTCCAGTGGCTCATGACCGGCCTGCACGGCCATCACATCGGCCAGCAGGCGCGACAAGCGCCCATTGCCCTCGCGGAATGGGTGGATCAGGATCAGTTCCACGTGCGTCACGGCGATGGCATGTACCAGTTCGTCGGGTGCCAGGTTGCCGCAGGGCGTCCATTTCGCTAGGCACTCTCGTTCGAAATCGGCCAGCAGGCCCGGCAACAGGCCGGCGGTGGCGAACTGGAAGCCGTCCTTGCCAAGGTTGACCGAGCGTTCCTGCCCTGCCCAGGGATACACGTTGCCCAGCCACACGCGATGCCAGCGCTTGATGTCCGCCACCGTCAACCGGCGGTCTGGCAGGTTTTGCAGGAGCACCTCGTCGTACAGGTCGCTCAGTAGCTGCAGTTCGAGGTCGTCCATGTCGTCCGCGGATTTGACGCCCGCCAGATTGCGCAGCACCTGTTCATTCGAGCCCGGCTCGTACTCGCCTTCGGCGCCGGTGGTTCGATAACGGTTGGCGTCGGACATGGGCGGGTATCGAGTGGCAGGTGGCGCTCAGAGCACGAAGTCGTACTCCACCGTGATCGGCGCGTGGTCGCTGAACTTGATGGTCTTGAAGATCTGCTCGGTGCGCGCGAGCGCCGCGGTCTTCGGGGTCGCGAGGTGGTAGTCGAGCCGCCATCCCACGTTGTTCGCGTAGGCCTGGCCGCGGTTGCTCCACCAGGTGTAGGCCTCGCCGGTGGTCTCGGGCTTGAGCATGCGGTAGACGTCCACCAGCCCCGCGCCGTCGGCGCCGGCATCGAGCAGCCGCGTCATCCAGGCGCGCTCCTCGGGCAGGAAGCCGCTGTTCTTCTGGTTGCCGCGCCAGTTCTTGAGATCGATCTCCTTGTGGGCGATGTTGATGTCGCCGCACAGCACGAACTCGCGCTCCTTCTTGAGCTTCACGAGGTGCGGGAAGAAGCCCTTGAGGAAGCGGAATTTGGCCTGTTGCCGCTCCTCGCCCGAGCTGCCGCTCGGGAAGTAGCAGCTGATGATCGAGAGCTTTCGCGCGGGCGTGTCGAAGCGCAGCTCGAGGTAACGGCCCTCGGCGTCGAACTCGGCGTCGCCCCAGCCGACCACCACGTCGCTGGGTGCATGCCTGGTGTAGATCGCCGTGCCGGCGTAGCCTTTCTTCTCGGCGAAGTGGAAATGGCCCTTGAGGCCGGCCATCTCCTCGAAGCGGCCCTCGATGTCGCTCGCCTGGACCCGGATCTCCTGCATGCAAATACAATCCGGCGCAAGTTCGGCCACCCAGTCCGCCACCCCCTTCGTGGCGGCCGAACGCAGGCCATTGAGATTGAGGCTGGTCAGTTTGAACACAAGGAAATTCCGATGGCTGTAAAAGGTGAGGAAAGCAGCGCGGTCGCGCAGGATTTCGTCCAGTTCGCGCTCGACGCCGGCGTGCTGCGATTCGGCGAGTTCAAGACCAAGGCCGGCCGCCTGAGCCCCTATTTCTTCAACTCGGGGCTGTTCGACGACGGCGCCAAGATCGCGCGGCTCGCGGGATTCTATGCAGACCGGCTGATCGAGAGCGGGGTCGAGTTCGACATGATCTTCGGCCCGGCCTACAAGGGCATTCCCCTCGGCGCCACGGTCGCGGCCGAGCTGGCGCGGCGCGGGCGCAACTACCCCTTCGCCTACAACCGCAAGGAAGCCAAGGCGCACGGCGAGGGCGGCGCGCTCGTCGGGGCCCCGCTCAAGGGCCGCGTGCTGATCGTCGACGACGTGATGTCGGCCGGCACCGCGGTGCGCGAGTCGATCGCCGCGATCGAGGCCGCGGGCGCCATGCCGCAGGCCGTCGCGATCGCGCTCGACCGCCAGGAGAAGGCCACCGAGAACGGCGTCGACGTGGACCACAGCGCGGTCCAGTACGTGCGCCAGCAGCTCGGGCTGCAGGTGGTGGCGATCGCCACCCTCGACGACCTGCTGAGCTACCTGTCGGGCCAGGCCGCGGCCGAGCTCGGCGCCCACCGCGAGCGGGTGCTCGCCTACCGTGCGCGCTACGGCGCGAAATAGGACCGAAGACAAAGCCATGCCTGCCGCTCGACGCGACGACCTCCTCGATCCGGCATGCGCCCGATGGGCGGCGCTGCTGGCGGCTCTGCTGGGCCTCGCGCCCGCGCCGGCGCCGGCGCAGCCGGCTCCCGCGCCCCCGGCGATCTACTCGTGCACCGACGCGCGGGGCCGCACGCTCACGGCCGACCGGCCGATCGCCGAATGCCGCGACCGCGAGCAGCGCGAGCTGAGCCCGAGCGGCAGCACGCGCCGCGTGATCGAGCCGACCTACACCGCGCGCGAGCAGGCCGAGCGCGAGGACCGCGCGCGCGAGGCCGCGCTGCAGGCCGCGCGCATCGTCGACGAACGCCGCCGCGAGCGCGCGCTGCTGGTGCGCTACCCGAATGCCGCGGTGCACGACCGCGAGCGCACCGAGGCGCTGGTGCAGATCGACGCCGTGATCCAGGCCGCGAGGAAGCGCCTGGTCGAGCTCGCGGAGGACCGGCGCAAGATCGACGAGGAGCTCGAGTTCTACAAGGCCGACCCGAGCAAGGCGCCTGGCGCGGTGCGCCGCAAGCTCGAGGACAACCAGCAGAGCGTGGCGGTCCAGAACCGCTTCATCGGCGAGCAGGAGGACGAGAAGAAGCGCGTCAATGCGCGCTTCGACGAGGAGCGTGCGCGCCTCAAGCAGCTCTGGACGCCGCAGAACGGCGGCACCGCGCGCTGAGCGCGGTGCGCCGGCGGGCGCTCAGCCCAGTTTCGACTTCAGCAGCTCGGTGACCTGCGCCGGGTTGGCCTTGCCGCCGCTGGCCTTCATGACCTGGCCCACGAGGCCGTTGAGCGCCTTCTCCTTGCCGCCGCGGTATTCCTCGACGTTCTTCGGGTTCTTCGCGATCACTTCGTCGAGGATCGCGTCGAGCGCGCCCGCGTCGTTCATCGGCTTCAGGTCCTTGGCCTCGATGATCGCGTCGACGTCGCTGCCTTCGCCGGTCCAGAGCGCCTCGAACACCTGGCGCGCGGCATTGTTGGGCAGGGTGCCGTCGGCGATGCGCCTGACCAGCGCGGCGAGCTGCGGCGCCTTCACGGGCGCGGCCTCGATGCCGATCTCGGCGGCGTTGAGGCGCCGCGCCATCTCGCCCGTGATCCAGTTGCTCGCGAGCTTGGGCGCCGCGCCCGCGGCCACGGCCTCGTCGAAGTAGCGCGCGAGCGCCGCGCTCTGCGTGAGCTGCGCCGCGTCGTAGGCCGACAGGCCGTGCTCGCGCACGTAGCGCTCGGCCATCGCGCGCGGCAGCTCGGGCATGGTGGCCTTGACGCGCTCGATCCAGTCGGCCGCGATCACGAGCGGCGGCAGGTCGGGGTCGGGGAAGTAGCGGTAGTCGGCCGAGTCCTCCTTGGCGCGCATCGCGCGCGTCTCGCCGGTGTCGGGGTCGAACAGCACCGTGGCCTGCTCGATCGCGCGGCCGTCCTCGAGCTCGTCGATCTGCCAGCGGATCTCGTAGTCGATCGCCTGCTGCATGAACTTGAAGCTGTTGAGGTTCTTGATCTCGCGCCGCGTGCCGAGCTTCTCGCCGGGCTTGCGCACCGACACGTTGGCGTCGCAGCGGAAGCTGCCTTCCTGCATGTTGCCGTCGCAGATGCCGATCCAGGTCACGATCTTGTGCAGCTCGCGCGCATAGGCCACCGCCTCGGCGGTGGAGCGCATGTCGGGCTCGGTCACGATCTCCAGCAGCGGCGTGCCGGCGCGGTTCAGGTCGATGCCCGACTGGCCGACGAAGTCCTCGTGCAGCGACTTGCCCGCGTCCTCCTCGAGGTGGGCGCGCACCAGGCGCACGGACTTCTTCTCGTCGCCGACGTAGAACTCCACGGCGCCGCCCTGCACCACCGGGATCTCGTACTGGCTGATCTGGTAGCCCTTGGGCAGGTCGGGGTAGAAGTAGTTCTTGCGCGCGAACACGCTGCGCGGCGCGATGTGCGAGCCGAGCGCGAGCCCGAGCTTGATCGCGCGCTCGACCGCGCCCTTGTTCATCACGGGCAGCGTGCCCGGCAGCGCGAGGTCGACCGCCGAGGCCTGGGTGTTGGGCTCGGCGCCGAAGGCCGTCGAGGCGCGGCTGAAGATCTTGCTCGCGGTCGAGAGCTGGGCGTGGGTCTCGAAGCCGATGATGACTTCATAGCCGCGCACCAGCGGGCCGGTCGGGCGGCCCTGTTGCTGTGCTTCGAAGGTGTTCACTGTCTCGCTCATGGTCGTCAGAAGCCTTCCGGCGTGCGAAGGTGCCAGTCGGTGGCCTGCTGGAAGCGGTGGCCCGCATTGAGCAGCTTCGCCTCGCCGAAGTAGTTGCCGATCAGCTGCAGGCCCACGGGCATGCCGTCGTCGAAGCCGGCGGGCACGCTCATGCCGGGCAGGCCGGCGAGCGAGGCGGGCAGGGTGAAAATGTCGGCGAGGTAGTCGGCCACCGGATCGTCGCCGTGTGCGCCGATCTTCCAGGCGGTGGTCGGCGCGGCCGGGCCGGCGATGACGTCGCACTGCCGGAACGCCTGCTGGAAGTCGTCGGCGATCATGCGGCGCACCTTCTGCGCCTGCAGGTAGTAGGCGTCGTAGTAGCCGTGCGAGAGCACGTAGGTGCCGATCATGATGCGGCGCTTGACCTCGTCGCCGAAGCCTTCGGCGCGCGTGCGCTCGTACATCTGCGTGAGCGCGGTCTTCTTGCTGGCCGGGTCGATGAAGTCCTTGGCGCGGTAGCCGAACTTCACGCCGTCGAAGCGGCTCAGGTTGCTCGAGGCCTCGGCCGCCGCGAGGATGTAGTAGACCGGGATCGACAGCTCGGTGCGCGGCAGCGAGACCTCGACGCGCTTCGCGCCGAGCTTCTCGTACTGCGCGAGCGCGGCGTCGATCGCCGCGCGCACGCCGGGCGCCACGCCCTCGCCGAAGAACTCCTTCGGCACGCCGATGCGCAGGCCTTCGAGCGAGTCGCCGAGCGCGCGGCCGAAGTCCTCGGCGGGGCGGTCGAGCGAGGTCGAGTCGCGGTCCGGGTCGGGGCCGCAGAAGGCCGACAGCAGCAGCGCGCAGTCCTCGGCCGAGCGGGCCATCGGGCCGGCCTGGTCGAGGCTCGAGGCGAAGGCCACCATGCCGTAGCGCGAGGCGCGGCCGTAGGTCGGCTTGATGCCGGTCACGCCGCAGAACGAGGCCGGCTGGCGGATCGAGCCGCCGGTGTCGGTGCCGGTGGCCGCGGGGGCGAGCCGCGCGGCCACGGCGGCCGCGCTCGCGCCCGAGGAGCCGCCCGGGATGCGCTCGAGGTTCCAGGGGTTGCGCACCGGCACGGCCCGGTCGTGGCCGACCGCGGGCACGGCGACGTTCTCGTTGGCCGAGCCCATCGCGAACTCGTCGCAGCTGAGCTTGCCGAGCGTGACCGCGCCGGCCTCGGCGAGGCGGCGCACCACGGTCGCGTCGAAGGGCGAGCGGTAGCCCGCGAGCATCTTCGAGCCCGCGGTGGTGGCGAAGTCGGTGGTGACGAAGATGTCCTTGTGCGCGATCGGCACGCCCGCGAGCACGCCCGCGCGCCCGGCCGCGATCGCCTCGTCCGCCGCGCGCGCCTGCGCCAGCGTGACCGCCTCGTTCACGTCGAGGAAGGTGCCGAGCGCCTCGTGCGCCTTCATGCGCGCGAGGTGGTGCTGCGCGGCCTCGACCGCCGAGACCTTGCGGCCGGCCAGCGCGGCGGCCAGCTCGGCCACGCCCCATTGGTGCAGGTCGCGGCTCATTCGATCACCTTCGGCACGAGGAACAGGCCAGCCTCGACGGCCGGTGCGCTCTTCTGGTTCGCTTCGCGGTTGTCGGGTTCGCTCACCACGTCGTCGCGCAGGCGCAACGTGACGTCCTCGAGGGCCGCCACCGGATGCGCCAGCGGCTCGACGCCGGCGGTGTCGACGGCGCGCATGCGCTCGACCAGGTCGAAAAAGCCGTTGATTTGTGTGAGCATGCGCTCGCTTTCTTCGGGAGCGAGCTGCAGCCTTGCCAGCGAGGCAATGCGTGCGATGTCTGAACTGGACAGGGACATGGGTCGGACCGGCCCGGAAGACCGGAAGTAAATCGCGCGCCGAACGGCGCGCGGACACGGGATTCAGAGGGGATTCGGGTATTATCCCGCCTTTGCCGCAACCCCCGCGAACGCGCCGGCTTTTGCGCCAAAAACGATCAATCTACCCCGTCAAACGACCCATAAAAAGGAGCGACGTCCTGCCGACGCGCAGGCGTGCTCCAAAGGATTCCGCACATGTTTGGAGCTTTCCGTCGGTACTTCTCCACCGACCTGGCGATCGACCTCGGCACCGCCAACACCCTGATCTTCGCCCGCAACAAGGGCATCGTGCTGGACGAGCCCTCGGTCGTCGCCATCCGCCACGAAGGCGGCCCGCACGGCAAGAAAGTGATCCAGGCCGTGGGCCGCGAGGCCAAGGCCATGCTCGGCAAGGTGCCCGGCAACATCGAGGCGATCCGCCCGATGAAGGACGGCGTGATCGCCGACTTCGTGATCACCGAGCAGATGATCAAGC